>NZ_JBDYKM010000005.1:0-220812 GCF_040012495.1 Paraglaciecola sp. 25GB23A
GGTAAGTTAAATAAACGGTGACCTTCCTACAGAGGACTTTCACCTCATTAGTTCATGCCCATGCTGGGCGTACACAAGTTGCCAAAGTTCGCCGCAAAAAGCGCGGCTGGGACAAACACTCACAGGGCTTTGCCCAACAACGTTCGCATTTGCCCCTTGGCAAAGCGTTAGTGCGTCAAGCAAGCTTGATGCATCTTGCAGGGTGTAAGTCCCTGTCGGGTAAGGTTTAGCCAACCACCCGTATCGAGTCTTGCGCATTGCGCGGAGTCTGTGCAAAGGAAGTGCTTTGCAGTGTGAAGACACAATCAGACGAACAACCAATGTGAAGCGTAGACAGAGAATTATATAGGCCATAGGGGATACGTGTCCCTGAAGTGCTGGTATCGCTTCGATAATACATTAAGTTCTGACTGACCAGGCTTGTAACGCCGTCGAAGTCCATGCAAAGCAATCGTTATGGTGAGATTGTGGCGAGTCAGCGGAGTTATCAAGCCGTGGCATGTATAAAGAGATGGATCAGGAACTTGAGAGAGCCAAAGGTGTTCCATAGGGATATGGTAGGGATGCTAAGTCATAAACGAGGCGAACGAAGACCTTTTGGCAGTCAGACTTGCTCATAGTAGTCTGAGGTTGGGAAAGCCAACCACATGGCGAAGGGGCAAGCGGTTATATCAGAACTGCAACAGAAACATGCACCGGACATGTAGGGCTGGAGAATGCATGAAAACCGAATTGCAATTCGTCACATTCAGGCGAAGTTGTGTCGGGAATTAAATGTCGCTGGATAAAGGAACGAAAGTAAGATGTTTTATTATCGGACACGTGAAGGCAACGTCTGCACGAGTGAATATATAACTGAAGAGCCGGATGCGGTAGTTCCGCACGTCCGGATCTGTGTGGGGGCGGCTCAGTGATGGGCCGTTCTACCACGATTGCGTCTATGAAAAATGTTTAGTGACGGTTTAGTTTCTTGGTTTTTTATTTTGCTAAACATCGGTATCCCAATTCTACTGATTGTGCTTTATAAATATTCAAAGACTGAAAGAAATGCATATTTGAGTGGAATTGCAGCGATGGTTCCTGCTCTAGTATTTCATTTGATTATTACAATTGACTTCCATGTGAATCAACGCACTGGACCTGATTCTTTTGCCTATCATGCGCAATGGGCAATGGCTGGTTGGGTTGGCCCCATCTTCGCTTTAGCGAGTTATGTGCTGCGGCGTTCTTTGTTTAAAGGCCTCACTAAAACCTATTCAATATTGTTAGGCTTTATTCCATGTGCATTGCTATATTTGGGGATATACTTTTGAGTAAAACGACGCATAACAAATCAATGAAGACGGACGTTCCCGAAAAAAAAGCGCTCGGCGCTTATTGAGGCGTTAGGCCTTTTTTCGAGAAACTATCTCCGAATATGAAAATAAGCATCAACGCAAATATGGTAGATATTCATACTCAGCCAATATCGGTAGAATTAATTCCAATTTTCAAGAAATTGAGTGATAGTCTTGAAGGCGAATATGGTGGGGATATGGAAAATCTACTCATTGACTTTGAGCTAATTGAAAGCATAGCGAAAGAAAATGGACAACCATTACATGCATTTCGGTTTCAAAAGCGAGTTTCTGGCCGCTCTCATTTTGGATTGCCTTCGAGGCCGGATATGTACAACGTCGGACATTTCAGCGTTAGGCCTGATTTCCCAAAAATAGTTAGCCTGAAAGGCAAGGCATTAATTCATTATTCTCTGTCACTATTGTTTGATTCAACTAGCGTCTTACTCAGTAATCAAAAAAGATTAGGGGCTTTTGACGCTGTCTCATTCAGAAGTAAGTTCCAAGAAGCATGTGAAGTATTGGGGCATGCTGTAGGGCGTTAGGGTTTATCCAATTACCAAAGAGGATTCAGCAATGGCATTAATTACAAATATTCAGCACTTTTTGGATGAAGATGGAAGCTTGGCTGAATTAAACTTTGAATCAATCGAGTTATTAGCTTTTTTGACTGCAATTATTGAATCAGCTTCAATTGCATATGAGCGGCCAGTAAGTTTCGCTAGTGTTAACTGTCGTAAGTGTGATGGCGAAATAGAAGTATGGGTTGATCCTGATAGTCATATAATTGGGTGGGAATGTCTAGAGTGTGGTGAAGAAGGTTTTATATCGAATTGGGAAGGAACTCAATGGGATAAACGAGATGATGTGCGCCATTAAAAACCCATGCAAGCTCATCAAATCTGACTCCACAAGCTGTCCGATTTTTTGCAAAAAAAACGGCGCAAGAAAACGCCCAACTTACTCCGCATTTTATGCGGGCGTTAATGTCTGCTTTGCAGTAACTTGGAGGGTAACCAAATCAGTGGTGAATGTCTGCAATTGGCACATGGCCGATATTCGGCTTCGAGCGATAAAGCGGAAGTTGCTTCTGTAGATTTCTAATGACAGCAACAGACAATATTGCAGGCACTCATGAGGTTATTGTTATCGGACTTCCTATTTGTGCCATTTTTATTCTAAAAGAGTTGGGTTCTTAACTCTCATTGCTACTTATATCAATTAATTCCCTTTGCAACCCATTTTATATTAAGTAATTCACCAAATAGAATTTTTATATCTAATAACTCCCTTTGTAACGCACTTTATATTAAATAATTCACCTTATGGACTTTTTATATCGAATAATTCATTTATAATGCGTTTTATGTTAAGTAATTCGCTTTTTTGAGGTAACTATGTCTAATTTGTATTTCCCAAAAGATACCGCTGAGTCCAAAGCGCTGTCAAAGAAGTATACCGCTGGCGCACTTAAACGCATCAGGCAGGGGATATACACAGATGCACCTTATGAAGAAATTAACGATTTGGTGATCAAACAATGGTCGAAGATAGTTGATTACCTTTACCCAACAGCCATTGCTAGCCACAGCACAGCGGAATATCTCAAACCTATCGATGGTGTCGTTTATATCACGGCAGATATTAAAGTGCGTAAGAGCGTCAAGATAGCAGATTCACTAACAGTCAATATCATCCCTGGCGACGTTAACACATTAACTGAACGCTTCTTGCCAGAGTTATCTAGGAGTGCACCTGCAAGACTGTTACTTGAAAACCTGCAAATAGCCCATGGCGATACTGGCGCTATAAAGTCTCTGGGCAAAGTCTGGGTAGAAGAAAAGCTTTGCGCATTTCTGGATAGGTACGGTGAAGATGAGCTAAATCGATTACGTGACTTAGCAAACAAAAGTGCTATCACTCTTAACATGCAACGAGAAGCGAAAATGCTAGATTTTATTGTCGGCAGCATTCTTTCGACACAACCAATTAAAAACCTTGATAGCCCAAGAGCAATCGCTCACGCTAAGATTGAACCGTTTGATAATCATCGCATGACACTTTTCCATTCTTTAGCGAATTACTTACAGCGCTGTGAGTTAATTCCGTCATCATATAGCTACAATACTCAAGGATGGCGAAACCTCTCTTTTTACGAGAGTTATTTCTCGAATTACATTGAAGGCACTGAATTTGAAATCGACGAAGCTGAGAAGATTGTTTTTGAAAAAACGATGATCAACAATCGTTATCAAGATAGTCATGACGTCCTATCTGTATTTGGAGTAGTAAGTGATTATTCTGAAATGTGTGTTGTGCCATCTTCACCGGAAGAACTTATCAATCTACTTAAAGAGCGCCACGCACTCATCATGAGCGAGCGCCCAGAGAAGCGCCCTGGCGAATTCAAGATCGAACCGAATAAAGCTGGGGATACTTCGTTTGTGCTGCCGGAGCATGTAGAAGGCACATTTACACAAGCATTTCCAATATACCAATCATTGCCAGCAGGTTTACCCAGAGCCATCTTTATGCAGTTCTTAGTGGCCGAAGTCCATCCGCATGATGATGGTAATGGAAGGTTATCTCGCATCATGCTCAACGCAGAGCTTGTTGCCAATGAAGAGCATAAAGTTATCATCCCAACAGTTCACCGTGAAAGTTATTTAAATGGTCTAAGGCAGGCGACTCGCAGTGGAAAATTCAGAACACTGACCAAAGTCTTTGCAAATATGCAAGCGTATACAGCAAGCATTGATTGGAGTGATTATGGTGAGGCAAGAGGAACTCTTGAGCGACATATGGCTGACAAACTTCCCGATCAAGGTATAGCGACATTCAATAGGGAAATTGCCAAGCACAAAATTTCTCTCCCAGCAGGATAGTTATTGCACGGCTAAATCACAGTGATTTATTAAGGAAAAATCCGCTTCGGTGCATCACCAAGAAATATAAAGAACAATCCCAATAGCAGTTGTTAGCTCAAGCGTGCTATTAAAATCTCAGTGACCAGCGACCGGAATACGTACACAGTTGCCAATCAAAGAGGACTCTAAATGAACTGTTTTACCGAATTAGTTTCCCTAACATTTAAATTAACTATCTATAAAAGGCTGTATCCGCGTTATACCTAGGAAAATCTCGAAGTGTAAAATACATGTTAATCCTTCAAGTAGTTAATCCCTTAAACATCAACATGAATGTTAGGCACCATTGATGTTAATCGGCCTATGTCAGCAGAACTCACTTCATGGTTCATGAAGTAGCATTGCCATTCATGAACTAATTCTGCGACTTCTTTTACGATACGCTTTGCTTTAAAACGTCTTAACCCAAAACGCTTTGACTGACTTAATACATTGTCTATCTTACCAAAGCGCCCCTCTTCACCGACACCTATACCTTGCAGTACACTTTTATTTATAGGCAGAACATCATAGGCAGGAGATAATCTCCAAGTGCGCGTTGCGAACTCAAAGAGTAAAGCATGGTTACGTGAGTGGTCGTCAGTATTTCCCATCAGCACATTAAACACCATACGGTAATACAGCTCGTGGGCATCTTCTGGCTCAGCCCCATGCTTTCGAATGAACTCCGCTAGTTGACCATATGAGTAGTTTGTTTTAAGCGACGTATCACTGACCTTCTTGAGATTGAATAAAGAGTTGGCGCTCAGGAAGTGGGATGTTGGTACGCCCTTATCTACATCAAAGCGCTCAACTAACAGAACATCACCAGCTTCTGCTTTAAACACTCGCGTACCCGCCACTCGAACGGGCAACTCTGCTAGCATGTGCATACAGGCGTTTTCTACCCTCACCACATTAATAATGTCATCTGGCCGATTAAACTTTGCCAGGTACAATTTATCACCCTCAGATACAACCGTCTTGGGTCTTGCTCCGCCCATGCTACTGCCATATTCAAATGCTTTCTTGGCTTCGTCTGAAACATTTTCATCGTCCAATATCGCATCTTTAGTTCTTAACAACATTGGCAACATCCCAAGATTGTTTTTATTTACCTTATGCTTAGAGCCAGTCTTAGAGAGGCTAAATACGAGTGCGCCGACGCCCATACCCGATCCGGCCAGAAGGAACTCTAGTTTGTTTTTTGGCTTAGTGCTATGCAGCGATAAAATCACCTTCTCACCCCAGGAATCAGCGCCAGCATCTGACAGCGCACCGAATAATCCCTTATTTACTGTTGTCGTGAATTCTTTATCTACCAGAGGCAAGTTAACCGGATCAATAGGGAATGCATCATCTCGCTCAAGATACGATTTACCATAGCGGAAACGACCAAGCTCGTTTTCGGTGTCTAGCACGATGACACCACAAATAACCGGCTTGTTTTCTAAGCCGTCGACAAACACATAGGCTTTAGAATTCATTATCTAACTCTTGATATTTACGTGACTTACGCCGCAGTTTTGTATCGTGTTCACTGATCTTTTCATCCACAAATACTTGGAATTCATCTATCAGTTCCAGTTGTTCAAGGACTAACAATAGTGAAAGTCCACTTACGCTCTTTCCGTTCTCTATATTGGATACCGTATTGCGACCCACGCCACTTCGAACAGCCAATTCCTGCTGCCCCATAGTGAGAGAACGAACGCCTCGTACGAGCATTCCGATGGAATGTAGTAGATTGCCTGATTTCTGCATGAATTTCTAAACGTTAATAAGCTATTGCTTACATTATAGGGCTTAATTAGGATAATTCAATGTATGCTTTTCCACGTATTAGCAACCTTTTGATTCGTTTTTAAATTATTTGGATGAGCGTTAATGTCTGCTTTGCAGTAACTTGAGAGGGTCACCAAGCAGGTTGTCAACGGCTGCAATTGTGCCCTCAAGTGCCATTCAACGACAGTTTGGAATGGAGAGCTTTAACAACCAGATTAGTTAGTATCGGATATCGGATATCGGATGAATAACTTCCGCTATTGGTTTATTGTTATTAGAACGTGAGTCCATTTCCTAGACTCAAATTTGCGAATTACACTATTTAGATTTCGTTTGAATAGTGATGCTGGGTATATAGCGTCGCACTCTGTGCTATATTTAATCATTGTGAGCAATTATATTCACCTATCTCTATATGTTGTCGTTCTTTTCGGCTTACTCTCCTCTTGGTGAGTTCTGAGTTTCAAAATTAATTCGTCGAATTTTCAAAGTAATTACGCTTTAGCGTTGCACAATGTCAAACTTTACTTCAGTCATAAATGTGCAAGCTCATACCCATAAGGTTTTTGTGACTGCCTGCAGTTTCTTTGGGTCTCGATAATTGAAGAGCAGACCGGCTGCTAAAGTGGTTTAATAGGATCTAATGCCTATTGTAAATGAGACTCAAAGGCGATGAATTTCTATATTTTAGCAGTGATTTCAAGTGTTCTTCTGTGGAGCAATCTGAGTTTTGCCAGCGCCTTGCTCAAAGCCCCACAACAATTCGCCAACTTTGCTGAATGCCCTCTTATAAGCGGGCAAGTATTAGCGCCTTGCAAAATTGGCTATCGAACTTACGGCACACTGAATGACGAAAAATCCAATGCTGTGCTTGTTCCAACTTGGTTCACTGGCACGTCTGCTGAACACGCTTATTTGGCCTCTCCAGAATTACTCAATCCTGAAAAGTATTACATCATTATTGTCGATGCTCTAGCTAATGGGGTATCCACTTCACCATCAAACAGCGAGACGCAAGCGGGTGGTCAGTTTCCGCAGATAAATATTTCCGACATGGTCGACAGCCAGTACAGGCTTCTTAACGAAACCTTAAATATTCAGTCTTTACACAGCATAGTGGGCTTATCGATGGGCGGTATGCAGGCTTTTGAGTGGTCGGTCCGTTTTCCTGGTTTTGCTAAAAAAACGGTGGCAGTCATAGGTAGCCCTCGTTTAGCAGCGTTTGATATCGCTTTATGGAGTACCAACAATCGATTACTCGCTCTTTATAGGGAATGCCAGTGCAAAGAGGTTCTCGAGGTGATGGCTGGTATTGGCATGTTAGCCGCTGTTCCTTCCAAGTTGGCTGAAGATATAAGCCGCGAAGACACGATTTCGATTATCACTACAAGAGGCCAATCCAACACCATGAGTGTGGCTGAAAGCTGGGATAGGCAGCGTCAGGCCGAAGCGATGATAGAGCATAATATTGCTCGTAATTTCGACAACGATTGGCAAAAAACAGCCGCCCAAATCAAGACCGAGTTTTTGATTATAATTGCTGATGATGACAGAGTCGTTACGCCCCAACCTGCGCGAAAATTTGCTGCATTAATTGGGGCAAATGTGCTAGAGCTTGACGAGGACTGCGGCCATGGTGATCCGTGGTGCGCGCCAGAGGTTTTCGCTCAGGCAGTGCGCAGCTTTATTAATAAATGATCAAAGGTTAGCCAAAAAACGTGCTAGTAAAAACCCGTGTATTAATTGTTATTTTTAATGCCCAGATTAACAAGCTAAACACTAAATATTGCGGATTCTAAGTACTCATTGCCCCTACTAACTTATGTTTATCACGCCCAGTTATTGACTGCTTAGCAGCAAGCTTTTAATCTGGACTGAGAATTAATACAGGAAAGTCGTCAAGTGCCGCAAAATAGTATTTCACAACGATTAACGATGTATTGTTGTCTGCTACTCATGCTTCTATCTGGGCACCTGTACGGTAATGAATCACTTACTCCTTTTTCACTCGCCAATAACGAATTTATCAGAATCGGGGATGAAAAAAAGATCCCTGAAAATGTTGTCGCCTCTTTGGCTCAAGACCGTCAAGGCTATCTTTGGATTGGCACTGCAGCGGGAGTAGTAAGATATGACGGCTACCGTTTTCGCTTGTTTACGCACGATACTCAGAAGCCTGAATCGCTGGGTGGAAACTTTATTAGAGATATATTGCCCTTATCTGACGGTAGTATTTGGATCAGTACTGAGCCAGGCGGGGTGTCGGTATTTAATCCTTTAACAGAGACCTTCAGCCATCTTTTTGACCATCAACAATTGTTGCAACATCCTTACTTATCGAGTGTCTCGGCCGTTGTACAGGATAGATTAGGTAACATTTGGCTAGGCACCAAAAGCGGTGTAGTTAAAATCAACTCTCTCAATAAATCAGCCATACAGCCCTTCAATAAAGAACAAAATCAACTGCTACACAACGATATTCGGGCCTTGCTCATTGATGAAGCTGGGGACCTTTGGGTAGGTAGTCGAGGCGGTTTAAATAAATACAATTCTAAAGAAGAGCACTTTGAATCTATCTTGGCCGCGCCTGGCGAAGCCTTGGCAGAAAAGTTTATTCGCAGTCTTTATCAAGACGAAATGGGGCGTATTTGGATAGGTACCGACAAGGATGGTGTATACATACTAAATCCAGAAAAAATGACAATACAGCCTGCTTTGCAAGGCATTCTGCCCCAAGACAATAGTAGTGCTGTGTATACCATTACTCAGGCTGACAAAAATGAAATATGGATAGGCCGATTTGGCGGGATAGATAGAGTTGATCTGCGTTCTGGCGAATGGTTAAACAGAATAGTGCCTGATCCATCAGATCCCAACAGCCTAGCTAACAATGATATTCGAGCTCTGCTTAAAGATAATTCAGGGATAATGTGGGCAGCGGGTTATGGGGGAGGTTTGCAACGCCATCAGCAAAACCATAATGGCCTTAATGTGCTTCGCTACAGTATGTTAAAACCAAACTTATTATCTGATCCTAATATCAGCAGTGTACTTGAAACGCACAGTGGACAAATTTGGATAGGGACGCGAGGTAAGGGTATCGATATTTACGACATTAAAAACGGTGTTGTAGGTGGCTACCGTTCAAAACCAGGGGTAAGTGGCGCACTCCAAGCAGGTTGGATTACTGCAATGGCAGAGCGCATTGACGGTAAAATTTGGGTAGGTGTAAACCCGGGGAAACTCTACCTTTTTGATCCACAATCCGAGGTATTTGAGCCCTTTGGTCATGATAAGGGTTTGATTAGTGCCAATATTAGGGTACTTAAACCTGCTACAAACGGCGACCTTTGGATTGGTACTAATCAGGGATTGGCCTTATGGTCAGCATCAACAGATAAAATTTCAATGATATCTCTGCATGACGACATTGTATTTCGAGAGGGCATAAATGCTATCCAACAAGATCAACAAGGTAATGTGTGGGTCGCAACAGGCGCTACTGGCCTCTACAAAATAGCTCAGGGCTCTAACACGCTGCAGCAAATAAACGGTAAAGTTGATGGGGAGCTAGACTTACGTACTACCAGTATCGTGGGTATGTTAATCGACAGTAAACAACGATTCTGGTTAGACACGCCAGACGGACTCCTTAATATTACGAAGTGGCATAACGAGGACGATGTTGAGCTTACCAATATTAGCCGCCAAATGGGTTATGAGGGGCGCCCCCTTGGAGCCAACCTGTTAGAAGATAAGAGAGGAAGGATATGGTCGCAGAACTTCATATTCACACCTGACGAGAAACAAATTATCGAGTTACAACGGGCTGACGGTAATGACATTGGCACCCCGTGGTTCAGATCGTTTACCAAAACCCGCAATGGCACTTTACTTTTTGGCGGCAGCAAAGGCTTACTCATGATAGAGCCTGAAAAATTTGTCCCTTGGCAATTTCAGCCTCCACTGGTGGCAACAGAATTGCGGGTTAACGGTAAGAGTGCAAATATGGCTAGATTGTCAGAGGGCCTGAGTTTAAAAGCCGATGAGCAAAGTTTTAGTATTGAGTTTGCCGCCCTCGATTTGTCTGAACCAGAATCGAATCAATATTCTTATAAATTAGCAGGCTTTGACCGTGATTGGATTATAACTGACTCAAGTCGCCGCTCAGCAAGCTACAGTAATCTTTGGCCAGGAGACTATATTCTGCATGTTCGCGGAACCAACAGAAATGGTAACTGGAGCGACGACGAATTGGCTATCAAGGTAACAGTCTTGGCCAAGTTCTGGCAAACCCTTTGGTTTTTGTTACTTGTGTTAACACTCGGCGGTTTATTAATTTACGTGGCTGTAGGTCTGCGCACTAAAATTATTTTGCAAAGAGCTCACGAATTAGAAGGCTTAATCGCCGAGCGTACTCAAGAATTACAAAGTACCCAAAACAGTTTAATTGAACAAGAAAAAATGGCTTCACTAGGCAGCTTAGTGGCTGGAATATCGCACGAGATCAATACTCCAATAGGCATAGCAGTTACTGCAGCCTCTACTCTGGAGGATGCCACAACAGAGTTACTGAACAAGGTCAATAACGACAAACTGACTCGCTCGGGTTTCGTCAAATACCTTACGCATTTGGCAGAGTCGGTAAAACTTCTCATCAGCAGCCTTGAGAGGGCAAGACAATTGATCGGCAGTTTCAAACAAGTAGCGGTCGACCAATCCAGTGAAAGCAGGCGTAAAATCGAACTTAAAACATTTTTCCTCGATACCCATTTCGCCCTGCAAGCCTTGTTAAAACAGCAAAATTGTCAACTAAACATAGTTTGTTCAGAAGGAATAATGCTGGATACCTACCCAGGCGCGCTTTTTCAAATTATCAGTAACTTAGTCAATAATTCAATCACACATGGTTTTGCAGAAAATTTTTCTGGAGAAATTAACATTGACGTTGTTGCCAGCCAAGATTATGTGATCATTGAATATACTGATAATGGCATTGGTATGAGTGAGGAAGTGCAAAAAAGGGCTTTTGAACCCTTTTTTACAACCAAAAGGGGCTCTGGGGGCTCTGGACTAGGCTTACATTTAGTTTATAACTTTGTTACTCAATTGTTGGGTGGCGAAATTAAATTGCATGCTAGTCAGACCAATGGATTTAGTTGCTGTTTGAGCTTGCCAAAAGTAGCACCAGAACCGATAAATAAAAAACTATACACCTACAGTTAGGCTTCAGTAGTTTGTATAAACAATATAAAAAAGGTTGTTTCCATCGAGCCTAATGGCGCACTTTGAATAGCGATTGGGTGTCACCTTGCTGCCATTATCCTGATTGGTCGTTGCTTAAATTTTATGTGAGGTGATATTCCTTCTTTGTAGTATGATTCTAATAAAAGCGGGTTTTGCAAGGCTTAGGGATCTGCCATCAATTGTTTACCTGCTCATAACACCCCAAATTAGACAGCTTAGCTAACTTGCCAATATCTCAATATTCGACTGGCTAGTTCTCTAACGACCCGTTACCTGGTCCAATAAAAGTGGTTTACCGATTTAATGAAAATTAGCCAAAAACTCTATGTCCGAGTCGCATTATCCATTGCCTTTGTCGCAGTAATAGTTTCATTAGCTTCATCGACATTGTCTTATTACACTGGGCTTAAAGAAAAGCAACAAATAAACTATCAAATGGTCAAGCAGTTAGCTGAGACAATGGCAAAAACTGCAGCAGTTTCGGCTAATTTAGATGATAGCGAACTCGGTCAACAAATTGTCAATGGCTTACTCAATAACGATTTAGTAAAAGGGGTCAACTTAGAAAGTAAAACAGGCATGGTAATCTTTGTTGGCCAGATAGGGATTGATAAAGATCGCATTAGCATTAATTTAATGCATCCTTCTATCATTGATAATGTAGTTGGCGCATTAACACTTTATCCAAACAATACTTTTATTCAACAACAGGCCAAAAAATCCCTTAAAAAAGAAGTGCTGCTGATGTTAATTCATTCCATCATCATCGCTTTTTTTGTTTCACTTGTAGTGCGCAGGTGGTTAACAAAGCCGATTCAACGATTAACTGACAGCTTCGCGACGATTGATCCTAGTGCACCCGAAACGATGCGCATGTTAGTGGTAAAACAAGGTAAACAAGATGAAATTGGCAAACTAACCCAGGGCATTAACTCATTAATGCACGAACTGCACCTTACCATCAGTAATGAGAGAGAATTACGCGAAAAAACCCAAGAACTAGAAAGCAAATTCAGACTTATTTTTGAACAAGCCAGTGCCGGGATTTGTTTATTAGACGAAAAGAATATGATCACTACCTTCAACCCCGCTTTTGAACGTTATTTTACTGTGAATGAGCATGAAAAATTAGCCTCTTTGCACTTTCCTACCCTGCTAAATGATGTGGATAAGTTACAAGAACTATTATTTAGCATTCGGGCAGAAAATAATCTTCCACAAATCACCTTAGACATTGAATGTCGGGTAGGTAACAAAACCATGTGGATGCATTGTTTATTTGCAAAATTAACTGAGCAGCGCGCCACAACACGGGGTACACAAGATAGTTTGGTTGAAGTTATTTTACACGACGTCACTGAGCGCGCTGAGCGCGAATTTCAAACCCGCTTTGAGGCGGATCATGATCCCCTAACCCATTTACTCAATCGCCGCTCAGGCGAGAAAAAATTACATAAAACCCTATTTTACTGCCTTAAACAGAAACAGCACTTAGTATTGATGATGATCGATTTAGATAAATTCAAACCTATCAACGATACTTTTGGGCATGAGGCCGGTGATAAGGTCTTAGTAGAAATTGCCAGAAGACTCAAAACGCGTTTTAATTTGGATACAGATCTTTGTATACGTTGGGGTGGAGATGAGTTTATTGTCGCTCGTCAGCTTGGGCATTTTGAACAAAAATTAGTGGTCGAACAGGCCAACGCCATACTCGAAGATATCAAGCAGCCAATCTATATGACCGAATATGAGCAATGTGAAATTGGGGCAAGTATTGGTATTGTAGTCGGCCCTAAAGACGGCAATGTACTTCACGAGTTAATGGTAAATGCCGACAATATGATGTACCGCGTGAAAGAAAAAGGTCGGGGCCAAGTGGCCTTTTATGAAAAGCCCTATTAACCCCGTATTGTCAGGTATTGCTTTGAGTTAAGTTAATGAAGCTTAAGTTTACTTCCAACAAATTTACTCACCTGGCGACTTAACATGCCGACTGCACCTCTAATATAACCGTTTACCGCAAACTGGTGCATGCTATATAAGCTGTTATAAACGACTCGGGCCATATGCCCTTCGATAAACATACTGCTGTTAGATAAATTGCCCATCAAGCTACCTACTGTGCTGTATTTACTCAAATGAATTAACGAACCATAGTCATTGTAAATGTAGGCTTCTAAGGGTTTGCCCGTCATGGATGCTAGGATATTATTGTAGACCGTATTTGCCATTTGATGGGCTGATTGCGCTCGCGGCGGCACCCAACGACCATCGGGTTGTAAACAGGCACAACAGTCACCTAACACATAAATTCGTTGATCGACGGTGCTTTGTAATTGCTGATTCACCATAATTTGCTGAATTTTATTGGTTTCAAAGCCCCATTCTTTCACCGCATCTGGCGCCTTTATACCAGCTGCCCACACCATCAAATCAGCTTCAATTAGATGTTCGTCTTGGGTCACAAAACCAACTTTTTCTGCGCGAATAACGCGAGTGTTTTCAAGCACCTGAACGCCAATTTTTTGCAAAGCGTTTTTGGCTGACGCAGCTATCCGTTCGGGTAAGGCAGGTAGTATTCGGCTACCTGCTTCAATAATAGTCAATTGTAAACGTTTAGCTGAGAGACTTGTCATACCATAAGCGTTGGCCAGATTGGCAACGTGATGTAATTGAGCGGCTAGCTCTGTGCCCGTTGCACCACCACCGACAATACTTACTCGCAGAGGCGCTTGATTTTCACTGACATAATTAAGTCGCAGAAATTGATTGATCAGGGCGCGATGAAACTGTTCGGCTTGCTTGAGTGAATCGAGAAAATAACTGTGCTCTCTGACACCAGGGGTATTGAAGTCATTACTAACGCTACCCAAAGCCATAACTAAGTTATCGTATTCAATGTCTCGTTGCGGCAATATTTCATTACCCTCGTCGTCTAGCAGTCTTGCCAAAGTTAAACGCCGAGCTTCAATATCGAGAGCAATCATTTCGCCTTGTTGAAATTCGTAATGATGGCCACTAGCATGAATGCGATAATCGACACCATCAGAATTTTTATCAATAACTCCCGCAGCAACTTCATGTAACAGCGGCTTCCATACATGGGTGCGCTGTTTATCGACTAACACGATCTCTAACATCTCGCGTTTTTTAGCAAATTTACTTAACTTGGCAACTAACTCTAAACCGCCCGCTCCACCGCCAACCACAACAATACGTTTCACTTGTTAATCCTTCCCATTTGGCCGTGAATAGATAGTCACTATAATGCTTTATTCCTCTATTACTGCAAGTCTTGGCCGTGTTTTATGCACGATTTTTTGCTTATTTTGTTCCTACTCATATTTTAAACATAATATTGTAAACTGCGAGTATGACGTAAATCACTCACTGGATGCGGCATCGCTTTTAAATTATTTAACTGGGCAAAGGCCAATTCAAGTGTTGCCATTGCATCATCTAAAGCATTGTGCAGCGGTGCAGGCGGAAATTGATAACGATGACGGCAATCGGGCAAAGTAAAACTATGGCGACTAAATACCGCTTGGGCGCGTTCCATAATATATTTTTCAAGGCTCAAAGTATCCAAAGTCAGTAGACCGCTGAAATCAATTTGTCTGTTACGCATTTCTCTAGTAAGAATAGGCATATCCAAGGGCGCATGGTGAAATACCCAGAGATGAGTATGTAACATGCTACTGAGTTGTTGTAAGGCTGGCGCCAGTTCATTGCCTTTAGCAATGTCCTCAGCCGTTAAACCGTGGATCACTGGACTTTGCTGTAAATCGGCTTGGGTATTAATCACTTGGTAAAAAGCGCTAGTAAGATCGATTGTACCGTTGGTCCCCGCAATCCATCCAATTGATGTAATAGCGGCCACATTGGTATCTAAGCAGGTCAACTCTAAGTCGATAGCCAATAGTGGAATTTCCTGCCAAGAGCGATTTTTCCACTGCGCGGGCAAACGTTCGCTTAAACCCAGCCATTGTTTGTGTTTTGTCCACCAACTCATTTAACTCATTTCTCCACAAAATTTTAGCAAGGCACCTTGTTGAGCCACTTGAATAGCCTGGAATGCCGCTTTAAGTTGATGCTTTTCAATGGCAGACAAATCTTTAAGTAAAATACTATTATCAGTGACTTTATTGTTCACCTGATGGCGCCAGCGTAAACGATTTAAAAACAACCAAATATCCCGCAGATTATCAGCATCCTTTTTGGTCAAACTACCCTCTTCTGGCAAATTTGCCAGCCGACTTAGTGTACTGGGCATGCTGAGTTGAGCAGATAAGGCATAAATACGCACCAAGGAATTGATGATCACCACCGCGCCTTTTTTCAGATTAATCGCGTCTTCCGAACCTTTATCAAACGAAAAACGCTTAAATAAGGTCAGGGGTACGTGAAAGTCATGCACTTGTCTGGTTAACAGGGCTAAAAAACGGCTTTGTTTAAACAAGAGGCTACGTGCTTGATGCAGTTGTTTAAGCAAAGTTATATTACCTGCCACTGCGCGTACATCGAGAAAAATATTGAAACTTAACAGGGCTTTAGGATCAGGTGTATCGACCCAGTTATGGGCTTGATTTATCGCTTGCTCAATCGACAATCGCAATTCTGGGTTACTTGCCATAATGTTACCCGTACATAAGGCGATGCCACATTTATTCAAGCCTTTGCATACATAATCTGACATGTCAGCAAAGTACTGCCCTTGTTGCTCGTTAGGAATTTTTTCTAACAACAAGCCATTATCTTGATCTGAGCCCATCGTCTGGTCTTCACGAGCTTGGGAGCCATACACCAGCCAACAATAGTCAAAGGGCGCGGGCCCGTGCTTTTGTTGGAAAAACGTCAGTAACTTACGAGTCATAATGTCGGTAGCTTGCGATAAAATTTTGCCCGCTACATCAAAATCACCTAGTCGTTTGGCATGAGTCGAAAAATACTGCGGTAATTGCCACGACAAACGAGTCAACTCATACAAGCTTTGTGCTTTCATCAACTCGCCAATAATAAATAATACGTTGGCACGTTGATATCGCAACATATCGGTGGCTGTGACCAGCCCAATTGGAATTTGTTTATTACGTTCCACTATGGGTAAATGATGGATGTTTTTTTCGGTCATTAAACATAAGGCGTCAAACAAACTATGTTGTTCTTCGATATAACAGGGCTTCGCCGTCATGACCGAAGATACCGGCGCTTGGGTATCATAACTAACAGCAACTATACGATTACGAATGTCTCGGTCTGTAATAATGCCGACTAACTGCTCTTGATCATCGATAAAATCAGTAATCATCAAGGTAGACACTTGTTGCTGGGCCATGAGCTGTACTGCTAATAATATGGGCGTGTCTTGCCGAGCACTGACCAACTTATCGCTCAAGACCTCAGTCAGAGGTTTGTGCAACCAAATAGAATTGGAATCATCAATGGCTTGGTTATGCAGAGTTTGTTCTTTATAAGCCTGAAAAAATGCAGCAAATTCTGGGTGTTTTTGTAAGTACTGAAGCAAGGCTTCAGCGCCAATAACGTAGACTAAACCTGGATGATTGACAGTCAAAAACTCAGGATTAAACAGACCCAGTTTCGCCACAACGCTACCAAAATAGTCACCTTCGCTCAAATAACTCTGGATGCCATCTTGTTCCTGGATTGCAAACTGACCAGACTGAATTAGAAATAAGTTTTGTTTATTATCCGTTAATAGACTGTTGGCATTTTGCGCTGTTAAGTATAACACCGAGCAATACTGAGCTAAGTCAGCGAGTTGCTCTCTTTTGAGTTTGTCAAAAGGAGCCGATGCAGCGAGGAAATTAATCACTTGTTGCGGAACAGCGTGCATAAATGACTCCTATTGTATTGTTTAATCTCAGTCACATAAACCGTATTGCCTAGACTAACACTATATTAAGGCGGTGCGGCAACCGAATCCCGTTCAACCAATTCAGCTAAAAACAAATGGGTTTGACTGCTGAGCTTGCGGTTCGGACTATTTAATTCTATTGCCAAATTTGAGGCATAATTGGCCATTTCTTCTATGGGATAACGCATGGTAGTCAAGCGGGGCCTGCAAGCACGGGCCAAAGGTAAATCATCAAAACCTATCACCGAAACATCTTGTGGCACCCTTAACCCGGCAGCAAATAAGGCATGAATCGCACCGATTGCCATCAAATCATTGTAAGCCAATAATGCAGTAAATTTTATGCCTTTAGCCAACAGAGCATTAACCGCTTGCTCGCCACCTTCAATATTAGCAGTAGACTCCTCAATAGCATTATTGCTCAACTCTAAACCTGCACGAGCTAGTGCTTGGCGACTACCTTGCACCCGTAATTCAGGATCACCATTGCGATAGATACTCGTTATTATGGCGAATTTAAGATGGCCTTTATCAAGCAGATATTGTGCGGCTTGATCGGCACCTTGAATATTATCTAACCACACACATCGATTAGCTATTTTAGAAATAAAGCGATTAATTAATACTAGGCCGGGAATTTCGTTAGCCAATTTGGTTAGGGTTTTATGATCAGAATAATCACTGTGCAATATGATGCTATGGCAATTGTGCTCTCTGAGCGAATTAATAGCATCGAGTTCTGACTTGGTTTCATAGAGAGAATTAGCCATCAGTAATTTGTAACGATTTTCTCGGGCCGACTTTTCAACGCCGCTGGCCAAGGTACCAAAAAATGACATGGATAACTTAGGCGTCACAACACCAATGGTTTTACTGGTTTTGCCGACTAAAGCTTGGGCATTACTGTTAGGACGATAGCCCAGTTCAGCGATGACTTTTTTTACTCTGGCTCGGCACGCTGGCCCCACCTGAATACCATCATGAATAACCCGTGAAACAGTAGCCGTCGACACACCGGCAATTCGCGCCACATCTTTAATTGTCACCATGCCCGACTCTCTCTATTATCTAGTTGTTTTTTATAATAATTCATCAAGTTTCTTATTGCATTAATTGTTATTTACCGACAAACGTAAACGTATAACAAAGTAGGCCGCCAAACTAAAAAAACAGGTACCAAAAGCTAAAATAACACGTAAATTAGTCATACTACTGTCCGTTTGATTTGCACCTAATGCAGCGTCAAAACCGCTGAGATTCAAACACAGGCCTGAAAGCAGGATAGCCAATGCGCCACTTAGGCTGGCGACAACAGTAAACAAGGCGACAAAACGTCCTTCTTCTGCTCGGCCTGATTGCTGGGTATGTTGATCGCTTATGTCAGCTAACATTGAAGGGACCAAGGTTATCATCGCACTCCATACGACAGTGCAAAACAAGGCATCAACTATAATCCACAGACCCATATCTGGCACAAATATATACCATTTGATTACTCCCCCAAGCGCGGTTAACAAAAACACTCCCTGCAATACTTTTGTTTTATCTAGCCTAGCGGACAAACGAATTAAAAGTGGAATAGCCAACATGCCCAGCAAAGTGTAGGCAGTAGAAAGCCAACCTTTATCTATCGCTCCTTGGCTAATATCACCGCCGTGCACATAATAAACTAACAGGTAATAGTCCATACTGGCACTAAATGCCCCGCCCCCTAGTTGCAACACACAGACCACTAAAATAGCCACCAATGCTTTATTATTTTTTATTAGGCTCAGACTATCGTTGAGTTTAATTTTGATTTTTTTTTGTTTGATTGATTGTTGCTCACGACAAAAAATCGCTGGCAACATACCTAATAAGGCAATAACGCCAATACCGATAAGCCAGCCCACCACCTTAATCCCTAAAAAAACAGAGGAGAAAAGCGTCAATTGTGCCAAGGGAAATAACCATTGATAAAGCAAAGTCCCAAGTTTTACAAAGTAACTGGTGGTGCCCATTAGTCGCAAACGAATAACTGGATCTCGACTGATTTCATAGGATAAACAGGTCATGGGAATGTTTAAAAATGCATAGGCGCAATAGAGTAAAAAAGAGCTAAGCGCAAAATACAGCAACTGATTGTTGGCCGACCAGTGTTCTGGCACCATCCAAACGAGTCCAAACAATAAACCGCAAGCCCATGAAGACACAAAGATAAAAGGCCGGCGGCGCCCCCAGCGGCTGTAAAACTGATCACTTAAACGCCCCACCCAAGGATTGAGTAATGAGGCGAGAACTAAGGGGAGTATTAGTACAATACTGAGTAAAAAAGGGTCGACACCAAGCGTCATTTGATAAAATGGGATCGCCAACACCATCAAACTTTGGCTAACAAAAGAACTAGCAAAAAAGCCCGCGCCTAAGCTCCATTTTTGTCTGCTTGCTATGTTCTGGGACAAATCCCCCCCTATTGATTGGTATTCATACATGCTTCGCCGCTAAAGCAGCTCCTACAAAAAGCGGATTAATCACCTTGTAGGAGCAGCACGCAACTACAGATAATTTAACGGGATAGCAATTTAACCTCAGAAATGTCAATGCCATGCCAACCTTTGCTGGCCTTTTTAGCATATTTTTGCCCTAACAAAACCAACTGCATCCCTTGGAGAAGATTGAGTTGCTCAGTGAAGTGACTTTCTCTATCTTCATCAGCTACTTTATAGCTTGCTGGCATAAAACTCGGATAACTTTTTGGAAACAAGGTATCAAGCGCTTTTAAAGCAGACACGGGAACCACAAGATATTGCCAATCAGTGCTCACTTCAAGTGTAATTCCGTAGGCTAAGCCGTGACTATCTAATAAACTAAATTGTAGGTTTTCTGCTTGCTTTATGGCTCTTACCTTAATGGCCAGTGTATTGTATTTTGCAAGATTGCGCAGGGCTAATGGGTTATCAGGGGCTAAGGTCAAACGGAGCAGCGGGTTCTCTCCCTCAGTTAATTTTTCAGTTGATAAACGCAGGGCTAATCCTTGTCCTTGCTGACCGCTTACATACTGCCAATTTGATTCTGCATTTTTGGGATAAATCAGATTATCGTGATCCGCTAAAGCGTCAAAGAGGGTTACCGGCGCCCCAAGTGGCCTTAATTCAGTTGTCCAAAAAGGCACAGAGCTAACAAAGTCCCATTCCAAGGGTGAACCTTCAATTGCCCCCGGGAAAGTTGTATTTTTGCCATTTAGTGTCACTACAAAACCGTACTCTAATTGCCCAGCAACCGCCCATTGTTCCTGAGTAACGGGCAGACGCACTGTATAAGTATTGCCTGTAATCCTTTGCATATCTAACAGAGTAAAATCTTTATGGCCACGATATCGAATAGCCAAAGCCACATTGTTAGGTATTTTCTCACTGCCTATTTCGACTGAAAAAGTAAGTTTATCCGCTAAGTTCATTTCCCGTTGAGCTTGATGATGAATCGCTAACTTTGGGGGACTAAGTTGCGGTATTAAAAATTCAGTATTAATACCCACACTAGGGGTTTCTGGGGGGGTATTACGCGAAAGTAAATACACCCCTGGTCTTACCCAAACGGTGCCTTTTTCTGCTTGGGCAAACAACTCGTTATGCGCATTGAATCCTTTGATAAAATAACGCTTACCTAAATCAGCTAGTTTGATGTTCAGTTGCTGAGTTGACGAATACAGCCGCCCTACCTCACGTTTTAAGCTGGCAGGTTGATAAGGGTCTTGAATGGGCAGTAGGTCGGGATAGACTTCTAAACGCCAAAGTTCATCACCTATTTTATCTAAAAAGTAGGCTCCTGTTCCTTGATAATCTGCCACAGGAGAAGTACCAAGACCTGCAATCTGCTCTAGCTTTTGGCTGTCTGGCGGGCTAATTTCTGTTGTATTAGAATACAAAAACTGTTGCGCACTAACTAGCACACTTACATTTTGCTGATAATCCACACTTACTTGACTAGTACCTGCCATAAAGTGATTACTTTGTGGGTAATTGGCTTGTTTTTGTAAACGCGGCATTTGCCTGAAAGCTTCAGCAGCGATCATAAAGCTGATGGCCTTTGCCGGTGTGTACAACAAATTTAAATAGTGAGTATTGTAATCAGAATTTGTATCAGCAATAGCGGCCGGATCATAGGCAAACTGACTCGCCCACTGAAAGCCTGCTTCTCTAAAACTACGAGCCATGGCAGGGTACATCACCGACTTGCCCGTATCTGCTGCATCAAACTCATAAATCATCTTGGCTTTAGTTTGACAGGCGGCAATGTCGGCGAAAGGATCGCTATAATGAGCCACAGTGGCTAATAAATTTGATGTAAATTCAGCATTTTTCACTAGCCCCGCCGGATACCATTGATAAGCAATACCGTCGATTGACGTTGCACAAAGTCGAGCAGCAAAGTCAGGATTATTGCCCTGTTCACTAATGTTGTAATACAAAGGCAAGGTAATACCTTGCTCACGCACGGTTTTTATCAGACCTTCTATATAGTCTTCATTGTCTTTTAAACCGTCTTCATGTCGCGGTTCATTAAATAATTCAATAGCTAAAACATTGGGGTCTTGGCCGTAGCGCTTTTGAGTATAAGGGTTGATATGGGCAAAAAACTGTCTTAAGTAACGCTGTTGTGCGCTGATCGCTTGGCGGTTTTGGTTCATATCACCTTTGGAATACAGACTCGAGAACCCAGGTTCGTCGGGATCTGGCTCGGGATAGCCGCTGCCCCACCAGGCAATAGGCGTAATAATCACTCTGATACCTTTTTCTGCCAATTTTGCTAAGAGATAATCAAATAATTGAAGGTGTTCGTTGACTAACAAATTACCTTGTTCGTCGCTGATTTGCCTATCCCACACATGCACTCGATAGGCATCTAAACCTAATCTGGCAATATGAGCGACATCCATATCAATTGCCGCTTTATGGTCAATTCCCCGTTTTTGTAAAGCCCGATAACTATAAGCAAAAGGCACGGCATAATTGACCCCAAACAAGACCACTTCCTGACCTTGTTTACTGCCTGTGCTCCAGGTCAGTACTCCATTAATCACTTTTGCCTCAGCTGGCACTTCTCTAGCGAGTGCCGCTGAACTGACAAAGCCAAGTATCAATGTAAGTAAGGTGGTTTTAAGCAAAACACGCATAATCAAACTCTCTGTTTTATCAAAAGGTAACAGTGGGGCTAATAATATTCATGGAGGCTGACTTAGCTGAAACACTGGCGTTTTCTAAGGTAGAGCCAATGCGCAACAATACAGCTGCGGTGCCTTGCTCAGTCAATGGCGCCTCAGGATTCATAATTTCAATGTCGCCATTTACACTAAAATCAATTTGTTGATGATTTAACGGCACCTTATTACCTGCTGCATCTTGCAATTCTGCGTAGGCAAATACCACATCGTTTTGACCGGCTACTGGCGCCACACCACTGGTGTCAATCCGCAAACTTATGCTGGCAACATCACTCGGAGTTGTCACACTATCACTTGCTACTTCTTTGCCATCAATAAAGGCTTTAGCCACTAATTCACCTGCGGCAAATTGTGCCACTTCAAATTCAAAGGGTGGATGAGCAAGTTGATCCGATAAAGTGCTAGTGTTTGGTGTTTGTCTGGCGACTAATTTACCGTTTAAGTACAGCTCAACTTCCTGAGCATTGCTAAATACCCTGAGCTGAGTACTCGAGTCAGCCGTCCACTCGCTGGCTATTTTTACCATTGGACCTGCGCTGAATTTATCAGACTGCAAAGCAGGGTCACGCTGACTCTGAAAAAAGTAATAGCTGTATTTGGGTAAACGATACAAACTCATGATGCCCGAGGCTTCTAGGTCGTCGGCGTAACCGCGGTTATAGTCAAACATCACCCAATAACCATCAGCGTAAGCCGGTGTGTGCAAATTGTCGTTATGCGCTTCTTGAATATTACGGGCCTGTTGTAATAAGCGTGCTTCGCCACTACTTAATAACTGTCGACTGGTACGCTCTTCTTCTTTGAGATCAGCCCAACTATCCTGATTTAAACCAGCATTTTGTGCGTAATATTCCCAATCGCCATACTCTGAGACATTGTAGGGCACAGTGGGCGCTTCATAATGCTGCATACGGTGTTGGCGCGCTTGCAAGTACATATCAAAACCCATTTGCCACCCTGCTGAAAAAGCCCCAGGGTATTCTTGTTTAACCATGGCATCTAGATCAGCAATAAATTCTGCTGGCATCCACGATTCATTAAGTGAACACTCAAAGGCCAACACACTGGCATGATTGCGATCACGACGGACTAAATCCCGACAAGTACGCAGCGTTTGGGCCTTAAACTCAGGATTTTCCAGGTAATACTGCCAACCTAAGATCGCGTCTATTAACACCAAGCCAAGCTCATCTGCTGCTTGCATAAAAGCTGGAGAATGTGGGTAGTGGGATAAACGCACATAATCAAAGCCCGCCGATTTAATTTTAACCGCATCACGGTAATCAGCCTGCGGCGATACGGCATAACCCACATGGGGATATTCTTGATGGCGGTTTACCCCACGCAAAAACGTTTCTTCACCATTGATCAGTAATTTATTTTTAGCATTAAAGCTAAATTCACGAATGCCGATTTTGCGGCTTTGACTTTCGATAAGTTGACCGTCTTGCTCAACCGTAGTGGTTAAAGTATATAAATTGGGGTGATTGGGGTGCCATAAGTTTGCTTGCTCAACATCAATCAACTGAGAAAACTGTGCATCGCTATTGGCTGCTAGAATCTGTTGTTGGACATTTTCTGCCACAGTTTTATCACCAAAACTCAAGTGTTGGCGCAGGATAAAGCTTTGCTTTAGAGCCGTGTCATTAACAATATGGGTTTTTACTTGAACCTGAGACAACTGAGTATCTACTTTTGGATAGCTCACAAATACACCACCACTGGCAGTTTTATTCGCGAGTATTTCATCACTAATATACAGCGGAGATTTAATCGCCAAGGTCACACCACGATATAAACCACCGAAAGTATTAAAATCGAGTTGACTCAAAGGTTTAGGGCCAATTATCGGATTATCTTGGTTATTCAGTTTAACCAATAAAATATTGTCTTTAGCCAACAGCAATTTGTCGCTAAGATCAAAAGTGAAGGGTAAATATCCTCCCATATGACTACCTAATAACTCACCGTTTAACCACACTTGCGCATAATTCATCGCGGCTTCAAAACGTAAAAAGACCTTATTGCCTTGCCACTGTGGCTGTGCTTTTATCGTTTTACGGTACCAAGCGATGCCCTGCCATTGATTATTGACCACCATGGGTTCGATTTGCGGCGTGTGAGGTAAACTCACCTCTTGCCACGCCAAGTTGCTAGGAGGCTGACCTTCTGACTGCTCATCGCCTTTAGCAAACTGCCAATCTTGGCGATAATCCAAAACTACATGATTAAAAGTGTCTGTTTTTACATGGGGTACTGGACTGCATGCCAGTGCCGTCCAGCACAGCAGTGTCACAAGACTTATTCTTAGGGGATTAAACACAAACTTTTTCCTATCTATATAACGAGACTGCCCAACGGGTTTCACTTATTTGAGCCACAAATACACTTAACAGCAGAAAACAAAAAACAGACTGATTGGCATGCCAATCAGTCTGTTAGAGACTGACTTAAAGTGAGTATTGAAAACCAATCAGGAAGCGACGACCCCATTCAACAAAATCAGCGGGACGGGTTTTGTCGTTGTCCCAATAGCTAACTGACGCTTCATTTGTTAAGTTTTGCCCTTGTAGCGTCACTTTCAAATGCTCGTTCACTTCATAAGAGAAACTGGCATCAACTGTGGCTTGGGCATCTTGTAAGGCTATTCGACTTGGGTTCCAACTGTTAATCGAAGTATATTCACTGCGATAGTCATAAGACACTCGCGCTTCAAAACCTTCGTTGTAGTACCACAGGGTTAAATTAGCCACATCTTTCGACAGACCACCCAAGGTGTAAGGGTTATTTTCAGGAATGAATTCTTTCACGCTCGAGTCAGTATAAGAGTAGTTAGCATAGACCCCTAAGCCATCAAACGGAGCCGGTAGTCCAGTGAATGCATGTTGAAATAATACTTCAAGGCCCTTGATTTTACCGCCATCCCCATTAACAGGACCGGTAAATTCATAGTCTACGCCATTGAAACTTAAATTTTCTTGGGCATTACCTATGTGATTTTGCAGATCTTTGAAAAACAAAGACAGGGTAATGGCACCGTCATCACCAAAGTAGTATTCATAACCAAGATCAGCTTGATTGGCGACAAAGGGGTTTAAGCTTGGGTTACCACCCGATGCTGTATAAGGCTCTACAGTTTCATCAATCGCAAAACCGGTTCGCATCTCGATCAAAGGTGGACGTGAAATCGTTCTTGCTAGGCCAAAACGGAGTTGTGACTCTTCATTTAAGCTTAGAATTATATTTAAAGACGGCAACAACTCATTGTAATCATGGCTTACAGCAACAGGACTAAGAATCCCAGCGATTTGCTGAAAGCCCTTCGATTCAGATTCGGTTTTAACATATCTAACCCCAAGATTACCGCTATAGTCTAAACCACCGATTGTGCCTCGCAGATTGGCTTGTGCATATAAATTATAAGTGGTTTCAGCTAATTCCCACGATGCCAGTTTATCAGCTGCGTTTTGCTGTGAGTAATCACGTTCGCTTAGACCACCAAATACTTGCTCAGCAACTTGATCCCAATTGTTAAAGCTGTACAACATGGGGGCTACCACGTCACCACCGATTTCATATTGCATGGCGTAATCGCTTAAACCATTGTTGGCTATAACTTCACGAGCCCAATCTATAACGCGATTCTGTTTATCGCGGTCAGTGTAGCGTCCACCAAACTCAATGCTGTAAATATCGTTGAAATCAATATCATGGGAAAAGTCCAGCTGGGCACTGACCATCTCATCGCTGAGGTCTCGATCATCATCACCAAACATACCGTAGTTAAAGGGTTCCCACACACCAGGTGAAGTTTCAACCCACGTTTCGACCCCTTCCAAACTGTAGTTTTCAGGATTGCCAATATCCGTGTAGTTTAAGCCCTGTGCAGTGTTAGGTAATATCTCCACCGCTAAACGATCATTGTCAGCTAGATTCCAACCCAGATCATAAGCAGGGCCATTATAAGTTGAACGAATATCTACCCATACTGAATCGATACTCGCTTGTGAGTAACCCACATCCGCTTTAATTGTCCACTCATCGCCCACGTACTCGGCATTTAGGCCAGTACTGATTAATTCGTTTTCTTGAAACCACGTCGCGTTATGCACTTCATGAGAACCATAAGCTAATCCGCCACCAATCACTTGCTCGGTGCCATCAGGCTTGGTAATGATGTTAGGCGGCGTTATTGAATTTTGATAATTCCAGTTTTGCCCACCTTGCCAATTACCCCAATTAGTAAAATAATATTGGTCTTCACGCTCTTTAATCTCAAATTTGGAATAAAATAAATCATATTTTAAGGTCAGTTCATCAGTCGCTTGCCACTCAAGAATGCTTAAGGCACCAAAGCGTTCAGTATTGCCAATCTTAGTATCGGCTTGGCCGCCCCATGGCAAGGCTTCTGTCTTACCGTTTTCATTGATATCACCCTGATTTTCCGGTGTATTATTGTAGTCCCAAGACTCAATTCCGCGCTGTAAAGAGGGCTGATCTTGATAAGCAACACCAAAGGCATAACCAAAGTCATCGCCGATTTTGTCGACATAACTCACACTGAATTTTTTACCGGTAGACTGGCCATTAGGTAGTTCATCACCCAATTCATATTGCATTAGGTTGCCACTAACGGAAAATATGCGTTGGTCTTTGCTCAAAGGATCAACAAAGTCTAAGTTGACTAAACCAGAAATACCCCCTTCAATATTGCTCGCCATAGGGCTTTTATAAACTTGCGCACCGCTGACTAATTCGGCTGGAAACTGTTCATAACGCACATCCCGACTTGGCTCACCAGAAACAATTTCACGACCATTCATAGTCGCCATATTTAAACGGGGGCCCATACCGCGAATCGAAATACGACTTGCGTTACCTCTATCACGGTCGGCGGTGATACCGGGTAGTCTAGCTAACGCGTCGGTGATGGTGACATCGGGCAACGCTCCAAGGTCATCAGTGGAAATAATTTCTACAGTTTGCAGCGCACTGCGTTTTTCAAATAGAGATTGTTTTAAAGTGGAAGCAAAACCTCTCACTTCAATTTTTTCAAGTTCTTCAGGATTTTGTTGTACAGCATTTTCAAGTTCTACTTCTTGAGCATATACCACAGGCAGCGCCAGTGCATTAACGATAGCTGCAGCCATCAAACTGACTTTAAATGAATTTCTCATATTTTCCTCGTATCACTGTAATCATAATTAATTGTGTAAGCGTTAGCCTGTTACCGGCACTATGTTCAAAAACGGTTTGACCTAGAGTCGATAAATAAGCAGTCCTAAAGTCAATAACAACTTTATAACATAAGTTTAGGTAAACGTTTACCTAAATATACAATTAATTACCTAAATATATTATTAAGCATTGATATTATTAGTTATTTTTAAGTAACGATTTTCCAAATAAGCTGACAAAAATACAATACATGTCCTTTTTTGTGAACACCATTTGAGTCTGTTGGGCCAGCCGAATTTTGCTGGCCGACGGGGTCTACTAATCCAAACAACAGGCTTATCAATAAGGGGGCAAAGTGCTTGCCCTTTGACCTGCTATTTGGGTCCGCGCTAGTATGAGATGACAAAATCGTTATTTTTAGCCAACCAGTGTTGGTATGCTAAAAACAATACGCCGCATAATTAAGATTTTACCTAGGCTTGAAAAACTTATAAGATTTTTTATCTATTTATGAGGTATCTAGTTCAGTAACATTAGGGAACAGCACAGGTATGAATGCACCAAGTTGGATGCCAATAGTTGAAGCGCTGAAAAAGGCGATGGCAACTAAAGACCGTACAGCAATTAATTTAGCCATTAATCAACTCTTAGAAATGCATGCCCCTTTAGGGGAACATTGGCGCTCTTTTGCAGAATTAATGCGTATTAATGGTGAATTGACCTTGGCTCATAGGGCCATGGATGCTTTTGTTGTATCTACCGGCCATAGCCATGCAGCAAAATATGCCAAAGTGGTATTACATACCCAGTGCGGCCAAATGCAACAAGCTTTTGATTTACTCGCAACACTACCGTCTGACATACCCGACTCAGCAGGGCATCAATATGTACTGGGCAATATTGCCATGTCACTTGGCTTATTTGACGATGCAAAGTCGTATTTAAACCAAGCGGTGATGCTAAAGCCCGGTTGGGGGCCATCTTGGTTAACATTAGCCTCAATAGAGAACTTTAGTGATGATGCCTTGTGTCAGCGACTCATCGCTGACAAAGCTGCTGCGAAAAAACATGCTCCTGCTGAAGTTGCTCGCTTTTATTATGCCTTAGGAAAAATGTATCTAGACAAAGGCAAAGCAGATAAAGCGTTTGCTAGTTATAGTGACGGGGCTAAATTGCTTCGAAAAGAGGTGCCCTACAGCAAAAAGGGCAATGAAACCAATGCTAAAAATGCGATGACAGGCTTTGACAGTGGCTTAATTGAAAACCTGAACCAGCAAAAAAAGCAAGACACTAGCCGCCCCATATTTGTTACAGGCTTGCCTCGTTCTGGCACCACCTTAGTAGAACAAATTCTTGCCAGTCACAGTAAAGTGGCTAATGGCGCAGAGCTCAATATAGCGCAACAACTTGCTGTGACGGTAGGCGGCAATTCGGGTGAAGCCCTGCAAGCATATATTGATAGTGGTAAGTCCATTGATGAAGTGGCATCGCTGTATTTGCATTTGCTGTCAGAAAGATTTGGTCAAGAAGGCCGTATTATTGACAAAAGCATCGATATGAGCCGGTTTTTAGGACTCATTGCTGCAGCGCTGCCTGATGCCCCCTTAATTTGGATGCGACGGGATCCACTTGATTCAGCATGGTCTTGTTTTAGAACTTTCTTTATCCATGGTGTTGGCTGGAGCTATGACTTAAGTGATATTGCCCATCATTTTAGCTTAGAAGATCAGTTACTTGATTACTGGCAACAGCGTCTGGGTAAACGTTTACTCGTTGTACCTTATCAAGAACTAGTCACCTCACCCGAAGTCTGGACTAAAAAATTATTGGCTCATTGTGGGCTGTCAGAAGAAGCTGCCCCTTTTAGCCCGCATAAAACAGACAGAGTGGTTATGACTGCCAGTGCCCTGCAAGTACGTAAACCCATTAACCGCGATGGTCTTAATGTGGCACAACCGTATATTAAACAGATGCAGCCTTTTTCAAAAGCCTATTCAAAAACCTAACAGCAAATGACCTTAATATTGGTGTCCAGAAATTTTACAATCTTTTCTTAAGACTGCGTTTAATTTCTTGTGTTCACGAGCAATAGAATACTTATTACTGGCGTATACATCTGGTAACTTCAAGTTAAATGACTGTCGGTTTTTTTTACAAAAAGCCAACTTATCAACCAGATTAATTTGTTTTTTACAATTAAAACAATGCCTTGCAAAACTAGCACGATTAATGCTTACAATCTGATTAGCAAATTGATACACAGAATTTCAATTGCAACAAAATTATAAAAACAGATAAATTCAGAGGAACGTCTTTAATGAAAAAAACACTATTAGCCGCAGCAGTGGCAAGTACTATGGTTGTTGGGTATTCTCAAGCAGCTGTTATTAATTTGATTGATGTAGGTGGCGTGACCGGTTCAGTTGCAGAAAAGGGTTTTCAAGCAGCAGCAGATTATTGGGGCAAAATGTTTTCCAATGACGCAACCATTAACTTAGAGGTGTCTTTCGGTGCCTTACCACCTAATGTCATAGGATCTACCGGCAGTACAAGGATAGATTTTTTGGTTGAGGATTGGATTAATGGCGTTAATGCCACTAAAAGTGCGTCAACGATAGATCAAACAGCCGTATTACCTACAACCACAAATGCCATTTTTGGTGTCGAATCAATCATAGGCGGCTTAACTTCAGGTGTGAATGTTGATGGTAACAATGATACGACAGTCACCGCTTCTTTAGACGGTAAATACGCTTCTGCTGTTTTATACCAAAACACTTCGGTTCTTAAAGCTATCGGTTACGATGCTGCTCTCGCAGGCGTTGTAGATGGCTCAATGACCTTTAGCAGTACGTTTGCGTTCGATTTTGATCCAACCAATGGTATTTCTGCAGGTACTTTTGACTTTTTAGGTGTAGCTATTCATGAAATGGGGCATGCCTTAGGTTTTGTATCAGGCGTAGATTTTCTTGACGTTTATGGCTTTCCGAATGGACTTGGGACTCAAGCTCCTTATGGACCATTAGGCTATGATCTTAACGATACCTCTATTTTTAGTGCTTTAGACATGTTCCGATACAGCGCGCCTGGTGTAGTAGATTATAGACCAAATGTTGACTCATACTTCTCCATTGATGGTGGTGCTACTGCCTTGATGGGCGGCTACATGTCTACAGGTCGTTACAACGGTGATGGTAACCAAGCTTCACATTGGAAAGAAGAGCCATTTTGCGGCGTTGGTTTAGGTATCATGGACCCTACTTTCTGTTTTGGTCAAATGGGCGAAATCACTGGCCTAGATTTGGCTGCTTTCGATGCTATGGGTTGGAACTTAAAAGTTGACGCTCTTAATTATGGTAGTGAAACTTCAGCGCAAATTTACGCACGTTTAGTGCCAGCGCCTACAACTTGGGCCCTAATGTTAGGCGCCTTAGGTGGTTTAGTGGGTTTAAGCCGTCGTAGAAATGTAAAAGCTAAGTAGTTTATTGTGCTGCTATAGCAGCAATAGACAAACACTAAAAAAGCCCGCTAATTAGCGGGCTTTTTGTTGAGTGATATATTTGTTCATGGGGTTTTTAGCTGGCAATAAAAAAGTCAGCAAAGTGAGCTGACTTTTTTTATAACAAGCCAAGCGTATGCCTGGCGACTTAATTTGAGGTATTACCTGCTGACTAACTGGTGCGCCTAGCTACTTTCGCTGAAACCTTCAAATGCGCGTGCCGTGAAAGCGCAAAACTGAAGATCAATTTAGACCACAGAGTCGTGCCGGCAATAGCACTCCAAGTAGCGTAACTAGCAGAGCCCGTTACCACTAGATAAATCACTAATACAACCGTGATACCAGCTAATAAATTAATCAGTAACTCAAAGGTAGCAAATTTTTCTGGTGATGCCGGTGATTGACCGTGTTTGAGTGCAACTTCTGAAAAATCTCGTTTTATCGCTATGCGCCATGCTCTTCGCAACCAGAAAAAAGCCATAGGAAACAGCGCTAAGAATAAGATCCACGTTAATGCAACACTGACGTCAAAAACCATAAAATTCCCCTAATATTTACTACGCTATGCACTGCATAAGCGTTGATGAAAAAGACCCCTCCAAGAATACTGAGGGGCTTTACTCTCTTTTTGTTACTTGGATTAAGTGCAACAACTGTGCACTTAATCCAAAGGTACTGATACTTAGTGGGCGCCATCTACCGATTTAGAACCACGTGGTATACGTACTGCTTCTACCATAGCTTGAATGTGTTCTGGTGGCTCTTTAGTAAATTTGTCTACCACAAAGGCAACTGCAAAATTCACCATCGCACCAACAGCACCAAAGGCTTCCGGCGTGATGCCGAAGAAGCTATTAGCACCACCAATCATATCCAAGTAATCCGTACCTTTGACAAAGAACAGTCCTTTGTGGGCAAACACATAAAACAAAGTAATAAACAGACCAGCCAACATACCAGCAATAGCGCCTTCTTTGTTCATTTTCTTACTAAAAATACCCATCATAATGGCCGGGAACAGCGAACTAGCTGCAATACCAAAGGCAAGGGCTACTGTGCCTGCGGCAAATCCAGGTGGATTGAGTCCTAACCACCCTGCCAGCATTATTGCCACGGCCATGGATACCTTACCCGCCAAGAGTTCATTTTTGTCGCTGATCGTTGGTACAAAAATGTTCTTGATTAAATCATGCGATACCGCTGAAGAAATCGCCATCAACAAACCAGCGGCTGTCGACAATGCAGCCGCTAAACCACCAGCAGCAATCAAGGCAATAACCCAGTTAGGTAACAAAGCTATTTCAGGATTAGCTAATACGATAATATCCGCATTAACAGTCAATTCATTGCCTTTCCAGCCAGCTGCGTCAGCCTTAGCCTTCGCTTCTAGATTAGTCGTCTTGTCATTGTAGTACTGGATTCGACCATCAGCGTTTTTATCTTCAAAGGACAGTAGACCGGTTTTTTCCCAGCGTTTCATCCAATCAGGGCGTTTTTCGAATTCTAAAGAAGCACCTTTAGCATAAACATCTACATCGCCCATCACGACACCAGGTGTCATGGTACTGAGTAAGTTCATTTTTGCCATTGCAGCAACAGCAGGTGCTGTGGTGTATAAAATAGCAATAAAAACTAAGGCCCAACCAGCAGAAGAACGAGCATCTTTAACCGATGGTACGGTGAAAAAGCGCATAATAACGTGAGGTAGTCCGGCTGTACCTATCATTAATGATAGTGTGTACATGAACATATTCAGGGTACTACCGGGTACTGATGTTGTATATTGACCAAATCCAAGCTCAGTTACCACACTATCTAACTTAGCCAGCAACGATATGTCTTGACCGACTAAATCTGAACCCAATCCGAGCTGTGGAATTGGATTACCAGTGAGCTGAAAGGAGATAAATATAGCAGGTACTGTATACGCTAAAATCAACACAATATATTGAGCAACTTGGGTATATGTAATGCCTTTCATGCCGCCAAATACGGCGTACATAAATACAATGCCCATGCCAATATAGATGCCCATTTCGCTGGTTACACCTAAGAAACGTGAGAATGCCACACCCACACCGGTCATCTGCCCGATTATATAGGTCAATGAAGCGGTTAGTAGACATAATACCGCGACCGTGCTTGCACTCTTAGAGTAAAATCTGTCGCCAATAAATTGCGGCACCGTGAATTTGCCAAATTTGCGCAAATAAGGAGCCAAGAGCATGGCCAGTAACACATAACCGCCGGTCCAGCCCATTAAAAATAAGCCTCCACCGTAGCCCATGGTAGAGATCAAGCCCGCCATTGATATGAAAGAGGCAGCCGACATCCAATCTGCCGCTGTGGCCATGCCATTAGCAACAGGATGTACACTACCTCCAGCCACGTAAAACTCACTGGTGGAGCCAGCCCTAGCCCAAATCGCGATGCCGATGTAGAGCAAAAAGCTCAGGCTGACACCGATGTAAATAGTCGTTTGAAGTTCCATGATTTAGTCCTTAGTCTTCGTGCACGTCAAAGCGCACATCTAATTCGTTCATCTTCTTTTTGTAGTAAAAAATTAATACAATAAAGATATAAATTGAACCTTGTTGCGCAAACCAAAATCCTAAGGGATATCCACCTAGGTGGATGTTGTCTAAGACGGGGGCAAACAAAATGCCGGCGCCAAACGAAGCTAAGAACCACACAACCAGTATTTTGCCTAAAAGAGTAAGAGTTGCTCTCCAGTAGGCATGACTACTTAGGTCTTCTTTCATGTAAACCTCCTAAAAGTAATATTAAATGACATTGGTATTTTCCATCGATGTATTGCTAATGTTGATAACTTTAGACTGATATAATCAGTGATGAAATGCGACCATGGTCGTAGGTAACAAAAAAGTTAACAATGTTAATATTTTGCACACACTTAATAACCAGTAAATTGATAGTTTAATCAAGCAAGATGAGAGATGACGTGACTGCAAACGTAGGTAATTTTTTATGGGCTTAGCTTGGGTATTATTGGCTTTATTTTATTTGGGCGGACTTTTTTGGCTTGCCCGCTGGGGTGAAAGAAATAGCACCAAAGCCAAACGGTTTAGCTCGCATCCCGCCATTTATTCGCTAGCACTGGCCATTTATTGCACCGCATGGACTTTTTACGGCTCGGTTGGAGAGGCAAGTCGCACAAATTGGAATTATTTGCCAATACTGCTAGGGCCAATATTGCTGTATTTGTTTGGTTATCGCTTTATTTATAAATTGGCCTTGGTGAGCAAAAAACAACATATCACTACGATTGCTGATTTTATCTCTTCGCGTTATGGCAAAAGGCAAAACGTCGCCTTAATGGTCACACTTATCGCACTGTTAGCCACTATTCCCTATATCGCTTTGCAGCTCAAAGCCATTGGTTCAGCTTTTATTATTATATCTGGCCAAGTTAATGGTCAGTTGGTGATATTTTTGGCGGCCTCGTCTATTGCTACTTTTTCTATCCTATTTGGCACAAAACAGACAGACGTTACCGAATATCGCCGTGGACTCATGTTAGCTATTGCCTTTGAGTCGAGCATTAAACTCATTGCCCTAGTAGTGGTTGCGATCGTTGGTTTTACCTTATGGCAACATCAAAGTAGCTCGGCCTTATTTAGTAACTTAACCAGTAATGAGGCCTTAGCCACCTTTCAAACTGGTTCGTTTTGGGGCCAGACCTTAATGGCCGCAGCTGCCGTGATATGTTTACCACGCCAGTTTCATGTGGCCATTGTTGACAATCTGAGCTTGGAACACCTAAAAACCGCACGATGGTTATTTCCACTTTATTTAGCCATTACCGCTGTCACCATTCCAATTATTGCCGCCGCCGGGCAAGAGCTTTTTGCCCAAACCAATATCGAGCCTGATACCTATGTGCTCAATATTGCGGTTTTTTCGGATAGTTTATTGCTGCAATGTCTGGTTTTTATTGGTGGCTTGTCCGCTGCGACTGCGATGATTATTGTGGCAACACTGACCTTAAGTACGATGTTAACCAACGACGTTATTATGCCTAAGCTGTTAGTTAATAATCACTTTAATAAAGGCAGTCTCGACTACACCAATAAAATACTGCACATTCGCCGTTGGGTTATTGGTGCTATTTTGCTTCTGGCGTTTTTCTATCAACAACAAATAGCCAATACTAGCTCTTTATCTTCTATTGGCTTGTTAGCCTTTTCCTTAGTTGTGCAACTATTGCCTGCCATCGTCGGCGGCCTTTATTGGAAGCGCGGCCATGCACAAGGAGTTTATGCCGGTTTTATTACTGGCATAGGCAGTTGGATACTGTGGTTAATCGTGCCTTCAATAGATTCAAGTGTCTCTACTTCCTTGCAATCTGAAGATATTACCCGTGGTGCTATATTAAGTTTGGCAGTCAATTGCTTGGCTTATATCGTATTTTCACTGCTTGCAAGACCTCGATTGGCAGATAAAATTCAGGCCTTGGCTTTTGTTGCTCCCAAAGAAGCCATGTCAGGGCGCACAAAAAGGCGTTTGGGTAAAACTCAAGCTATCGATTTAATGACCCTAATGACGACCTTTATGGGCGAAAACCGATGCCAACAACTGTTAGCCGATTATCAGCTCAATAGTGGCAATACCGTCGAACCTCATGGGCCACCCGATCAAGAATTTCTCAGTTTTTGTGAGCGCGCCTTAGGCGGCGTACTGGGAGCGTCAACCGCTAAAGCCCTGCTAGACAGCGCCCTCAACGGTCGCAAACTAGACTTCGAAGAAGTCGCCAACGTATTTGATGAAACCACCCAAGCCATGCAATTCAATATGAGTGCATTGCTCATTTCACTGGAAAGCATTGATCAAGGTATCAGCGTGGTGGATAAAGATCTCAATTTAGTCGCCTGGAATAAACGTTATGTTGATTTATTTGACTACCCAGACTCTCTTGTCTCCATTGGCACACCGATTGAAAAATTAGTTCGTTATAATGCTCAGCGCGGCGAGTGTGGTTTAGGTGAAATTGATGAACTGGTTAGCAAACGCTTAGAACATATGCGTTTAGGCCACGCCCACCGTTTTATTCGCCAGCGTAGTGATGGAAAAATGATTGAAATGGTCGGCAACCCCCTGCCTGGCGGGGGATTTGTTACCAGTTTTAGTGATGTCACCGAACATATCGAGATCCAGAAAGCCTTAAAAGAAGCCAACATTGATTTGCAAATTCGGGTACAAAAACGCAGCGAAGAGGTACAAGCGATCAATGCTGAACTGCATAAAGAAATTGCGCGACGTGCTGAGTTAGAAGTTGAACTGACCAAGGCAATGAAACTAGCCGAGCAAGCAAACCACAGTAAAACCCATTTTTTGGCCATGGCAAGCCACGACATATTGCAACCCCTCAACGCAGCAAAACTGTATTTATCAGCCTTGAATGAAATGGCCAAACCGCAAGAAGTCGACACCATCATAGAAAAACTCGCTGAGAGCATTGGTTCAAGTGAAACCTTAATAGGCACTTTATTGGATATTGCCCGCCTTGATCAAGGCGGTTTACAAGCAAAAATTGGTCTGTATTCATTTTTAGATATTGTTAATCCCTTACTCGATGAAACGAAGATGATGGCTGCCAAGAAACAACTGAAGTTCAGAATAAGACTTGCTGACGCTTGGATTTACACCGACCGCACCTATTTATACCGAATCGTGCAAAACCTCTTGTCCAACGCGGTCAAATACACTGAGTCTGGCAGCATACTTTTTAGCGCTCGTATACGCCAAGGTAAGTTGCTCATACAAGTATGGGATAGCGGTTTGGGTATTTCAGCAGAGCAACAAAAACAAGTATTTAACGATTTTTACCGGGTTAGCAACCACAAAGAACATGGCATGGGCCTGGGTTTAGGGGTGGTATCTCGTCTAGCGGATAAAATAGAAGCCAATATCAGTCTGACTTCAAAATTTGGTAAAGGCAGTGTATTTAGCTTTTCACTACCACTGGGGACGGAAAGCCACGAAGTGAGTAAAACACCTCCGCCAATGGCAAGCACCCCGAGTAATATGCTTGCCCTATGTATTGACGATAAACAAGAAAACCTTGATGCAATGCAAACCTTGCTGTCTAAATGGCAAATTAAGTCAGTTATAGCCAATACCGTCGAACAAGCCAAAAAACAGTTTGAACAAGCTAAACCACAGGTATTATTGGTTGATTATCAATTAGAAGACAGTATCAATGGCATTGAACTTATTATGTTATTACGCCAGCAATGCGGCTCAAATCTACCCGCATTACTGATAAGTGCCAACCAAGAAGATGAGATCAAACAAGCCTGTATTGAGCAACAGATTACTTACCTGAGTAAACCAATTAAACCCGCGCGTTTAAGGGCGTTTTTGGCCAGCGTGGTGAGCACGCAAGCCTGACATTGATTAGTGTTGTAGACCTGAAGAGTTCAGTTGTAACTGTGCAGCAATTAATACCGCTTGAGTGCGATTGTTAATACCCAATTTTTTAAATACTGCGGTAATGTGAGCTTTAACCGTCGCCTCAGCAATCGCTAATTCATAAGCAATTTGTTTGTTTAACAGACCATCGCGCAACAAACACAGGACCTTGTATTGAGCAGGTGTCAAACTTGACACCTGTTGTACTAGTTGACTAAAAGCATCATTACTTTGACTTGCGCTAGCAGACATCGATTCAGGCAACCACAAATCTCCTTCTAGCATGCTACGAACGGCTTGTGCCAGATGCTCAGCACTGGTTGTTTTAGGAATAAACCCCAAGGCTCCTGCTTGCATTACTTTAGCGACTATATTGATATCTTCCAAACCCGAAATTACCGCTACAGGTAAGTCAGGAAACAACTTTCTTATATGAATTAAACCAAAGAGGTCACTGCTGCCTGGCATGTGTAAATCAAATAACAGCAAGTCAATATCTTGGTTGGATAACAAATCAACCGTTTCATCTAAATTGCTCGCTTCGAGCAATTTAAGATTTTCAATATTGTTGGACAATGCCCCGCGCAATGCATCGCGATAAAGCGGGTGATCGTCGGCGACTAACAATGTAATCATGCTGTTACCTAATTGTTATAATCATGACAGGAATGCCATGGTAACAATAGTGTCGCTTGGTGCAAAACAAATACTGCCCAAAAAGCAAAAAGGAATGCCGAAGCATTCCTTTTTTATAACAGCATCTATAGCTTAGGTTTAACGGTTAAGCCGCTTGTCAATCAGTGACTCGACTACCGTTGGATCGGCCAAGGTGGAGGTGTCACCAAGATTCTGATGTTCATTTGCAGCTATTTTACGCAGGATACGACGCATAATCTTGCCTGAACGGGTTTTGGGTAAACCGCTTGTCCAATGGATCAAGTCTGGCGTGGCAATAGGACTCAACTGTTTACGTACCCAATTGCGCACATCAATGGTCAATTGTTCAGTTACTTCAATGCCTTCAACTGGACTGACATAGACATATATGCCCTGCCCTTTTAAGTCATGGGGATAACCAACCACAGCCGCTTCGGCCACTGCCGGATGGGAGACTAAAGCGCTTTCTATCTCAGCTGTGCCTAAACGATGGCCTGAAACGTTCAATACATCATCTACGCGACCGGTGATCCAGTAATAACCATCCTCATCACGCTTAGCCCCATCCCCAGTAAAGTAGTTCCCTGGATAGGTGCTGAAATAGGTTTGGACAAAACGTTCATGATCGCCGTACACCGTGCGGGCTTGCGCAGGCCAACTGTCGGTAATAATTAAGTTACCTTCACAGGCACCTTGCATTTCATTGCCTTCATTGTCTACTAACGCAACTTGCACACCAAATAGGGGAAATGTAGCTGAGCCAGGTTTTAAATCAGTCACACTAGGCAAGGGAGATATCATCATTCCACCTGTTTCAGTTTGCCACCAAGTATCAACGATAGGACAACGACCTTTGCCAACAACTGAGTGATACCATTGCCACGCTTCAGGATTAATAGGTTCGCCTACCGAACCCAATAAGCGCAATGATTCACCACTAATACCTTCTGCCGGATAAGTACCGTGAGCCATCAGTGCGCGGATTGCTGTGGGGGCGGTATACAGTATATTAACTTTGTGTTTATCGATGATTTGCCCTATCCGTCTGACATCAGGATAAGTTGGAACACCTTCGAACAACAAGGTTGTTGCGCCATTTGCTAAAGGACCATAAACCATATAACTATGACCCGTTATCCAACCCACATCCGCTGCACACCAATAAATTTCGCCGAGATGATAGTCAAACACGTACTTGTGTGTCATGGCCGTGTAAAGCAAATATCCGCCAGTAGTATGCACTACACCTTTGGGTTTACCGGTTGAACCAGAGGTGTATAAGATAAACAGTGGGTCTTCGGCGTTCATCACTGTCGGTTCACAAGTGGCTTCGCAATCTTCAACTAGGTCATGCCACCAGATGTCATTGGCTTGCCAATGTACTTTGCCGCCGGTGTGTTTAAACACCACAACATGTTCCATAGACGGACAATCATGACTGGCAAAGGCTTCATCCACATTTGATTTAAGCGGTACAACTTTACCTGCGCGTAAGCCCTCATCCGCGGTTATCAGTACTTTAGCATCACAATTTTCAACTCTATCTGCGATGGCATTAGGCGAAAATCCGGCAAAAATAACCGAATGAATGGCACCAATGCGCGCGCAGGCCAACATGGCATAAGCGGCTTCAGGGATCATTGGCATATAGATCGCGACTCTATCGCCTTTCTTAACTCCCAATTTTTTCAAACCATTGGCAAGTTTACATACTTCATCATGCAGTCGTTGATAGCTTATTAAATCATGAGATTGCGGATCGTCTCCCTCCCAAATAATCGCTGTAACATTGCCGCGCGTGGCCAAATGCCGATCGATGCAGTTGTAGCTAAGATTTAACTCACCATCTTCAAACCAATTAATATGTACATTGTGGCTATCAAATGAGGTGTTTTTGATTTTAGTCGGCTGTTTGTACCAATCCAACATCTTGGCTTGTTCAGCCCAAAATACCTCAGGTTGCTCAACAGACTGTTTATACAGGCGTTGATGTTCGCTGGGCGTAAGATGCGAATTAAGTTTAGCCTGCTCCGGCACGGGATAAAGTGAACCCATCATTATATTCCTCTAATTTGTACTTTGTTTGTAAATACTTTACAGATAAACCAACAATATAGAATGAGACTTTGGTCTTACTTAGCTTAATCGAATCAATCATCCGTGGTAGGACAACTAAGACTTAAGTCTTATAGACCAAACGCTAATACCGAACAGAACATTTTTAGGTCATTGTTTGTTGTATAGAAACCAGACAATGAGAGACTATCATGAGTAAACCCACTTACATTCGTTACGCTGCACTTTTATCCACATTAAGTTTATCCACCTTAACCACAGCATCTGTATTAGATGATACTAAAGTTAATTTTAGTGGATATCTAAAGGCAGATGCCCTGATAAGTCAATATAGTGATGGAACCCTTGGAGCCGGAAACTTAGGTAGAGATTTCTATATCCCAAGTTTAACGCCCGTTGGCGGAGCCGAGGAAAATACTCAATTTGATGCACATATCCGTCAATCTCGTTTTCGCTTCACAACCAATACGGCTTTAGATTCAGGCGAAAAACTGACCGGCGTATTAGAATTCGACTTTCAAACCACAGTAGATGGTAACGAAAGAGTCAGTAACTCTTACACACCACGTGTTCGCCATGCCTTCATCCAATATAACAATTGGTTAATTGGACAAACATGGTCCACTTTTCAGGATACCTCAGCACTTCCCGAGACCTTAGACTTCGTCGGTGTCACTGATGGGACTATTTTTGTTCGCCAAACAATGGTGCGCTATTCAGCTAACGGCTTTGCCATTGCCTTAGAAAATCCAGAATCAACCATCACTCCCTTTGGTGGCGGTGGGCGAATAGTCGGCGATGACAATAGCATGCCTGATTTAGCCGCAAGCTATACCATGAAGCAAGATTGGGGATATTTCAAAGTCGCTGGTTTAATGCGAGAGCTAAGCTACGTGAACAAACAAAGTGGTGCCGATATCGACACTAGTACCAATAGCTACGGGATTAATGTAAGCGGAAAAATCATGTTAGGACAAGACGATATTCGTTTTATGCTTAACAGCGGTAAAGGTTTAGGCCGCTACTCAGCCTTAAATGCAGTCAATGGCGCGGTTCTCGATAGCAATAATGAGCTTCAAACTATTGATTCAACGGGTATTTCCTTAGCCTATCGTCATCAGTGGAATGAACAGTGGCGCAGCAACGTCACCTACTCTGCCCTTGATGTCGATAACGATGTTAGTTTAACAGGTGCAAGTGCAACACAAAAAACATCAAGCATGCGAGTAAACCTGCTTTATTCCCCCTCTAAAGAACTGACCTTTGGTGGCGAATACACCAGTGCAACTAGAGAATTAGAAAATGGTCAACAAGGCGATATGGATCGTTTGCAATTTTCAGCTATGTATAGCTTTTAATCAGTCACTAGGTGCCATCTAGGCAGTGGCAGCTAAGCTCAAGTAGACGCTGATTTAAGCGTCTTGTCTTGAGCAGTATAATACACCACTGTATTACGCCCTTGTTTCTTGCCTTGGTATAAGGCCTCATCTGCGGATTGTAACAATTTTTCGACCCCGTCAGTATAAGGCCTTATTGTAGAAAAAACGCCGATAGTTACGCTTACCTTACTGGTGGCATCTACCGCAACAGGGATACGGAGTTTAGCGATATTACTTCTAATTTTTTCTGCAATATTAGTAGCTTGAACCTCTGACACATCATCTAAAATAACCAAAAACTCTTCACCACCATAACGGCCAACGGTATCAATATTACTGCGAATACTGTGTTTGATACTATGCGCAACTGAGCGAAGGCATTCATCGCCTGTGGGGTGTCCATACTGATCATTAAATTGCTTGAAATGATCCACATCAATCATTAATACACTTAGCCAGTGTTTGTTGTTTTCATGACACTTTTCCTGCAATAACTGCATGATACTGCGCCTATTGGCAATTTGTGTAAGTTCATCTTCGAAAGCTTGTTTGCTTAACTTATGTCTTAGTAAGCGATTAGCTCGATCAAAATACATGACAAAGGTGGCACTGATAATGATGGCTAGTGACACCCAAATTGCTCGCGAGCGGCTTTTATGCAAAGACACAACTTCATTGGTTAGATCAGGTAAGTAGTCTTTAAAAATAAGCAATGTGAAGATAAGGACAAGCATAAAACTGCTGACCCACCAAGAAAATCGACTATTAGACATCAACGCCAGTGGGATGGGGATCATAGGAAATAATACAATGAATTGGCTATTCACTCCTCCCGAAATTATGACCAAAGGAATAAGGGTAATAAAACAGCCTATAGTGACAAACAGTTTATGCCAGTTAGCTGGTTTCCCCCGCGAAACCACCCAATAAATCGAACCAAAGAGGGCAGAATTAAAAAGTCCAATATAGGTAAAATAGAGACTTTGACTAACAACTAGCGGCACAAAACAGGTGGCAAATAACACCACGACAAACAATATGAGTGAAGTCATTTTAGTCACTTGATGTCGGGTATCTATCATAGCCTTGTGGTCACATTCGCTCGTTTTAGTTGCAGTTTGATTGTACTCAAATTTTTTTCCAAAAACAGACTTTAGTCGTCGACAGGTCGTTTGCATTAACTAAAAACAGTAAATAATTCAATATTTTCAGTCACTAAGAGTGTACAACGGCCCAATTTCTCTGATGAAAATAAAAAACAAACGCCGAATTTGTTGCATTCAAATGCCGATTTTATCTTAGTTATTACAGGACCACCTGGGTTAACATCATTAACATTACATTAACCTTTAGATAGCTAATCAAGCATACGGTGTCTTAAAATGGTAAGCAGTAAAATACGCATGGGTATGGTTGGTGGTGGACAAGGTGCCTTTATTGGTGCTGTTCATCGCATGGCCGCAAATCTTGATGGCCAAATCGAATTGGTCTGCGGCGCGTTCAGCTCTGACCCCGAAAAGTGTGTGCAATCAGGCGCAGAGTTATTTGTGCCAGCGGCACGTTGTTATGCCAATTATCAGCAAATGATGATTGCTGAGGCTAAACTTCCTATCGAGCAACGCATGCAATTTGTGGTAATTGTTACCCCAAATCATCTTCATTTCCCTGTCGCTAAAGCTGCCTTAGAAGCCGGTTTTCATGTACTTAGCGATAAACCTGCTACCTTTGATTTAGATGAAGTACTGGCCTTAGCCCAGATCGTCAAAAAATCAGGGCGACTCTACGGATTAACGCATACCTACAATGGTTATCCTTTGATCAAGCAAGCTAAGCATTTGGTTGCAACAGGCAGACTAGGCAAAATTACCAAAATAGTGGTTGAGTACAGTCAAGGTTGGTTAGCCAACAAAGATAATGATAGTGGTAAACAAGCCGCTTGGCGTATCGACCCCACCAAGGCCGGCATAAGTTGCTGCATGGGCGATATCGGCGTGCATGCAGCCAATTTAGCGGAATATGTCGCAGGTACAAATATCAGTGCCATGTGTGCTGATTTAGGCTCGGTTGTGCCCGGGCGTTTGTTAGATGACGATGGCAGTATTTTGTTGCGCTTTGATAACGGCGCACGCGGGGTATTGCTCGCCAGTCAAATTTCAATGGGTGATGAAAACAACCTGCGCCTGAGAGTCTACGGCGATAAGGCCAGTATCGAGTGGTCACAGCTCGAGCCCAATAGTTTGCAGCTTAAAACGAATGATAAACCTACTCAACTTATTCGCAGCGGGGTCGGTGAGTTTTGTGCAGCGGCCCAACAAGCGATGCGCACGCCAGCAGGTCACCCTGAAGGTTACTTAGAGGCTTTTGCTAATTTGTACCTTGGCTTTGCCGCTCAAATCCGCGCGTTTGAAAATCAGCAAAGCTGCAGTAATGCTGAGTTTGATATACCCGGTATTGAAGAGGCCATTCGTGGCATGGCATTTATTGAAAACAGTGTGCATGCCAGTCAATCAAACGAAAAATGGTTGCCTTTTCGCACCACCAAAGATTAGGAGAAACAAATAATGCAGCAAATTAAAGGACCCGGAATATTTTTAGCTCAGTTTGCCGGTGACGAGAGTCCGTTCAATAACTTCCCAGATATTTGCCGTTGGGCAGCCAGTGTGGGTTTCAAAGGTATACAAATCCCTACTTTTGACACTCGTTTGTTTGATTTAAAAGCCGCCGCCGAAAGCCAGCAATATTGTGACGATATAGCAGGTGTCGCAAAAGAAGCAGGACTAGAAATCACCGAATTATCCACTCACTTGCAAGGTCAGTTGGTAGCGGTTAATCCTGCCTATGACGATATGTTTGATGGTTTCGCCCCTGTGCATCTGCGCAAAAATCCTAAAGCACGCACCGAATGGGCTATCGAACAACTGAAATTTGCTGCTAAAGCCAGTCAAAGACTGGGCCTAAGTAGTCACGCAAGCTTTTCTGGCGCATTGTTATGGCATACCTTTTACCCTTGGCCGCAACGTCCTCAAGGTTTGGTTGAACAGGGATTTGCTGAGCTAGCAAAACGGTGGTTGCCCATATTAAATGTGTTTGATGAATGCGGAGTGGATGTTTGCTACGAATTACACCCGGGCGAAGATTTGCATGATGGCGTTACTTTCGAGCGTTTTCTCGATGCTGTTGGCAATCACAGCCGCGCCAACATTCTTTATGATCCGAGTCATTTTGTGCTGCAACAGCTTGATTATCTTGCCTTTATTGATATCTATCATGAGCGAATTAAAGCCTTTCATGTCAAAGATGCTGAGTTTACTCCTTCAGGCCGCTCTGGTGTTTATGGTGGATATCAGTCGTGGATTGACCGACCAGGGCGTTTTCGTTCACTGGGTGACGGCCAAATAAACTTTAAAAGCATATTCAGCAAATTAACCCAACATAACTTCAGTGGCTGGGCGGTAATGGAATGGGAATGTTGCATTAAGCATCCCTTAGATGGCGCAGCTGAAGGCGCAAAATTCATTGCAGAGCACCTTATTCGCCCTACAGAAAAAGCCTTTGACGATTTTGCAGGTCAAGGTAAAGACGTAGTACTGAACAATAAAATACTCGGCTTATAACTTAGAGAAATAATAATGAACGCCACACACAATATTTCAGAAAAAAACGCTAAAAGAATTTTTAATATCAGTTGTATCGCTCTCATCGTGACCGCGATGACATTTGCCATACGTGCGGGGATATTAGGCGAATTAGGTGTTCAATATGGATTAAGCGGTGAACAACTAGGTTGGATCACTACTATGGCATTTTGGGGTTTCCCTTTAGCCATGATATTTGGTGGCGCACTATATAACGCCATCGGCGCAAAATTAATTGTTTGGCTAGCCTTTATCGGTCATGCATTAGGATTAGTTCTAACGATTGTTGCTGATAGCTTTTGGGGCTTGATGATTTCATCTTTTCTTATTGGTTTTGCGAATGGCTTAGTTGAAGCAGGTTGTAACCCAATTATTGCGCAACTTTATCCAAACAATAAAACAGCTATGTTAAATCGATTCCACGTTTGGTTCCCAGGCGGCATTGTAATTGGCTCATTGGTTTCTGCTGGTATGACAAAATTAGGTCTAGGCTGGGAAGCACAAGTAGCCACTATGTTAATCCCCACCGCCATTTATGGTGTGATGATGTTAGGGTTCTCCTTCCCTAAATTAACCACAAAAGACGATTCTACTAGCGGTAATTTAAAAGCCTTATTCAATCCTATTTACCTGTTCTTATTTGTTTGTATGAGTATGACAGCAGTGAGTGAATTTGGTCCTGGACAATGGATCAACCAGATATTAGAAGCATCCGGTGCAACACCGATGCTAATTTTGGCATTAATTACCGGCATCATGGCGCTTGGTCGTTTTTATGCCGGTCCTCTGGTACATAAATTAAGCCCTCCTGGTGTGTTATTAGTGTCTGCAGTATTAGCTAGCTTTGGTTTATTTTTAATGACGCAACTTACTGGGTCTGCTGTGTATATTGCTGCGGTAGTCTTTGCCTTAGGAATCACTTACTTCTGGCCAACTATGATTGGTTGTACTGCTGAATATACCCCTAAAACTGGTGCGCTTGGCATGTCACTCATGGGTGGTGTGGGCATGTTCGCTATGGGTTGGTGGAGCCCGGTTATTGGTAAATGGGTAGATTCGGCCAAAACAACGGCAGCACAAGCTGGCCTAACAGGTAATGAAGCGTCGTTAGCTGCCGGTAACGAAGTATTAAACAGCCTTATTGTGTTTCCACTCGTCTTAATTGTGCTGTTTGCGGGTTTTTATTGGTTCATGCGCAAGAAAAGTGATGAAACTGCGAATTCAAGTTCGCTTAGTCACTGATCAATATATAGGGCGGATTATATGTCTACAAACAATAATACATTGCTACTAAAAGAACCTATTTCAGGTTCTCGGCGTCAGTTGATTAAGCATCTTGCTGCAGGAGCTGCAGGGGTTAGTTTATTGAGTCAAACCAGCATAGCCAGTACAAGTGATAAAAAATCAAACCAGACAGAAAATAGTGCTTTGAAAAACAACGTCCATCATTCAGTCGCTCGCTGGACTTATGGCGATCTGAGTGTTGAAGAGTTGTGTCAAGTGGTTAAACGTATTGGTTTTAGTGCCATTGATTTAATCGGCCCAGAAGAATGGCCCATTCTAAAAAAACATGGCATTGACTCGTCCATGTGTAACGGTGCCGAAATCAATCTAACCGATGGTTGGGGCGATACTCAATTTCATGATGTTCTCATTGAACGTTACCATCAACATATCGATTTAGTCGCGGATGCCGGCTATATCAACCTGATCTGTTTTAGTGGTAATAAACGTGGAATCGATCCAGAAGTCGGACTACAAAATGCGGTTAAAGGCTTAAAACAAATTATGCCACATGCAGAAAAGCGAGGGGTCATCATCCAAATGGAATTGTTTAACAGCAAAATCGATCATCCTGATTATTTTGCTGATAATTCAGCTTGGGGTATTGAGCTATGTAAGCGACTGGGCTCGGACAATTTTAAACTGCTCTACGACATTTATCATATGCAGGTTAATGAGGGCGACATCATTCGTACCATCAACAATAACCACCAATATTTTGGACACTACCATACGGCTGGTGTTCCAGGGCGACATGAAATAGACGATTCGCAGGAACTATTTTATCCAGCTATTGTACGCGCAATTTTAGCAACCGGTTATCAGGGCTATTTAGCTCAAGAATTTATACCCACCCCGGCTGACGTGGCAGGAAAAATAGCATCCTTACACCAGGCGATTCATATTTGTGATGTGTAGTCATCACCTCAAATCACGCACAATTAATCAAATTTAGGGGCTTAACTGAGAAAACTTATGGCAAATAATGAATATGATGCAATCGTCGTTGGCTCTGGGATCAGCGGCGGATGGGCAGCTAAAGAATTGGCTGAAAAGGGTCTTAAAGTATTGATGCTTGAGCGTGGTCGTAATATTGAACACATCAAAGATTACACGAATGCCTTTTATGAAGCGTGGGATTATCCCCATCGTGGTTTAGCGACTCAAAAAATGAAAGCCGACTCTCCTAAGTTAGCCCGCGAATATACTTTGAACGAACCCACCGAAGGCATGTGGGCTACGGATAAAGATCACCCCTACACTGAAGTTAAACGCTTTGACTGGTTTAGAGGCTACCACATGGGTGGACGCTCTTTATTATGGGGCCGTCAAAGTTACCGTTGGAATGCGGATGACTTTACCGCTAACGCCAAAGATGGCATTGCTGTCGATTGGCCCATTCGATACGATGATCTCGCACCTTGGTATGACTATGTAGAAAAATTTGCTGGGATTGCGGGAACTAGAGAAGGCTTAGATGTATTACCCGATGGCCAGTTTCTGCCACCAATACCATTGAATATGGTTGAAAAAGACGTGGCTAAGCGCATCGAGAAAGTCTACAAGGGCATGCGCCACCTTATTCATAGTCGCACCGCCAATATTACTCAAGCAATGCCCGAGCAAAATCGGGTTGGCTGTCAATACCGCAATAAGTGTTGGCTAGGCTGCCCCTTTGGCGGTTACTTTAGCACCCAATCTTCGACGCTACCTGCAGCCATGCAAACCGGCAATTTAACGGTACGCCCCTTTTCTATTGTGACCCGGGTGCTGTATGACAAAGACACTAAAAAAGCCACTGGAGTTGAAGTATTAGATGCTGAAACCAATCTGACTTACGAATTTAAAAGTAAAATTGTGTTCTTAAATGCCTCTACCTTAAATTCTACTTGGGTCATGATGAACTCAGCCACCGATGTTTGGCAAAATGGCTTAGGTTCAAGCTCCGGAGAGCTAGGACATAATGTTATGGATCATCATCTTGCCGTAGGCGCACAAGGCACTATCGATGGTTATGATGATAAATATTATTCCGGTCGCCGCCCTTGTGGATTTTATATTCCAAGATTTAGAAACTGGGGCAACGATAAACGCGATTATGTGCGTGGATTCGGTTACCAAGGGTCTGCTTCTCGTTCAAACTGGCAGCAGAATGTTGCAGAGTTAGGCATCGGTGCCGACTTTAAAAATGCCTTGGCCGAACCGGGATCTTGGAATATCGGCATGGGTGGCTTTGGCGAAATATTGCCCGACCATAGAAACAAAGTTAGTTTAGATAAAACGGTTAAAGACAAATGGGGCTTGCCGGTTTTATCCATGGATGCTGAGCTCCAAGCAAATGAACTTCGCATGCGTAAAGACATGAAACAAGATGCCATGGATATGTTAGAAGCCGCTGGTGTTAAAGATGTCAAAGGATGGGATGGTGAATCACCCATAGGTAAGGGTATTCACGAAATGGGCACGGCTCGTATGGGTAGAGATCCAAAAACCTCAGTACTTAACCGATTCAATCAAGTTTGGGATGCGCCCAATGTATTTGTTACCGATGGTGCTTGTATGACCTCTGCTTCATGTGTAAATCCGTCTTTAACCTATATGGCTTTGACGGCAAGAGCGGCTGACTTTGCGGTTGAAGAACTTAAGAAGGGGAATCTGTAATGGAAAGACGCAATCTACTCAAAATGATCATGGCGGCTACTGGCGTAGCCATGGTCGGCGGCAAAGCCTTTAGTTACCAACTTGGTAGTGCAATTCCTTTGTCTGCAACAGTATTTTCCTCTGATGATGTCATCTTGTTTAATGACATCGCTGAAGTCATTATACCGCGCACCGATACGCCGGGAGCAAAGGACGCTAATGTCGGCCTAATGGCATTAGTATTGGCCAACGATTGCTATACCATCAGCGAACGTAATGCATTAATTGAAGGTTTAAAAACTGTCGATAAACAAGCGCAAAAATCCTTCGATAAACCCTATTTGTTATTAAATACCGAGCAAAAAACTAAAATAGTGTCGCAGCTCGATAAAGAAGCTAAAAAATACAATTCAAAACAAGAACTCTATTATTTGTCAGTGAGTCCTTATGATAGAAATCGCGATGTTGCGGATCCAATCCCTCACTTTTTTACCCTGATTAAACAACTGACTATATTTAGCTTTTTTACCTCAAAAGTAGGCGCAACGGAAGTATTACGTTTTGAGGCGATACCCGGCAAGTACAATGGGGAGTTAGATTACAAAAAAGGTGATCGCGCTTGGGCCACATAAGTGAGTCCACTAATAAACTCAGCGCTGACTCAATTATTTTTCAAAGGTACTACTATGATTAAATTATCTAGCTCAATTGCCCTGCTCTGTTCTTTGTCAGTAGCAAATATCAATAATATACACGCACAAGAAAAACCACTTGAGCCTTGGCAACAAGCTGAAAAAACTGAAGTGTGGACTCCAGTTCCAGCCATAGTGAGTGCTATGCCCGGTAAAGTTCCCTCTGACGCCATTGTACTTATTGATAGTCAAAACTTAGAGCAATGGGAAGCCTTAGCAGGTGGACCAGCCCAGTGGACTGTGGATAATGGCAAAGTTACTGTTGCCCCAGGTAAAGGAGATATTAAAACCAAGCAATCTTTTTGCGATATTCAGTTACATATGGAATGGCAAGTACCGCAACCCACTGCAGACATGGAAGGACAACAGCGTAACAACAGCGGTATATTCTTCCAGCAGCGTTATGAAATACAGGTACTAGACTCGTTTGACAATCCGACTTACTCCAATGGCCAAGCGGCTTCTGTATATAAACAAACAATTCCTTTAGCCAATGCAATGCGACCACCGCAAACTTGGCAGGTTTACGATATTATTTATCAAGCGCCGCGTTTTTCAGGTGAAAAACTAAGCTCACCGGCTTACGTCACTGTCATACATAATGGTGTCGTTGTGCAAAACCACACCGAAATTTTAGGCACTACCGAATGGATTGGTGCCCCTAAATACGCGGCCCATGGGTGTGCACCTTTGCAATTACAAGATCATGGCAATCTTGTTAGCTTCCGCAATATGTGGGTACGTGAGTTATAAAAATCGTACTGAAACTACCGTCAGCCTTAAACACTGGCGGTTTATTTTCTGGTTCTTAGCCACAACTTTGCTTTAATTTTGGTGGCCCGCCAAGGCGTTTGCGGTAATCGTGGGGCTACAGTTGCCAAATGTGCATACTCATTCACACTTAAACTCACTTCACCGCCATGAGCCAACCATAATGCATCTAATTGCATATCTCTGACTTTTTGCAAAGAAACTTTGTATTGGTTGGGGTGGAATACCGGAAAAGGTGGAATAAAACGACTTTTTACTTTTACCATTAAGTCAGCTACATACATGCGCCGGGTGGGTGTATGCAGAACTGAAATATCTCGATCAGTGTGCCCAGGCGTTGAAACAACTTGCCACTCAGGAAAATACGGCAAACAGTCTCCATCAACTAAACCGAAATCTGGATGTAAAAATGGCGAGTACCATAGATTTTTTCTGGGCTTACCGAGTCGACCTGCCACCCAGCCAGCTAACAATAAATCAGTCAGATGCAGTAAACGTCCACCGAATCCGCGATACCAGTGTTTTGATGTTTTAGCAGACGCTATTTTACAGCCCGTCAACTCCCTCAGTTTGTGCGCTGCGCCGGCATGGTCAGGATGCATATGGGTCACCACAACCAGCTTTAAATCAGAAAACGGCCGCTGTAATACTTCAGTAATAGTACGTTTAAGCATCGCTATATCTGCTCGACAACACCCGTCAAGTAGCAATAAGCCCTCAGGATATTCAACTAAATACACACACTGGATATAACCTTGGAGCTGATGTAATTTCAAAGCGTTTTTATCGACTCTCGTTGAGATTGGCCTGCTGTTCAATATACTCTATGGCTTTTTGCAAGCTACCAAAAGCGTTAATTAAGTTTTGTCGGCCTTTTTGCATGAGCTCAGGATTATCTTTCTCTGACATCATCCAAACCCAGGTGCGAATTAATGACTCAGGCGGTATTTTATGCATAATGTGCTTCCCACTCAAATTGAAAATATAATGGCAGTTCAAGTTTTGATTATATAATGTCCACTTGACGCATTCGAGGATACTTTTTAATAATTTCAATGACTTGGGTAATATTAGTACTCCAAAAGATGTTTTTTTTAAACCAACTTATATCAGAACTTAAAAATATGCATAAAAACACCGTTAAAATCATCGTTGGCTCACTCAACCCAGTTAAAATAAATGCAGCTAAACAGGCGATCATGCAATTTTTTGAATTAGAACAAGTTGACTGCATTGGTATTGACGCGCCCTCTAAGGTCGCAGAGCAACCGATGACGGCGGTAGAAACTCGTCTGGGGGCAATCAACCGAGTCAGATATTGCCAATCACACCATGATGCTGATTATTATGTAGCCATGGAAGGTGGCGCAGATCTACTCGAGGATGGTCCCGTAACATTTGCTTATGTAGTCATAGCGGACAAGCAACAAATGTCTGTTGGGCGCAGTGCGACACTACCTTTACCCCCCGCGGTTTATCGTGCCTTGCAACAAGGTGAAGAACTCGGCCCTGTTATGGATCGTTTGTTCAATACCCATAACATTAAGCAAAAGGGAGGAGCCATAGGACTATTGACCCATGGTTTGGTCACGCGAGAAGGTAATTATATCCAAGCGTTAATATTGGCACTGGCTCCTTTTTTAAATAGCGATCTATTTATTGCCGAATAGCAATAACTGAAGCATAGCGCAAAGCGTTTTTAAGGGTCTGAGTCGCAGGATAGAATCAAAACCCCATGGCAGGTATTTGTAGCAGGCGCATTAATGAAATATCGGTATAGGTGGTTATTGGTGGAACTAGATCTAAGTTCGGAAAACGATACAACTGTCGTTGTTATTGCGTTCGAAAATTAACACTCACCACCACCCCATCATTTTCTTCGCGGTTTTTAATCGTAACGTCGCCATAGTGATAATTAGCAATCATTTTAGCAATATATAAACCGAGTCCAAGATGGGCTTGCTCGCTGTTCTGATTTTTACGGATTGATACCATCGAATCAAAAAGTTGGTGCTGCATTTTTTCAGGCAGTGCGGGGCCTAGATTGCTGATGCACAACTCAATTGTTTTATCAGTGTGGCGTAATGTTACGGTAATAACTGGCTTTTTTTCACTAAAATCAACCGCATTGGCAATAATTTTATCGAGCATTTGGGCGAATAATTCCGGTGCACCCTTAAGGATGGCTTTGTTGTTTAGTTTGCGGTCAAGTTCCAGCACAAATTTGCATTGGGGATAAGCCCCCTGATAGCCTTGCACACAACCTTGCAACACCTCTTGCACATCAAAGGCTTCCCGCTCACTACTTTGTATGGCTTGCTCTAAGCGTGTTGCCTCACTCATATTGGTGAGTATCTTACTCAATCGAGTAATTCCCTCTTTGGCTCGAGTCACATATTGTTGGCTCTCATCATTTAACGCCTCAGTACTTAAATTGTCTAACGATGAGTTAACTATGGCCACGGGTGTGCGTAATTCATGACTTAATCGTGAGGCCATATTTTCTAAATAGGTATTATATTGGCCTAATTTTACCAATACATTATTGAAGGTACGGGATAAGTCACCTATTTCGTCATTCGCTGTTGAAGGTTGAATCTGGCCGACAATTTTGCCGTGACTATCAATTGCCTCTTCAGTCTCATCTCTGAGCTTACGGATACGCCAAGAAATACGCGAAGCCAATAAAAACAAGGCTAAGGTTCCGATCACAATGACCGCTAAAAAATAATGGAACTGTTGCTCTAACGCTTTATTTCGCAGTGTTCTTATGCCATTAGTGGTTTGCTCAACCACCACTGCCCCCATGACTTTTTTATCGATATAAATAGGATGAGCAGCCGATAATATCACCGCTTTACTATCTGAACTTAAGCGCCAAAGCGTGCTAGGTGTGCCCGCTAATGCTTGACTAATATCTTGCCCTTTTAGGGCATAGGCATCTTGTAGATCGTCGACAAAATCAGAGGGTGGTTTAGTTAAAATTTGATAATAAAGTGGTAGCAACCACTCACTCTCAACATAATTCCACCAAGTTTTAGTCTTAGACTCGTCGCTGTTACTTTGCACACCACTCGAACGCTGAATTTGCCCCGAACGCGCCAATACCCGCATATGTTTATCTACTACCCACACGCGGGCATTAGAATATTGCAAGCCCTTGAGAATATTTTCAATTTCTGGCGAAGGGACCAAAACCGTGCCTAAAGAATCTAACTGCGAGGTATTAGCGGTGCCAATAGTATATTCAACCTTGCGGCTGTCAGAGTCATCAACATCAACAATAGCGAAGGCAATTTTACTCGACATCATACTAAGTGGAAATCTTAATTCAATCACGTAACCTTCAGTTGTATTGCGCCATTGTCCCTGAATACGGGTTTCTAGTTTATCTGGCAGTAATGATTCTGTTGCGTTTTTTAGTAAGTAAGCATTTACCCACCCAGGTTTAAAGGGTGCAACGATGTAGCGCTGAAATTCACCATTTTCATCTGTCATGGCTATTTGTAAGTGATCGTTGCGGTCAATGCGTAAACTATTACTTGGACGCATTACGACATGATCATCCCACACCTTGAACATTGCATAGAGATAACGATCGTATTGCCCGACCATATGGGTAAAACGCAGGCTTTGCGGATCATAATCTTGCACCTGATCAATCACATACGGACTGCCATAATTAAGCATAAGGTGTTGGTAATCTTGCCAATCATCTAACTCACCATCGAGTTGTATGGGATAAGCAATTTTGTAGGCATACAGATCTTTACCCGGTTCCACGTCGCTCAAATAAGCCGATTGGGCATCGAATAAGGCCGGTCTCTCATGCAATGCGGTTGCCACGGCTCTGGCCGTGCCAACCATAGTTTGTTCTTGACCAATGCGTAAATAGGTTTCTAGTTCCCATACGTACTGATAGCCCAACCAGGGAATGGCAAATAAAAATGAGGAGAAAAACACCAGTTTAAGGCGAATTCCGAAACGCAATTTAGTCATTCTTGCAACCATGCTTCATTAGTTTTTCCACCGATACCCCATACCGTAAACGGTTTCTACACAATCAAATTTGGCGTCAATGGCGATAAATTTTTTTCTAATACGTTTTATATGGGAGGTAATGGTGGTGTCATCTACCACCATTTTAGATTCATCCATTAATTGTTGACGACTTTTTACATGGCCAGAGTATTTTGCAATAGCGTGCAACATCCAAAATTCGGTCACGGTCAATTCGATAACTTGCTGTTGCCAGGTCACCGTCATGCGTTTGCTGTCCATACACAATTCGCCACATTGCACTAAGTCTGTGAGAGCTTGCGGTTGATTAAGTAATTCTGTACGCCTGAATAACGCAGCGATACGAGCCAACAAATGTGGCAAACTAATGTCTTTTGTCAAGTAGTCATCTGCGCCCATACGCAAGCCGCAAATGGTGTCATAGTCATTATCTCTGGCGGTAAAGAAGATGATAGGTAAGGTTTTCGACATACTGCGCAATTGTTGACAAACTGCAAAACCGCCGTCGATCTCATCCTGTAGGCCAATATCAATAATGGCTAAATCAGGCAATCGCGCAGCAAAAGCTTGCTCTGCTAACTTACGATTAGCAAAAGCAATAACCTCATAACCCTGTTTACTCAGGGCGGCAACATAGTTTTCCCGAAGGGCTTGGTCATCTTCTACCAAAGCAATACGTTTTGACATGGATCCTCTCTGTTAAGGTTATTTGCCAAAGCCGCCTTTAAATGATTCATTTAAAGATGAATTGGCAAAAAGCACTATATCGTAAAAAGTTTACTTTGTTACTAGTGCATGGCCGATCAAAGACAAAAGCCATTTTTTCGCCACAATTGCCCACCACATTGCCATTTTGTTTCCCTTAAACAGCCATGTAAATACGTTTTACTAATGAGGAATTAAAACAAACCTAAAGGGCAACCAATATGAAAAATATCTTTGTAAAATCAAGTGCCGCAATGGCGATCAGTTTACTGCTAGCTAGTCATGCCTTAGCTTCCTCTACTAGTGAAGAAAAAAATAATGAGTTAGTTGGGCTAGGTTCCGGAGTATTAGTAGGCACAGCAATAGCGGGACCATTAGGCGGCATGATTGCCGGAATTTTCGGTCTGATGATTGCGGATGATGTCAATTCAGATAAAAAATTAGCTGCCACCAGCGCCTTAGTCAGTCAAAAACAACAGGAATTGTTGGTCATGCAACAACGCTATGCTGAAGCTGATGTCAAAGCAAACATTCTGCTGGCTACCTTGGATAAGACCTTAGAGCAAAATACTCCCGAGATTAGCACTAATATTCAATTTAAAACCGCGTCGTCACAACTTGAACAACATTACAGAAGTGAATTGGATTTGCTCGCTGCCACCTTACGATACAACGCCAAATTGACGGTAAAACTATCTGGTTTTGCAGATCAACGCGGTGATTCAGACTATAACCAAGCACTCTCCGAACAACGCGCCTTAGCAGTGAAGGACTACTTACTTGGTCAAGGTGTAGCAGAAAGCCAGTTACTCACCCAATCGTATGGCGAATCACAATTGGTCAGTACTGGTAAAGAAGTGGAGGACAACTTTTTTGATCGCAGGGTAAGTCTTCAAGTGTCAGACAAAGTCGGTTCGATGACTGCGGCCAATCCCTAAACACCATTTGTCAATCCACTAATCAAAAGAGGTATCTCATGGCGCCAGTCATTAAACTTGCCAGTATTTTACTTGTTGTTCTGGCGCTCGGGGCACTGCAAATTGCAGTGCCATCACTTAATCCAGCACAAACACAAACGGATCAGCCCACTCAAGCAAAGCAAGCGTTTATCGAACTACCGGCCAATACTGGTAGTTGGCAAGTCGCCAATTATCAAGAGGCTGAACGTGGCAGCTTGTTTTTTAAAGCAAATCAGGATGAAGGACTCAGTTTAAGTCCCAGTTTAAGCACAAAAGCGACGATTAATGTCAGCGGTGTAGTGGCACGCACCCAGTTACAACAAACCTTTCATAACAATAGCGACCAATGGGTTAACGGCTTATATGTTTTTCCCTTACCCGAAAATGCTGCCCTTGACCATCTGCAAATACAAATTGGCGAACGCATTATTGAGGGCCAAATTAAAGAGAAGCAAGAGGCTAAACAGCTGTTTGAGCAAGCCAAAAAAGACGGTAAAAAAGCCAGTTTAATTGTACAACAACGTCCTAATTTATTTAGCAATTCAATAGCCAATATTGGTCCAAACGAAACCATCGTTGTTAGCATTGAATACCAACAAACCCTAGCCTATGAAAATAACGCTTTTCAATTGCGTCTGCCATTGACCATCACCCCGCGGTATACACCAAGTTCATCTGAGCAAGTTGCTAACAAGCAAAAAGCACATATGCCCGCTAGCTACCAAGCACCAGCTACCTTGGAGGAAGACATTAGTATAGAGGTTAAGTTGCACGTAGGCCTTACCCTTAATAGCATCACCAGTGACTTTCATACCATTAAAAGCCAAAAAGTGGCTGAGGGCGAATACAGAGTTAAACTAGCAGAGCCAAACATTGCCAATCAAGATTTTGTATTACGCTGGCAACCCCAATTAAGTCAACTACCACAAGTTGCGCATTTTCAACAGAATGTAAATGGTAATCAGTATGGCTTGATAATGATTTATCCCCCGCTGAGTGAAACAGAAAAAACAAATGACGTACTTACTGTGACGCGAGAAGTCATTTTTGTACTCGATACCTCAGGTTCAATGTCCGGCACCTCCCTTGAACAAGCGAAGCAAGCTTTGCTACTGGCACTAAGTGACCTCAGTCCAGTAGATCGTTTTAATGTGATTGAATTTAATAGTTATGCACAAAACCTGTGGACTGAGTCCAAACAAGCTGATTTAGCGGCGATTACTGAAGCTAGGAATTTCATTGTTAACTTAAGTGCCAATGGCGGCACGGAAATAGCTAGTGCGCTAAATTTAGCGTTTGAGCAAACAAGCACTGAACCAGAGCGCCTTAGACAAATTGTATTTATTACCGATGGCAGTGTTGGAAACGAAGAGGCTCTAATGCAACTCATCACTGAAAAGTTGCAAGACTCTCGTTTATTCACGGTCGGCATTGGTAGTGCCCCAAATAGTTATTTTATGACTGAAGCGGCGCTGATGGGCAGAGGTACCTATACCTATATAGGCTCCATTGAACAGGTTAAAAACCAAATGTTAGGTTTGTTGAATAAATTGGCTCACCCCGCCTTAACCGATATTCAACTGCAATCAAACGACAGCAACATAAAGGCCCAAACCGCTATCGAACTTTACCCTAAGGTGATTACTGATCTCTATCTTGGTGAGCCTCTAATCCTGAGTTATCGCCAAAACCTTGCAGCGACAAATGAAGAAGCCAACTTAAGTATTCTGGCCCGTTACGCTAACGCGGTTTGGCATCAACCGCTATCACTAGGTGCTACACGTCAACAATCTGGTCTTAATGTATTGTGGGCAAGACAAAAAATAGCCCAACTGAGTCGGGACCAACGTTCAGCTATGTTGGATAACCCAAGCAATGAACAACTAGAAAAATTTAAACAAGACATCACGCAAACGGCCTTAGAACACCATCTGGTAAGTCAATACACCAGCTTAGTCGCTATCGATTTAACGCCGACTAAACCCGCTGATTTGATGGCAGCAAACAGCCAGGTTGCGAATCGCATTCCCAAAGGCAGCACAGCCAGTTCACCATTAGCTCAATTGCCACAAACGGCTACAACAGCTGAGTTAAATTTACTAATCGGACTACTATTATTAGGAGGTGCATTGTGCATGCGTATTATCCCCCGAAAAACCACAAGCAACTAAAAGGTTTGCGTGCAATCAAACCCCAATATTGGATGCTACTTCTCATAGTTTTGGGAGCCTATCAATGTGGTACAGGACTGTGGATTTTTGCTAAAGCAAATCTAGCGCAATATTTTATTGCCCAGGCTTGGCAAGCAACACTGGCAGACAAGCAGCAGCACCGCCCTTGGTCTTGGGCAGATACCTATCCAGTGGTAGAACTTTCGATTAAAAAAGATACATGGTATGTATTGGCTGATGCAAACGGACGTAATCTGGCTTTTGGGCCTACACATTTGAGCACAACCCCAATACCGGGAGAAAAAGGTAATAGTGTTATTGTAGGGCATCGAGACACTCAATTTAATAGCCTCAAAGCCCTCAAAAATGGCGATATTATTGTAGTAAAAAATATCTATGGAATAAGCCAATATCAGGTAAGTGATTTGCGAATTGTCCAGGCCAGCCAGCTTAGTATGTGGCAATGGGATAATACTGATGAAGCAAACCAATCAACCTTAACCCTAATCACTTGTTATCCATTTGACAGTATTAAACCTAATCCAACTCAACGGTTTGTGGTAACTGCAGTGAAAATTTGAAGGTTAAAGTTGACTTTACTGTCTTTAATTTGCGACAAATCGCTACATACTAGAGGTGGCTGGGACTGAATAGATATAAATTAGCTATGTTTATCATAATGTTAAAAAATTGGAACGATTTAAGCATTGTTACTTCAGTTTCGCATTTTACCTCTTTTTTTGCGCGATATTGGTGATAATAAACTCCATCATCGATAAAAATTCGCATACACTATAAGAGCGTAAACCATCAATAATACAATAAGGGACCACCATGCAAATTACTAAAAACAAAATCGCAGTATTACTTTTAGCTGCTCTTCTTGGCACCTCGGCTTGCACAGAATCTCAAAAAGAATCTGCTGAAGAAACCAAACAAGAAGCCTTAGTAGAATTAGAACAGGCTAAGGACAAAACCGCAGAGATGGCTGAAGACGTGAGCGACGAGGCTGATGACATGTACGAAGACGCCAAAGAGTCAGCATCTGAAACGTATGACGAAGCCAAAGACAAAGCGGCAGATATGGTTGATGCAAGTAAAGAAAAAGCAGCAGAACTAAAAGACAGTGCCGCTGAAAAATTAAAAGCAGCTTGTATTGCTACCAAGAAAAAAACCGGTGGAGATCCAGAAGATTGCTAATAAATTGGCTAGTCGCGATTATGCGACAGATTTATTGACTGGAAAAAAGGCGGCCTAGCTGCCTTTTTTTTGTTTAATCACCTTGTAAATAAAGCGACTTTTCAATGCTATTAGTCTCAAGCTTTCTATTTTTCTACAAATGCTCTCTCAACCACATAGTCTCCTTGCACCCCTTTTTTAGGGCTTTCTTTAAAGCCTAATTGGTCGATAATTGCACAAGTCTCTTTTAACATGGAGGGGCTACCACATAACATCACTCGATCACATTCCGGATCAAGTTCGGCTAGCCCAATGTCCAAATGTAACTTTCCTGTTTTGATTAAATCTGTAATTCGGCCCTGGTTTTTATATGGCTCTCGAGTAACACTCGGATAGTAAATTAGCTGTTCAGTGATCATTTCGCCAAGATATTCATGATTAGGCAGGTCTGTGGTAAGTATTTTGTTGTACGACAATTCATTGATAAACCTAACACCATGGAACAAAACAATTTTTTCAAAACGTGCATAGGTTTCAGGATCTTTGATAATACTTAAAAAGGGGGCTAATCCGGTGCCGGTGCCGATTAAAAGTAAATTTCGCCCATCGCGTAAATCGTCAATAATGAGTGTCCCCGTTGGTTTGCTACCTATAATAAGTTCATCACCAATAGCTAAGTGTTGTAACTTGGATGTAAAAGCACCACCTTCAACTTTAATACTTAAAAACTCCAAATGGTCTTCATGGTTTGCACTGACGATACTATAGGCTCGCAAGATTGGCCTATGTTCGTCTTGCGCTAAACCAATAATGATATATTCCCCATTTCTAAAGCGAAGGCCTTGACTTCGAGTCGTTTTAAAAGAAAAAAGCGTATCATTCCAATGGACAACATCGATGACTTTTTCGGAACTAAACTTTTTTTGCATGATTTCTCCTCTAGGCTGATTATTTTATCTCTTGACCAGCGGCTTGCAAGTCAGCATGGTAGCTTGAACGCACCAAAGGGCCACTTGCAGCATGGGTAAAGCCAAGCTCTTTTGCGATGACACCCAGTTGCTCAAACTCGGCTGGAGTAACATAGCGTTTCACGGCCAAATGATGTTTACTCGGTTGTAAATACTGCCCTAAAGTGAGCATCTCTACATTATGTGCACGCAAGTCTTGTAATACCTCAGTAATTTCCGCAATAGTTTCGCCAAGACCCAACATCAGACCAGATTTGGTGGCCACCTGTGGATGGATCATTTTGAAGCGTCGTAACAATTCTAATGAATGCTTATAATTAGCTCCGGGGCGAACTTCACGATACATATGTGGAGCCGTCTCTAGGTTATGATTGAACACATCGGGCGGTGCCGTACTTAAAATTTCGAGTGCTTTGTCCATCCGCCCTTTGAAGTCAGGAACCAAAATTTCTATTTTTATATTGGGTACTTCCATCCGAATTGCATTAATGCAGTCGGCAAAGTGTTGAGCACCGCCGTCACGAAGATCATCTCTGTCGACTGATGTAATCACCACATACTTTAGTTTCATATCGCGTATTGTTGCTGCCAGTTTCTGTGGTTCTTCCGCATTAACTGGCAAGGGTCTGCCATGGGCCACATCACAAAATGGACAGCGGCGCGTACAAATAGCGCCAAGGATCATAAAAGTAGCGGTTCCGTGGTTAAAGCATTCGTTTAAATTAGGGCATGAAGCTTCTTCGCAAACTGAGCTTAAATTATGTTTACGCATAGCTTGTTTAATTTGTTCAATCTTAGCCGTATCTCTTGGCAGTTTTATTTTTAACCAGTTAGGCTTTTTTAATGTAGTTTCTTTTACGCTAGTGATTACTTTGACTGGGATAAAAGCTAATTTATCCGCATTACGCAGCTTTTCGCCAGCAACATATTTTGATTGTTTTATAGTAGTCATGATATTGGTGAATCCTCTTCATACCCAAGGCAGTGCTATCAAGTTTTGGCCACCTTGATCGCCCCAAGGAATAACCTGCAAATATGTTATATTGACCAATTGAGACGTCCTTGATTATGATGCCGTGGGTAGCATAGTTTCTAGGCTGTCAATGGCGTGCACTGGGGCGCTAGCTCCAAGCATCAGAGGCGCTATAGCACCGAGCACCAATTTGTGTTTAGCTAAGGTGTTTTTGCCAGCAAATTCTTGCGTTGTTACAATAAGGCCAAAATGCCCTGCCCCCCTATTTTTAACCGTGACCTGTGCGTCAGAAATTTTTTCTCTAATAATGTCTTGAATTTGCTCATTAATATTCACGTGATTAGTCCTTTTGGGAGGTATGCGATTGATGTCATAATTTACGTCTGAGACTATGGTTTGGTGGGCATGGCATCCGCTTTAACCTTGCTTGATTTAGCATTTTTCACTGCGGCTGAGATAATTCTTTTTAATTCTCCATTTTGATTCAGTTCACTAACAATATCACCACCCCCGATCAACTCACCATTTGCCCACACTTGAGGGAAACTTGGCCAATCGCCATAGATGGGCAATGCCGCGCGAATCTCTGGCTTAGCCAAGATATCAACGGAAGAAAAATTTTCACCGCAAGCGGTTAAGGCTTTTACTGCAATAGCTGAGAAGCCACATCGAGGGTGTTCTGGTGTACCTTTCATAAAAAGGACCACAGCATTACTGTTGATATATTCTTCAATTTCATTCATGACACTCATACATTACTCCTAGTAAATTATTGATTATTAACTGAAATACTCTTCAACTATAATGCTTTGCGAGATATAAGATTTTTTTAACCATGGCACGTAAACCATTACCACGCATCGAACTTAAATGGCTGAATAAATCAATCTCGATAAAGAATGCTTCGATATTAAAATCAGTCACTTGCTGAGGTGTTCTTTTATTAAATGCACTCAGAACAATACCAGCTAATCCTTTAACGATTTGGGCCTCACTGTCGACAGCCATCAACAGCATATTGTTTAGTTCATCGTATTCACATACTAACCACACTTGGCTTTGACAGCCGACGATAAGATTTTTGTCAGTTCTAAATGATACAGGTAGGCTAGGAAGCTCTTTACCAAGGTCGATTATATAACGGTAGCGATCTTCCCAGTCATCGAAGAAACATAGGGTGTCTTTGATGTCTGTAGACTGAATTTCACTGCCAAAAGGGCTGCCTGAGAGGCGGGTAATAAACTGTTTACTCATCAAAATAAGCCCATCTCTAATTGCGCCTCTTCCGTCATCATCTCTCGGCTCCAAGGTGGATCAAGCACTAGCTCGACCTTTACCCTATCGACATTAGGCACTAGGCCCACTTTATATTTAACATCTTCCACCAGTACCGGCCCCATACCACAACCGGGAGCCGTCAAAGTCATTGAAATCAAGACACTATTACCTTCGATTTTACAGTGATAAATCAAACCTAAATCGACAATATTGACTGGCATTTCTGGATCATAAACAGCAGATATCGCCTTCCATACATTGCTTTCAATCACCGTCTTATCACCTGAGTCATCAAACTCTAAAACGATGGGTTCAAATCCAAGTGCATCAGCATCAGTACCATCGACTCGTGCCATATTGCCGTTAACAAGAACGGTATACGCCCCACCTAATGATTGAGTTAGGGTGACAAAGGTATCTTTTTTAATGGTGATAGAAATTCCATCTGGCACTAATAGTGCGGGGCAATCTTTATTCACAACAATTATTTGTTTTTGCATAATATTCTTCAGTTTATTGAGTTAAATCATCAGACTGAAAAGCTTTCTCCGCAACCGCATTCAGCTGAGCTATTTGGATTAATAAACTTGATGACTTTGTTTAACCCTTCAGTAACACAATCAATTTCAGTCCCATTGACATAAGGTAAGGCTTCTTGAGTGACATAAAGCTTAAACTGCTGATCATTGATAACCACTAAATCATCTTCACTGCTGGGTTTGTCTATAAAATCCAACATATATTTAAAACCATTACAGCCACTTTTTTTCACCGAGAAACACAGCCCAGCGGCCTGTTTATTTCGGATTTCTTTAGACAGGTAAATTCGCGCACTGTCACTCAAGGTCACCCTGGGTTTACTCGGTTTAAAAGTCATTACCGTCATAATAGAATTACCCTTTTTGTAATCATTTTTTGGTTATAAGAAAGTTTTAATTTTAGTTAAAGCATTAAATAACATTGCCACTTCTTCTTCAGTGTTATAAAGAGAAAACGATGCGCGAACTGTGCCTGTAATGCCAAGCTCATTCATTAAGGGCATCGTGCAATGATGACCAGTTCGTACGGCAATACCTTGTTGATTGAGCAGAGTACCTACATCGCTTGGATGGGCATCACCCATGAGGAAAGAGAAAATAGCCATCTTGTTTTTTGCCCTGCCATAAACTTGAATATCCCCCATACTCAGTACTAAGTCTTCGCAATAATTCATCAAACGTTGTTCATGTACTATGGCGCCTGCCCGATCAATACCAGCAAGGTAATCAATGGCTGCAGCAAGCCCTATAGCACCACCAATATTTGGTGTACCTGCTTCAAATTTAAAGGGTAATTCATTCCATGTTGCTTGTTGAAAAGTCACCGTTTTGATCATCTCTCCACCCGTTTGAGTTGGTGGCAGTTGCTCTAAACACCGCTCTTTACCGTATAACACTCCGATACCTGTTGGGCCAAATAACTTATGCCCTGAGAAGGCGTAATAATCACAGCCGAGTTGCTGAACATCGACAGGACAATGTGCAACCGCTTGTGCCCCGTCTATAACTGTAATCGCACCAACTTGCTGTGCAGATTGCACGATTTCCCTAATCTGATTAATGGTGCCGAGCGCATTGGATACATGTGTCATGGCAACAATGGCGGTTTTATTATTAAGTAGTGCTTTATAAATTGAAAAATTTAACTCACCTTGCTCATTTATCGGCACAACCACAATTTTTGCGCCGCTACGCTGAGCTGCCATTTGCCAAGGCACAATGTTGGCATGGTGCTCCATTGCCGAAATAATGATTTCATCACCCGGCTTTAAAAGACTTTGCGCTAATCCATTTGCGATTGTATTAATCGCTTCCGTTGTACCTTTTGTCCAAATTATTTCATGACCATGCTTGGCATTAATAAAAGCTTGCACCTTAGTTCTTGCTTGCTCGAAAAGCTCAGTGGCGTTATCACTTAAAGTGTGAGCACCTCGATGCACATTAGCGTTGTTATGACGATAAAATTGATTAATAGCATCAAGCACAATCTGCGGTTTTTGAGTAGTTGCCGCATTATCCAAGTAGACTAGAGCTTGGCCTTTAATTTTCTGCTCTAACAAGGGAAAGTCTTGACGGATTTTTGCAATATCAAAGGTATTGTGTTGTGCAACTGCCGGTAAAGAAGGCATGCTTAGTTTGCTCCTTCGTACTGTAATGAGGTAAATAAACTAGATAAACGCTGCGTAACAAAGTCCCGCACACTATTTTCGCCTAACTGATCGACCACTTCGGCGATAAAAGCCAAACTTAATAATCGTTTCGCTTCGCCCCTTGGAATGCCCCTAGATTGCAAATAAAAAAGCGACTCACTGTCAATTTGACCGACTGTGGCACCATGTGAGCATTTCACATCATCTGCATAAATTTCCAGTTCGGGTTTAGTATTAATAGTGGCAAGATCTGACAGTAAAAGATTTTTATTGCTCAGCTCGGCCAAGGTTTTTTGAGCGTTTGGATGAATATGAATACGGCCATTGAACACCGCATTTGCTTGGTTATCGACTAAACCTCGAAAGACCTCATTGCTGCTGCAATTTGGCGCAATATGTTCCGTGCACGTATGAGTATCAATAGTTTGCTGGTGGCGGGCGCAGAAAGTACCACGAATATCTGTACGCCCATACTCCCCTTGTAAAGACACAGTAATATCATTACGTTTGAGTTTAGAGGCCAAGCTAATTTGATGTTGTTGATAAATGCTACTGCGGCCTTGTTTTACCCGATGGCTGCATAGGCTAGTCACACTCTCATCAAGTTGAATTCGATTATGAATTAAATGTGCCTTGTCATTAACAAAACATTCAATCACCGTATTAACCATTCCTGCGTGTTTTAGGGGAGCATCTTCATGTTCAATTAATGTCGCTTTGCTACCTCTTTCAGCAATAATTAATAAGCGCATCATGTTCGCTTTTGGTCGTTCACCTATTGTCAGATTGACAATGTAAAAGGGCTTATCAACTATGCAATCCTGAGGGATATGGATCAGTAAACCGTCTTCAAGTTGCGCGCTGTTTAGACTAGAAAAATAGTCATTATAATAGTTATGACTGGTATCTAAGTGAGCGACAATAAGTGCTTGCTGAGCAGGATTAGCCTCTGAGAACAAAACACTATAGGGCGTGCTATTAATATGTGATAACTTACTGACAAATACGCCATTAACAAAAACTAAGCGATAGCCATCTAGGCCGCTTATTAAAGACTGCGCAAGTAATTTATCAATATCATCTGCACTTTTTGCATGGAGCTCTCTTACACTTTGGGCCTCAAGTTGCTCATTCACTAATAATTTTTCAAGCTTTAAGTATTTCCAATCTTCCGTTTTTTGAGTCGGTAATTTAAGCCCCTTTAAACGTGACCTTGCCGCATCACGAACACTTTTTAACCACGGATTTTTATGAGCTTGGTGACCGTGAGTAAAATCAGTCGTTATTGATGTTAGATTATTCATGATTAAACCTTAAGTGGACTTGCTGATTGCTCAGTGCCACTATCTAACCATCCGTAGCCTTTTTCCTCTAATTCTAAGGCCAGTTCACTTCCGCCAGATTTAACAATCTGTCCGTCAGCCAATACATGCACAAAATCAGGTTGCACGTAATCTAACAAGCGTTGGTAATGCGTGATTAAGATAAAGGAACGCTCGGGGCTACGTAAGGCATTGATACCATCTGCAACCACTTTGAGTGCATCGATATCTAGGCCTGAGTCGGTCTCATCAAGCAGGCATAATTTTGGCTCTAACATCAGCATCTGCATAATTTCGTTACGCTTTTTCTCACCACCTGAAAAGCCTTCATTAACCCCGCGCTTCAGAAAGTCAGTATTTAAATCAACTAGAGCGCATTTTTCACGAGCCAGTTTCATAAACTCAACAGCACTTAGAAGCGGTTTATTTTGATAAGTATGCAGACACTCGAGTGACGTTTTTAAAAATTCAAGGTTACTCACCCCGGGGATTTCAACCGGATATTGAAAGGCAAGAAAAATACCTTCACGAGCACGGTCTTCAGGCTCAAGGCTTAATAAATCTTTGCCTGCAAATATAATCCTACCATCGGTCGCTGCATATTTATCACGACCAGCTAGTACATTGGATAAGGTGCTCTTACCGCTGCCGTTCGGTCCCATAATGGCGTGAACTTCACCTGGTTTAACCTCAATATTTAAGCCTTTAAGGATTTCTTTGCCATAAACTTTCGCTGTTAAATTTGTAATTTTTAGCATCTGGTACCTTTTATATATTCTAGAAAAGTCTTAATCAGCGTATTGCCAACACTAATATCTGTAGTTTGAATTTGTATAAATTCTGCTTAGAGCTCTATCCAACCGAACCTTCAAGGCTGACCTCTAACAATTTTCCAGCCTCAACAGCAAACTCCATGGGTAACTCTTTGAAAACTGATTTACAGAAACCATTAACTATCATCGATACTGCTTTTTCGGGATCAATGCCTCTTTGCTGGCACAGAAATAATTGATCTTCACTGACCTTTGATGTTGTCGCTTCATGTTCGACTATTGCACTGGGATTTTTGCTAACAATATAAGGGAAGGTATGAGCAGCGCATTTATCACCAATTAATAGTGAATCGCATTGGGTGAAATTACGTGCGCCTTGGGCTTTTGGTGAAATATTGACTAGGCCACGATAGGAATTAGATCCTTTGCCCGCTGAAATGCCTTTTGAGATAATGGTGCTGCGAGTATTACGACCAAGATGAATCATCTTTGTCCCAGTATCCGCTTGTTGCGCGTTGCGCGTTAAAGCAACTGAATAAAACTCACCAACACTATTATCGCCAAGTAATATTACGCTTGGGTACTTCCATGTAATTGCGGAGCCTGTTTCTACTTGGGTCCATGATATTTTTGCGTCGCGATGGCAGATACCGCGTTTGGTAACAAAATTGTAGATACCGCCTTTACCATCCGCATCGCCTGGATACCAATTTTGAACAGTTGAATATTTAATTTGCGCACCTTTTAGCGCGACTAACTCAACGACGGCTCCATGCAGTTGGTTTTCGTCTCGCGATGGCGCGGTGCAGCCTTCAAGATAACTAACATAGCTACCCTCATCAGCAATAATCAAGGTGCGTTCAAACTGTCCAGTATTCATTTCATTGATCCGAAAGTAGGTCGATAACTCCATCGGACACCTAACACCTTTGGGTATATAAACAAACGAACCGTCGCTAAATACCGCACAGTTCAGCGCCGCATAGAAGTTATCGTTTATCGGCACCACAGAGCCCAAATATTTTTTAATTAATTCTGGGTGATTGATAACAGCTTCTGAAAGTGAACAAAAAATCACGCCAGACTCAGCAAGCTTTTCTTTGAAAGTGGTGATGATAGAAACGCTATCAAATACTATATCAACGGCTACCCCAGCTAGCGCCTCTTGCTCATGCAATGGAATACCTAATTTTTCATAGGTACGCAGTAATTCTGGGTCGACCTCGGCTAAACTTTTAGGGGCATCTTCTTGGCTTTTGGGGCTTGAATAGTAAGCAATGGCGTTGAAATCAATTTCTGGGTAGTTTACGTGTGCCCAAGACGGACGCTCCATCGCTAACCATTGTCGATAGGCGTTTAAGCGCCATTCCAACATAAATTTAGGTTCATTTTTTTTTGCTGATATCTTCCTAATAACATTTTCATCCAAACCAGGATCGAAGGTTTGCATTTCAATATCGGTAATAAAACCTGCGTCGTAGCCGGAATTAAGACGCTCATCAATAACATTGCTATCGCTCATAGTGATCAATTCTCTTTGTGTAGGTTTGCAAAGTAAATAGTGCTAAGTCACACGACCATTTTTATGATTTTGCTTGTTTTGTGTGAGTCGTTAACATCATTAAGAATACTAATTTAGTAATGTACACTAACCTACATAAGCATAAGAATCAATACAATACTAAATTAGTATTTATATCGAATAGCATCCCTACGCGAAAGGTTTACTGTTAATAGAGGTTTGATATATCGTGTAAAAATAAACAAAATTATCTTTAATTTTTGCGCTTTTGCCCCAGGAGAGTCCTTTGGGCCTCCCCACTTACTGGCTGAGAATTGGGATAAAAAAGTAATACCATTGGGGTATACTATGTAATAGGATTGCCGCTGACATGAGGTCAGTATTTTTTCGAGAGAGTCTTTCATGATAAGAATTAGCCGTATGGCCGATTATGCGCTATTGGTGGTATCTAAAATGCGTGGTTTCGAAGAGCTCATTACTCTAGAGCGCTTATGTGAGCTAACGACCTTGCCTTTGCCAACCCTGCGTAAATTGATGCGCGCACTGACCCATAGCAATTTAGTAAAATCAGTTAGGGGACCTCAAGGTGGTTATAAACTGAGTCGTCAACCCGATCAAATGTCCATCGCAGAAATTATAGAAGCCATTGACGGACCAATTGCACTAACTGAATGTGCGAAGTCGGATGGAGGTGATTGTCAAATTGCCAGTACTTGTGAACTAAAAGAAAATTGGAACATCGTCAATCGTTTGATTTCCAGCGCTCTGCACAACGTAACACTTGATGCAATGGGCCGTGCGCCCATGGATGTCAAACGACTGAAGTCAGGGCTGATAAAAGTATCCTAGCAAAGTCAATAAGTTATCTAAAATGAGTTGCTGCAGTCTGTCCAGTTTCACTTCACTACACATACTAGTAAACTAATACTCCCTTAAAGGGCCTAATACATAATCGGAGTAAACATTCAGTGAGTAAAAGCATAGATCAAGCAGTTTCTTATATTCATACAATCAAAAAGTGGATGTCGTTTATTGTACTTATCTTGATGACAGTGATTGTCGCTATTGCAATAGTTGAGCTTGGCATAATTCTGTATTTAGATTTATTTGATCCGACAGATGATGTGCTTTTTCTTGAAATAGATGAATTGTTTAAAATATTTGGTTTCTTTTTTATTATTCTTATTGGGTTCGAGCTTGTAGAGACGGTAGAAATGTACTTCAAGGAAAATGTCATACATGCAGAGGTAGTTTTATTGGTGGCTGTTATCGCTGTATCTCGCAAGGTGATTTTATTGGATTTAGAGAAATATGAGCCCTTAGCAATAATTGGTTTAGGTATTATCATTCTCGCTCTAGGAGGTAGTTATTATCTTATAAAGCTGAGTTACAGAGGTGCAAAAGCCTGAGTTAAGTTATTAGACTGAGGGTTCGAAGCGTGTACCTAAGATCGATTAAGGTCTAATAAAGTTTTGTTTAGCTTGTTCAACAATATCCCTACTATGGCAATGTTCTGCATGATCGTTGATTAAGCCTGTTGCCTGCATAAAAGCAAAAATAGTGGTGGGCCCCAAAAATCTCCAACCACGTTTTTTCAATTCTTTAGCAAGTGTTACAGACTCTGCTGAGGTGGTTAAACTTTGTGGCATATAAGTATTCACTGCGACTTCGTAAGGCCAAAAAAAATGAGCTAATGACCCCCACTCTGCTATCAGGCTTTTGGCTCTGTGCGCATTATTGATGACTGCTTCAATTTTGCCACGATGACGAACAATACCCTCATCGGACATTAAACGGTTAATGTCATTGCCATTAAATAGCGCGACCTGATTGAAATCAAAATGTACAAACGCACGGCGAAAATTTTCACGTTTAGCCAATATTGTGCGCCAACTCAAACCAGACTGAAAACTTTCAAGACAGAATTTTTCAAATAATCCTTGGTCGTCTTTTACCGGCATTCCCCACTCATTATCATGATAGTGAATAAAGTCATCTTTTTCCGCACACCAACGACAACGTATTAACCCATCTGAACTAATAATCGTTTCCCTCACTTTCATATTCCTCAACTATGGTTACCTTAGCGCCAACATCCAAACTTTATTTGTTTGATAAACTTTTCAAGGTATCAAGTTCTAATAGTGGCGCCGCTTCAATATCCTGCGCATCCATCATCGAGGCGATACGCTGCATGGTAGCAACTAGTTGCGTTTGCTCCCAAGGCTCTAAGCAATCAAAACGTCGAATAAAGTGATCTTGTAGTGGTGTAGGCGCACCGTTGATCGCGGCGAATCCTGCAGGTGTCACGTGTAAGCCAACTTTGCGTTTATCGATTGTAGAGCGTTGTCTTGTCACCAGACCTCTGGGTTCTAAGCGATCTAAGATAGTAGTTACCGTCGCAGAGCTCAGATTTATACTTTTGGCGATATCCTTTACCATGACATCTTTTTGTATGGCTATTTGTTGCAAAACCAAAAGCTGAGGACTAGTTAAGCCCGTGTCTTTATTGAGTTTTTTAGAATATATATCGATGGCACGTATCACTTTTCGCAGCGATACTAGCAACTCTTCATACTTTTTCATTTCGGTGTCTTGTGGCTATAACAATGGTCAATTTCGAGTATAAACTTATTTTCAACATAAAATGAATTTAGTTTGAGCTCTAACTAATTATACTTATTTAATATAAGCAACTAATAGTGAAGATGTAAGATAACCACTAAACGTGCATAAAAAAGTAACAAAAATGCCATAAACAGGGCAGATTCGCCTTTCATATGAGAATTACGTATATATATAACGTTAGAACACTAAACATTAATAATGGTTTTAGTTTATAATGCTCGACTTTAGTGCACCAACAAGTGCATATTTTGCAATATATTGATTTATCCAACTTCCAAAACGAAAGTCTCTACAGAACGGACTTTTTCTTGTGGTCGTACCAAAATAAAAAATAATAAGGAACAATATGGACAATATGAGTTACATCACCTTAGCACTGTATTTTTTAGCGATGTTAGGTATTGGATTGTTTGCTTATAAAAATTCTACTAGCGATATGTCTGGTTATTTACTTGGTGGACGCAAAGTCAGTCCGCAAGTCACCGCTCTATCTGCGGGCGCCTCTGATATGAGTGGCTGGATGTTAATGGGTTTACCTGGCGCAATGTTTGCCACAGGATACGGCTCCATATATATCGCTATTGGTTTAACCCTAGGCGCTTTAATCAACTATATTATTGTGGCACCTAAATTGCGGGTTTACACCGAAGTGGCGCATGATTCACTCACCATACCTGAGTTTTTTGCTAAGCGTTTTGATCGACCCAAAGGCAGCATTAGAGTGATATCGGCTGTTATCATTGTATTATTTTTCACCCTCTATACCTCTGCAGGGCTAGTGGCTGGCGGTAAGTTATTTGAATCCGCTTTTAATCTAAATTATCACCTTGGTTTGGTCATCACCCTCGGTGTGGTTGTGTCTTATACCCTTCTAGGCGGTTTTTTAGCAGTCAGTATGACCGACTTTGTGCAGGGCTGTATTATGTTTATTGCTCTGATTTTAGTGCCTGTAGTGGCCTATATGCAATTCGACAACATCGCTGATTTAAATCACTTTGCGCAATTATCTATCCCTAGCTTTTCTGCCTCAATGGGAGATTTAAGCTTTTGGGCATTGATCTCGAGTTTGGCGTGGGGATTGGGTTATTTTGGTCAACCGCATATTATTGTTCGATTTATGGCTATTCGCTCAGTTGCTGATATCAAAGTTGCACGCTTAATTGGTATGAGCTGGATGAGCGTCACTATAATTGGTGCACTAGCGACTGGCTTAGTGGGCGTGGCTTATGCCAATAAATTTGGCTTAGTGGTTGATGATCCTGAAACCATTTTTATCATCTTTTCTAATTTACTTTTTCATCCCCTCATTAGCGGCTTTTTAATGGCGGCTATTCTTGCCGCTATCATGAGCACCATATCTTCTCAGCTACTGGTTTCTGCCAGCTCGCTGACTGAAGACATTTATCGAATGAAAGCCGGTAAAGAAGCCAGTGAAAAAGAGTCGGTACGCATTGGACGCTTTGGTGTTGCCGGGGTTGCCATTATAGCGATGCTATTGGCACTTGATAGTTCAAATAGTATTTTGTCCTTGGTGAGTAACGCATGGGCTGGTTTTGGCGCAGCCTTTGGACCACTTGTATTATTCAGTTTGTATAAAAAAGATCTAACCCACACTGCTGCCGTTTGGGGCATCGTTACCGGGGCAGTTACAGTGTTGTTTTGGATTTATGCGCCCGTGCTAAGCGATGGGCGCGCCCTCAGTAGTGTTGTGTATGAAATTATTCCTGGCTTCATATTAAGTAGCTCAGTTATTTGGGTGGTCAGTCGCTTTGGCACTGCACCGAACCAAAACACAATCACCTTATTTAATAAAACGAATCAAATTTTAGCGGAGCAGAAGTAATGGTTCATGGTAATAGCACTAATTTTAAATGGCAAAGAGTGGTCATTAAAGTCGGTAGTGCATTAATAGCACCAGATAGAAAAGGCGTAAGTAGTCGGTATTTACTCGGTATTGCACAATTTATTGTGCGTTGTCGTGAAATGGGAATTCAAGTTGTATTAGTGTCATCTGGCTCTGTTGCTGCCGGTGCCCATTTATTTCCCGATATCGAGAAACCTAGCGTATCGATTAAAAAGGCAATGGCTGCGGCCGGCCAGACTGAAATGATTGGCATTTGGAACAATTTATTTGATTTTGCCACCGCGCAAATACTTATGACTCATGGTGACCTGCGTGACAGAGAGCGGTATGTCAGTGTTAAAAACACAATTCATACCCTGTTAGATAATGGGATTTTACCCATCATTAATGAAAACGATACGGTTACCACAGATAAACTGAGAGTTGGTGATAATGACAACCTCTCGGCCATGGTTGCTGCGGCATCAGACGCCGATGTATTAATTATTTGTTCTGACATTAACGGTTTGTATGACAAAAACCCACGTACACATAGCGACGCCGTATTGGTTCCTGTAATAAAAGAGATTAATAAGCGCACTTATGCCATGGCGGGCAGCGAAGCGGGATTATTAGGAACAGGTGGCATGCGTACTAAAGTTGAGGCGGCAGAAAAGGCCACCTCTCATGGTATTGATACCTTTATCATTAATGGATTTTCAGAAACGGCATTTAATCAATTATTAGCCGGTCAAAATCCAGGCACGCATTTTTTCCCAGTAGCAAAGCCTATGAAAGAATTAGTGCATTGGATGACTTATACCTCTGATGCCCAAGGTGAAGTAGTGGTGGAAAATGACTTTGAGTTTGATATGGACATTCAAAGCGAACTCCTCACCAGTGAGGCAATTGCAGAAGTCAGAGGGCAGTTCACTGTAGGTGATACCGTATTAATTTCGAAGCGAGACGGCACCAAATTGGCCAAAGCTGTATCAAATTATAGTAGTTGTTTACTTAGCTTTATTGCTGATCAAGACGATGATAGTTTTGCAACCGACTTTCAATCCAATACGGGCTCTATTATTTCACCCAAAAATATGGCGATATTAAATAACATAAAACCTTAATTGTCATTGCATGACAAGCTTCTTGAGCGGAATAAGGCGATTCACTTTTGTGGCTCGCCTTATTTTCATCAGAACAGTAAACTATTCTCGCTCACTTACTTCAATGGTGTCAGCTGAATAACTTAGCGTCTGCAATTCAATAAAAAATGAATGTGTAACACTGAAAATAGATAAATTTTCGTAACAAAACTTGAATTATGAAAAGTGAGCGGCATATCGCCTGTCGAGAATAAAAGTCCTTTATTGGACTTAGACGCTTGTCTTCTGCACCCACCTCATCACGTTAGGGCAATAAAAATGTATGCACTCGATATAAAAGGTTTAACTAAAACCTATAAAAGTGGAACAAAGGCACTGCATGGCATTGACCTTCAGGTGAAGCAGGGCGATTTTTTTGCTTTACTTGGACCCAATGGAGCGGGTAAATCGACCACTATTGGAATTATTAGTTCATTAGTAAACAAGACAGCGGGCGACGTTACTATATTCGAATATTCGCTCTCTAAACAAGCTGAACTAGCCAAATCATGTATCGGCTTAGTCCCACAAGAATTCAATTTCAATCAGTTTGAAACCTTGATGCAAATTATGTTAAATCAAGCTGGTTATTACGGTGTACCGCGCAATATTGCAAAACCTAGAGCGGAAAAATATTTAAAACAGTTAGATTTATGGGAAAAGCGCAATGCGGCCGCACGAACCTTATCCGGCGGAATGAAAAGACGCCTTATGATTGCACGGGCGTTGATGCATGAACCTAGAATGCTTATTCTTGATGAACCTACCGCTGGGGTTGATATTGAAATTCGTCGTTCAATGTGGACTTTTTTAAAGGCCATAAATGAACAAGGCGTTACTATAATATTGACAACTCACTACCTTGAAGAAGCTGAAATGTTATGCCGTAATATTGCAATTATCGATAAAGGCATCATTGTTAAAAATACCAGTATGAAGTCTTTGTTGGCTACCTTAAATGTCGAAACATTTGTATTGGATTTATCTAAGAACATTGATTCTTTAACTTTAACAGGCTTTGAAACTCGTCTATTAGACGACCATACCCTGGAAATCGACGTGCACAAAGAAGCGAGCCTTAACAGCGTTTTTGAACAATTAAGTCAGCAAGACATTCAAGTATTAAGCATGCGCAATAAATCCAATCGCTTAGAAGAACTGTTTGTCAGACTTGTTGAATCCGGTCGTCACCCCGTCACAGGAGAAGTCACTAATGGTTAATCGTAATTTTGTAGCCTTGCGCACTATTTGGATCAAAGAGTGCACACGCTTCCTGCGTATTTGGGTGCAAACTTTATTACCCCCAGCCATCACCATGAGCCTGTATTTTGTCATATTTGGTAATTTGATAGGCAGCCGTATCGGCCAAATGGGTGGATTTAGCTATATGGAATTTATTGTTCCCGGCCTGATTATGATGGCGGTGATCACTAACTCCTATTCCAATGTTTGTTCGTCATTTTATAGCGCTAAGTTTCAACATAACATTGAAGAAATGCTCGTTGCCCCAGTACCTAATTGGGTTATCATTGCCGGATTTGTAGGCGGCGGTGTCGCTAGAGCATTATTAATTGGCATCATTGTGACCACGGTATCGCTATTTTTTGTTGATATCCAAATTCACCACCTTGGTTTTATTGTGATTACCTTAATATTAACCGCTATTCTATTTGCCACTGCGGGATTAATTAATGCTATTTTCGCCAATAGCTTTGACGATATCAGCATTATTCCAACCTTTATTTTAACCCCACTTACATACTTGGGTGGCGTATTTTACTCCCTATCAATGTTGCCGGAGTTTTGGCAATGGGTGAGTAAAATTAATCCTATCGTCTATATGGTTAATGGTTTTAGATATGGTTTTCTTGGTGTTTCTGACGTCAACCCTTACTGGGCACTCGGCTTGTTAGTAGTTTTCAACGTCATATTACTATCGGTCGCTTATTCACTCATCAATCGCGGTGTAGGTATTCGAAGCTGATAGCCCTAGTCATTTAAACAAAAGATAAACCTATGCAAAAGCTTGCTCGCAGCATAGATACTAATCAACTTGGTCTGCATCAAAACTTGCAGAAAGTAGTGGAGAAGTATTTAAACACGCAAACGCAAAAACCCTTGTCGGCTCATTCTGAGGCTGCCTTTATGGCAAGCAAAGATTGGCTTAATGGCTGGCAAGGCGAACTGATTTTTGATTCTTGCTGCGGTGTAGGTGAAAGTACCAGTCTCATTGCCCAAGCTCATCCTAATGCAAAAGTAATCGGAATTGATAAGTCAGCGGTGAGAATCGACAAACACCACTCCTATGCTATTGATACAGATAACTATTTACTTGTTAGAGCCGACCTCAATGACTTTTGGAGATTAGCTGTTCTTGAAAAATGGATGCTTACAAAACACTTTATTTTATACCCAAATCCTTATCCTAAGGCAGCACAATTACAAAACAGATGGTATGCCTCATCGGCATTTCCAAATATTCTTAAACTTGGCGGTTTACTTGAAGTTCGAAGCAATTGGCCACTTTATATTCAGGAGTTTGCAGCAGCCTTAAAAATCGCTAAGTTGCTTGCGCAAACTCAGCCCTATACAGCCGAAAAAGCTATGACGCCCTTTGAGCGCAAATATTGGCGCAGCGGCCAGTCAAGCTGGCAACTTATTGCTAATCTATAAAGGCTTTGGGCAGACTGAAATGAAAACCCTGTGCGTATTGAATGCCGAGGGCACGGATCATGTCTAGTTCAGCCTTATGTTCAATATGCTCTGCGATGAGATCAATCCCCTTTTCTTCGGCTTTACTAAAAAACACCTTTAAAGCCTCTGCAACTTTAGTCTTCTGTTGGGAATGTCTGATGTCTTTGACTGATATCTTGATTGCTTCGACTGGCAAAGATAATAATTGCAATAAGTCTTCCTGCTGAGGATCAAGTTGGTCGAGAGTTATATTCAAATTCAAACTCTTAGATAAGAGGGCAAATTCATTAAAAGCCGCGCGATTTTCTAAGGCGTTTGTTGCCGCAATTTCAATTGAAATACGAGTAGGATTTGGGTAATCCTGCAATTGTGTGCGCATAAAGTCAGTCATTTCTGGATCAAGCATGTCTTGTAAACTGAGATTAATACTCCATGCCATATTGATGTGACGAAAATAATTAGCACTGCCGTTAAATATAGTGTGAGTTAAGTGTGCTTTAGAATGACGACGATCAACTAGATACAAAAGTTCGGTTGGAACAAACGATTGCTGTTCCACATTGATAAACCTTGCCAAACATTCGTAGCGCCATACGATGTCATTGTGGATATCGATGATGGGTTGAAAAAAGGGTACGACCCTATCCAAACTAAAATCTCTGCTTACATGAGCGACTTGCATTTGACTCTTTCTTATTGTTTTTTACACAATATAGCAGGACTGACTAAATAACCAAGCAGCTATTCAAACGCAAACTATTGGTATGGCCCCGATTTTAAGGTAAAGTTCGCGCCTTGAAAGTTTTCAATTAGGGTCACGAGTGTGGGTGGAGCCGAAGTCAGTTTAGAACACCTTTATAAAGTCTTTACTATGCCAGAAGGTAAAAGTTCGAAGTTAGCCCAAATTGAACAACATCTTTCAGACAATCTTGCCGGATTTTTGTCGCAACATGTTGTCACCACGGTTAAGTCTTTGGAGCAAATTGAAAAGAACTTTTCCGAATATGCTGTACCTGAACAGCCGGAATTTGTTTCTGAACACGCGGCTAATTTGTTAGACAAACTCGTTGCGAACTCGGTCAATACTTATTCGCCGACATTTATTGGCCATATGACGTCTGCCTTACCCTATTTTCATTTGCCTTTAGCAAAGTTATTGGTAGGTTTGAATCAAAACTTAGTCAAAATTGAAACATCCAAAGCCTTTACTCCGCTTGAGCGACAAGTTTTGGGCATGATGCATGAATTGGTTTATGGCCAATCAAGTGATTTTTATCGTACTTACTTACACAGCGCGAATCATGCCTTAGGGGCTTTTTGCTCTGGTGGCACTATTGCAAATGTCACCGCGCTTTGGGTTGCCAGGAATAAAGCTTTACCAGCTACTCCGCAATTTCGTGGCGTCGCCTACGAAGGTTTGGCTGCCGGTTTACAGCATTATGGCATCAAGAAAATGGGTGTACTGTCATCTAGACGGGGTCATTATTCCTTATCTAAGTCGGTAGATTTGCTCGGTTTAGGTCGCGAACAATTACTCACTATAGACTGCCCGACTCAACGTTTATCGGCTGAGAAGGCCCTTGCAGTGGGCAAACAGTATCAAGCAGAAGGCAATAAAATATTGTCTATCGTAGGTATTGCGGGTACCACTGAAACTGGACACGTTGATCCCTTGGATGAATTAGCGGATGTGGCTGCTGAGTTAGGTTGTAACTTTCATGTTGACGCAGCTTGGGGTGGCGCTACGCTGTTTTCACGTACTTATCGCACCTTGTTGAAGGGTATCGAACGTGCTGATTCCGTTACCATAGATGCACACAAACAGATGTATGTACCAATGGGTGCTGGCATGGTGTTGTTTAAAGATCCTAACGACAGTAATGCAGTACGTCATCATGCCCAATATATCCTGCGTGCGGGCTCCAAAGATTTGGGAGCAACCACACTAGAAGGCTCTCGTAATGGCATGGCGATGATGGTGTACGCCTCATTACATATTTTTGGACGTCAAGGTTACGAATTATTAATTGATCAGAGCATAGAAAAGGCCAAAACTTTTGCTCGTATGATCCAGTCCAATCCTGACTTTGAACTGATCACTGCACCAACTCTGTCATTGTTAACCTATCGCCTTAATCCAGAAGCCTTACAAAGCAAAATCGATAGTATGCCTCAACTGGCTAGTGCTTTAAATTTAGAACTTGATCAACTTAATGTCGTTATACAGAAGCAACAACGTGAAGCAGGTAAATCTTTTGTCTCGCGCACTCGTTTGCAAACTGAAAAATACAATACACAAGCCATTACTGTCTTTAGAGTGGTTATTGCAAACCCATTGACCACTGAGTTAGATCTGCAGAATATTCTCGATGAGCAGTTAGCATTAGCGACTAAAACCAAGATTTGGCAAAAATTGTGTGCTAAGCATAAAAAAGCAGGTTAACCAACCTGCTTTTTATTCGTTTAAGCTCTTTTGGAGCCTTGGCTATAACTGAATTTGAATATTATCAATCAAGCGAGTTTTACCCATAAAAGCAGCAGCTAATATGACTAAACTGGTATCTTCATGACCAGGTGGTAGTAAGGAGTATGCATTACGGATCTCAATATAATCCGGACTAAAACCTTGCTCCACCAACTCCGCCTTACACTTCGCCACTAGCACCGAGAAATCTCTGCGACCTTGTTCAATTGCATCAGCAATATCGATTAACTGAGCGTATAGAAATGGCGCGGTGGCTCGTTGTTGTGGATTTAAGTACTGGTTGCGAGAACTCATGGCTAAACCATCTGATTCACGGGTTGTGGTTACACCTATGACTTGTAAATTCATGGATAGATCCGCCACCATGGCTTTAATCACTTGTAATTGTTGAAAGTCTTTTTCACCGAAAAACGCCAAGTTAGGTTGTACCATATTTAAAAGTTTACATACGATGGTAGCCACGCCACGAAAGTGGCCTGGTCGACTCGCGCCGCAAATCATATAAGAAATACCTGGAACTTCAACGAAGGTCTGTTGTTCAAGACCTCGAGCATAAATATCACTGACTTTTGGCACAAATAATACACTAACGCCCAAGTCCTCTAACAATTTAGCATCATCTTGTAACGTTCGTGGATAAGCATCTAAATCTTCGTCTGGGCCAAATTGCATCGGATTCACAAAAATAGACACGACTATAATATCAGCGTGTTTTTTTGCTTCTCTGACCAAATTCAGATGACCTTGGTGTAAGTTGCCCATAGTAGGGACAAAAGCTATGACTTTAGCACCCGCTTGCCATTCTCTTCTTTGTTCTCTTAAGAGCGGAATATCACTGATTATCTGCATCAAATGTGTCCTAACAAACTAATTAACCTGAATTCGATTTATTTAAAACTGTGCTCACTGGAAGGGAAACTACCATCCTGAACTTCCCGAATATAATCACTGACCGCCTGACGAATATCACCGCTAGACTGTAAATAGTTTTTCGAAAATTTAGGCATGTAGTTAGCACTTATGCCCAACATATCATGCATAACCAGTATCTGCCCGTCTGTCAGATTACCCGCACCGATACCAATAACAGGTATACTGACACTATTGGAAATAAGTTCAGCTAAACCTGAAGGCACACATTCTAATACCAACAATTGTATTCCGGCTTGTTCTAAATCTTTGGCCTGATCACAAATTTTTTCAGCCTGTAAATCTTCACGACCTTGGACCTTAAATCCACCAAAAACATGAACCGATTGAGGCGTTAAGCCCAAATGTCCACATACTGGAACACCTCGCTCAACTAAGCCTTTAATCGTGCCATGCAACCACGAACCACCTTCTAGTTTAACCATGCTGGCGCCTGCGCTCATAAGCTGTGCTGCATTGGTATATGTTTGCTCTGGTGTGGCATAGGACATAAACGGCATATCAGCTACCACAAAAGCCCGCTGCGTGCCTCTGCGTACCGATTTAGTATGATAAGCAATATCCGCAAGCGTCACACCTAAGGTATCGTCGCTACCTTGTAATACCATACCCAAAGAATCGCCAATCAATAAAACGTCGATTCCTTGCTCATCAAATAACTTAGCAAAACTGGCATCATAGGCGGTCAACGCTGAGATCCGTTGCTTATCGTGCTTCATCTTTAACAAGCTTGAAGTCGTTACCTTTTTCATAAATGCTGCTCCAATCCTAGTTCGAACAATAAGTGGGTTTAGATGAATTTACACGTAATAGTAACCTGCCTTTTTAGAGAATATCTAAAAAGTAGGAGCTGGTGACAAAATTGACAAGCCATTGACTGGACAATCTTTAGCGATATCTGCCAGCATTTTTCCCCCGGGCAAACACAGTTCAGGGTCAATTTCCAACAAGGGATAAAGCACGAACTCGCGAACGTTCATTCCATAATGAGGTACAACTAATTCGTCGTTATTTATCATCTCATTACCATATAATAAGATATCAATATCTAGCGTACGCGGACCCCAGCGTTCATTCTTACGCTCTCTACCCTGCTCTAACTCAATGGCTTGTGTGGCGGCTAATAAATCTAGAGGGGAAAGATTTGTGTGTAAATGAACCACCGCATTGACATAGTTTGCTTGGTCTTTGGGCCCCATTGGCAGGCTTGCATACAAGCTAGAGCAACTAACAACAGACGTGTCTTTAATTTTCGCTAGGGCGCGTAAGGCACGGCTAATTTGCACACTAGGCTCGGCTAAGTTACTACCTAAGCCCAAATAGACATTTATCATTCAGCTTTCTTATTTTTACCACGATAACGGCGTTTTCGCTGAGTGCTTGGTCCAGAACCTTCGGTCTTCCTAAGGTCATTAAGCTGATTCTTGCGCCCTTCTTCATCTGCGCTCTGAAATTCAGTCCACCACTCAGCTAACTCTAATAAAGGCCCACCTTCAACATCAGCACGCAATAATAAAAAGTCATAGGCGGCACGAAATTTAGGATGCTCAAGCATTTGATAGGCACGTCGACCAAAACGTTTAGATAAGCGCGTTTGCAACTGCCATATTTCGCGAATCGGCATACTAAAACGCTTGGGGATCATGATGCGCAGAATTTGTTTTTGCAATACGTCGTTTAAGGCCAGATTAAAGGCATCAAAATGGGTCAAGCCCCCTTCTACCATTAACTGCTGACAGCGCTCTTCCAAGGGATACCATAAAAATGCGGCAAAAATAAACGCTGGCGTGACACGCTGGCCGGTATTAATTCGATTGTCGGTATTGGTCAATACCTGTTCCACAAACTTAACTTCGCGACTTTGTCCATCAGCCAGTAAGGGACCTAATTGCGGAAAAAGGGGCTCAAATAAGTCGTAGGTGCAAAGCAGCCGGAAAGTGTCGAGTCCTTGGCCTGAGAGCAACAGTTTCAGTACTTCTTCAAATAAGCGTGCCGCCGGAATATTAGCTAACAAAGGAGCAAGTTGATTGATGGGTTTGGCACTTTTATCGCTGATCCGCATATTCAGCTTCACCGCAAACCTTACGGCTCTGAGCATACGCACGGGATCTTCACGATAACGAGTTTCTGGATCGCCAATTAGCGCAATTTCTTTGGCTTTTATGGCCGCCATACCACCGGCGAAATCACAAATTGAAAAATCAGCGATATTATAATACATAGCATTAATGGTGAAATCGCGGCGCTGAGCGTCTTCTTCAATACTGCCAAATACGTTATCCCGCAATAATTGGCCGTGATCGCTCTGTTTACTCAAATCAGAACTGGTCTCACTGTCGTCATCACTTTCTTCATGATGGCCGCGAAAAGTTGCAACCTCAATAACTTCCCTGCCATACACAATATGCGCAAGTCGGAAGCGTCGACCAATTAAACGACAATTGCGAAACAAGCCTTTGACTTGTTCTGGGGTAGCATTGGTGGTGACATCAAAATCTTTAGGGTGCTTGCCGAGCAATATATCTCTGACGCAGCCACCGACTAAATACGCTTGATAGCCAGCATTGTGCAGGCGGTACAGTACCTTCAACGCATTCTCGCTAATATCATCGCGAGAAATAGGATGATCGGCACGAGGTATTATAGCCGCGCTAAGTTTAGCTGGCTGAACAACAGCTTTGCCGCGCAAAGCATCTTTTACCTTGTCGATGACTCGAGAAATAATGAGCTGTACTCCCTGACTGAGTTAAGTCGAAAAATCGGCGCTAATCATATACTGTATAACGCCTTAATTCTATTGTCATTGCAGGCGATTTTGCGCGGCACGGCACTCAAATCCCATGCATTTATCGCCCAATTCAACATATCCTCTGGTGCTGCTTTTGCCAAGGACTGCGGCGGCATCAAACCCAGAAACTCCATGGCATTGAATAAATTCTGTGTTACTTGCTGATTATCAATGGCTAGGGCATGATTTTGTTTACTCAATTTAGCCCCATTGGCACTCAGTACCAAGGGCAAATGAGCGAAGCGAGGAGGCTGAGCACCAAAGGCTTTATACAAGGCAAGCTGATAAAATGTGGCATGTAATAAATCAGCACCACGCACAACTTCACTTATGCCTTGAGCAATGTCATCAACCACCACCGCCAATTGATATGCAAATAAACCGTCTTTACGTTTAATGGCAAACTGCGCTTGAGTGTCGCTGACTACTCTATTTACTTGCTGTTGCACGAGATCATAAAAAGAGACAATATCCGCAGAATTTTTAAAACGCACAGCAGCATCATCAGCTGACAATACATTATCCGCGCAGGGACATAGTTTTTTTGCTGCAAGACTGGCTAATTGCGCTCTGGTGCAATGGCAAAAGAAAGTTAAACCTTGAGCCACTAATTCATTTATTTTTTCTTGATAAAGCGCTGTACGCTGACTTTGATAAACTGGCGTGTCATCCCAATACAGATGATGTTGTTCTAAGGTATCTAGGATATGGGCACTCGCACCACTAATTTCTCTGGGCGGATCAATATCTTCGATACGAACTAACCATTTACCTTGCAATTTGCGTGCTTGCAAGTAGCTGCCTAATGCAGCGACTAAGGAGCCAAAATGTAAGGGCCCGGACGGCGAGGGGGCAAAGCGACCTACATAAACTAAGGATGGGTTAGCATTCAGTATGGGCATAGGGCGAGAACAGTCTATAAATAGCAATGGCCGTGTTGTATTGGTACAACACGGACCCTACTGATGCGAGGATTAACCTTGCAACTGTTTTTCTTTGATTTCGGCCATAGTTTTGCAATCGATGCAAAGGTCTGCTGTGGGTCTTGCTTCCAAACGGCGTACGCCGATTTCAATTCCGCAAGCATCACAAAAACCAAAATCGTCATCTTCGATGCGTTTTAAGGTTTTTTCGATTTTCTTAATAAGCTTACGCTCTCTATCACGAGTGCGCAGCTCTAAGCTGAATTCTTCTTCTTGAGCGGCTCTATCTACCGGATCAGGGAAGTTGGCTGCTTCATCTTGCATGTGATGAACAGTTCGATCGACTTCCTGACGCAATTGATTCCGCCACGCCTTCAACAATAAACGGAAATGTTCCATTTGTTTATCGTTCATATACTCTTCGCCGTCTTTCTCTACATAAGGAGTAAGACCGGCAAGCGCGAGTAAACCAAGTGTTTTTGTTGTTTTTTCTGTTGGCATTTGCCAAATCTCCTAAACTGCTGCACGAGTTGAAATGTGCAGGCGGCTATGTATATCAGAAAGCCCTTGCACAGGCAATTTTTTGCGCTTATACCTTCACCAACGCACGCGAAAATCAAAGTGAGCTGCGCAATATGGCGTCCCCGCGAGAAAAATCAACAGCTAATTTAAAAAATAAATGGGATTGCTTGATTTATAAAGATTTTTTCTGGAGACATACTGACGCCATAGGCGAAAATTTCAACACCACAGCCCACTGCTCGGTTTAATTCGAGAGCATAGAGGGGGTCGATATGTTGTGCCACTTTAACGGAATGGATCCCACTATGTTGCACACAAAATAGCAAAACAGCTCGTTTCCCTTCCCTCGCTAACTGGCTCAGCTCACGTAAATGTTTCTGTCCCCGCAAGCTAACCGCATCTGGAAAATAACCCTGTCCATTCTGTAATAAGGTCACTGACTTCACCTCGAGGTAACAATCAGCCCGCTTATCATCACGTAACAGAAAATCTATTCGACTGTTTTCTTGACCAAACTTGACCTCTCGCTGAATGCGGCTGTAGCCAAGGAGTTCTTTGAGCCTATTGTCAGCCAAGGCTTCTGCGACTAATTCATTTGCCTTATGGGTATTGATACCAATCCACTGTCCCTGAGTCGTAAGAACCAGCTCCCAACTGAAAGCTAGTTTACGTTTGGGATTATCACTATGGGATAACCAGACCTGCCAACCAGATACTGCACAACCTGTCATCGCTCCCGTGTTGGCGCAATGGGCGGTAACAACACTGCCATCATCCAATTCGACATCAGCTAAAAAACGCTTGTAACGCTTAATTAAGATTCCACGACGTAACTTTACAGGGTACTGCATTCAACATTTCTCCAAAGTGCCTATACACCTGTTATTATTGACCACGAACACAACTACTAGCTGAATTTCATTATTTGGAATTCACCTTAGTTAACTATCACACTTTAGTGGAGCCACTATGTCTTTTTGTAATATCTATTTAACTACCGACACTATTGCTGATTATTATGCACCCGGCACCCTTGTTTCTTCACAAGGCGATCAGTTTAAAATCCATATTAAGGATCTTTTACAAGACCATATATTAATCCAGAAAGCGGCACGAGTGTTAGACGCAATGGGTTTGCAGAATGTTAAGTTGTTAGGCGATTGGCAGATTGAGCAACAGTGGTCTTTTGCGCAAAGTTTTACCTCGGCTAAAAAAACAACACAAATTGAATGGACTAATAATCAAGACAAAGTCGAACTGCAACGCCGCTTAACTGCTATGTTATTTACTCGCAACTTGATAAACGCTACGCCCGAAGAATTGTCCCCTCAACTATTAGCTGAGCAAAGTATTGCATGGTTAAGTTCACTTAACCCCACTTCTATTACCAGTAAACTGATAGTGGGCGAAGAGTTACAACAACAAGGTTGGCATGGTATCTATCAAGTGGGCCGCGGCAGTTCTCGGCCACCGGTATTGGCTGAAATCGACTTCAACCCCAGCGGTGATGAAAATACACCTGTTGCTGCCTGTCTTGTGGGTAAAGGCATTACATTTGACAGCGGTGGTTATAGTCTTAAATCAAGTGAAGGCATGCTCAGCATGAAGTGCGATATGGGCGGCGCGGCAACAGTAGTGGGTGGTTTAGGCTTAGCCATACTGCGCGGTTTAAATAAACGGGTAAAAGTATTCCTGTGTTGTGCAGAGAATTTGGTTAGCGGCCATGCCTTTAAGCTAGGCGATATTATTACTTATAAAAATGGCACCTCAGTTGAGATTGTTAATACCGATGCTGAAGGTCGTTTGGTCTTAGCAGATGGTCTGATTGCTGCCAGCGAAACCAAGGCTCCCTTGATTATTGATGCCGCAACGCTGACCGGTGCAGCACATGTCGCATTAGGTGATGAGTACAATGCATTCTTCAGTCTAGATAAGTCTCTGCATCCGCATGTAATGGCATGGGCTGAATTAGAGAATGAACTAGCTTGGTGTCTGCCGTTAGAAAAATGGCATCGAGAAAAGTGCCCTTCTAACTTTGCCGATACCGCTAACAGTCGAGTACAAAAAGGCGGTGGAGCGGGTGGTGCGTCTAATGCAGCAGGATTTTTATCACGCTTTGTCAACGAAGAAGGAACTGGCTGGTTACATATAGACTTAGCTGCAGCTTATAACGGCAGTGCTAACAATCTTATGCCTGCTGGAGCAACTGCCCAAGGGTTTAGGACGATTGCTAGGGCCCTAGTTGCGTTCTAGGTAATCAAAAAATAGGAGTGAATGTGCTTTTAGCGAGAGGCATATTCACTCTTTCTATTTTTATAAGCCGCCTAAACGTTCCGCAAGGACTTTGTATCTTTCCACCGCGACTGAATCAAATAAGGGTTTTCCGTCTGAGTCTTTTTCTTGCGCTATTAATAAACTTTCACGCTCTAATCGTTCTACGCGAACGTCTTGTACGCCGAGAAACTCTGCAACTTGTGATACTGTCATGAGACTCATATTTGTTTCCTCTCTGTTTTATTCAGGTTATTTTCAGCAAATTAATGTATTCAATTAAAGCGTAATTGTTTAGTTTTACTAGTTAAGATTATGGCGAATTACAACAATGTTGAATTACGTATTTTAAAGTACCAATAATTAAAGCATCAAGCCCTTGAAATTAAAACTATTTTTTAACTAATAACTGGGTAGTGATCCAGAGATGCGTTAAACTAATGTTGTTTTAAGCACAGTTTCGAGTAAAAAATGGACACATGGTCAGCTGCCATAACGCTTTTCCTTATCATGGACCCCTTGGGAAACCTGCCAGTGTTTATGTCTGTTCTTAAATCCATAGAGCCTAAACGTCGCCGCATTGTGCTCGCTAGAGAACTGATATTCTCTCTCATTATTATGCTGATATTTCTATATAGTGGTCAGGCAGTACTCAGCTTTTTAAGTGTTAAACAGGAAACCGTCAGTATTGCTGGCGGAATCATATTGTTTCTTATAGCCCTAAAAATGATATTTCCACAACCGGGAGGAGTGACAGGCTTAGCACCAGGTGAAGAGCCCTTTATTGTGCCTCTTGCTATTCCTATGGTAGCAGGACCATCCATCCTTGCAGCCCTCATCTTGTTAGCAAATCAAGATCATAGTCGCATGTTAGATTGGACTATAGCTTTGGGCCTTGCTTGGTTTATTTCGGCCGGTATTTTGATGTTTTCCAGTTTGTTTCATAAGTTACTCGGAGAACGTGGTTTAATTGCTATTGAACGCCTTATGGGCATGATCTTAATCATGATTTCTATTCAGATGCTGCTTGACGGTGTCGGTCAATATTACTCATTACCTTAAATGAAGGAAGGAAAAAGCCTTGTTAAAAAAATTAACTATATTTCAAGAAGTTAGAGATTTAGAAGGATGGCAGGCCGTGGCTTATGCCGCAACACTACTTGAGAGAATGCTGCCCAACTATACGCTTTTTTGTGAAGTCACTGAGTTTGCTGATCCGAGCCTCTACCGCAATAGTTTAGATGCTATTTGGGATTGGCTGGCCTCGCCTAAGGCCAAAATTAATTTCACCGCTCAGTTAGAAAAAGTAGAAACGGCTGTGCCAGACACCGCTGATTTTGATAATTATGGTGTTTACCCTGCCCTAGATGTCGCTATGTCAATGACAGCTATTATTCTATTGATTCAAGGTGAAGATCCGCAAGGGGCCGTAGTTGTCAGCAAATTATCTCAAGGAGGAGTAGAAGCTTTTATTGAGGAAACCGCTGAAGGAGAAATTTCTGATGCTGAAATTAAAGCGCATCCTTTGATGCAATGGGAAATAGAAGTTCAAAAAGAACTGCTAGTCTTGATAAAAAAACATCCACACAACGCCTCTACATGCAAACTACTAAGAACCTTTGCTACTGAACCTGGAATTAGTAATATTGGCATTGAAATCAATTAGTTAACTTATTGAAGAATAGGTGGTTTAATATAAAACTAGTGCTTCTGATATAGACGCGAACATAGTTGACTGCCTTGCCGCTCTTTAAGTAAGTGCCATTCGCTAGGAATGGCATAGTCCGCAGCTGATAACTCACTCTCTATGTAAATAATGCCTGCTGGCGCCAAAAGTTTATGATGATTGATTAAACCTATGGTTTCGGGCAACAAACCTTGATGAAAGGGTGGGTCAAGAAATATCAGATCAAACTGCTGGTCACAGCGAGTTAATAATTGCAGAGCATTACCATTAATTACTTTAGCTTGCTGGGCGTCAACTTTCAGCTTGAGTAAATTATGCTGAATATTCTCCACTGCCCCTTTATCTAATTCCATAAATACCACGTGTTTTGCATAGCGAGACAAGGCTTCAAATCCTAAGCCCCCACTGCCAGCAAAAACGTCAAGACATTGGGCGTTTAGCACATAAGGCATCAACCAATTAAACAGAGTTTCTTTATTTCTATCGGTGGTTGGTCTCAGTCCTAGCACGTTAGCAACAGGTAATTTACTCCCGCGCCAGCGACCACTAATGATCCTGATTGAGCCTGTTGGCTGTTTTGATGGTTTTACGCCTCGCTTCATAGGTCTTTGAAATGCTATTATTGCCCACACTAAGTGATAGTTTATCTTAAATAACCTAAGAATTTCCCAAGGATTTAGCAAAAATATGTCAAAGTTTTTTAGCTGGCTAAATAAAGACAAGAAGAAAAGTGATGTGCCGCAGGCTGTCGAGACTGTAGAGACCGATTGCATAGAGGCCCAAGAAGCACATGATAATTCCAATAATGTGACGCAGATTGAGACTCACGCTGAGAATTCAATCGAGACTCAAGACGAATCTACAGCCCCAGTTATTAATCAAACTATTGATAATAATACATCACTGCCTGCTGACACTGAACAAGACAGCACGGAAAGTGAAGTAGTGGTCGATACTAGCCAAGAGTCAGCTCAAGTCAGCCAAGAAGTCAGTTTTTTCAGTCGCTTAAAACGCGGTTTATCGCGCACTACAGAAAATATTGGTAGTGGTTTAGCTAACCTATTTCGCGGTAAAGCCATAGACGATGAACTGTTTGAAGAATTAGAGACGCAATTATTAATCGCTGATGTGGGCATTACTACCACCAGTAAAATGGTGGCAAAACTGACCGAAGTTGCTGACCGCAAGCAATTGCGTGACTCTGGCGCATTATTTGATTTACTCAAAAGCCAAATGGTTGACATATTAAAGGCGGTAGACAGCCCTCTCAAAGTTGAAACCGACAAGAAACCTTTTGTGATATTAATGGTGGGAGTAAATGGTGTAGGTAAAACAACCACTATCGGCAAAATGGCCAAACAATTTCAGCAGCAAGGCAAAAAAGTCATGTTGGCCGCTGGCGACACCTTCAGGGCCGCGGCAGTAGAGCAATTACAAGTATGGGGAGAGCGCAACAATATTCCAGTGGTTGCGCAACAAAGTGGTGCCGATAGCGCTTCAGTCATTTTTGATGCTTTTCAGTCAGCTAAAGCCAGAAATATCGATGTATTAATCGCGGACACTGCAGGGCGCTTGCAGAATAAAGAGCATTTAATGGAAGAACTTAAAAAAGTAGTGCGAGTGATTAAGAAAATAGACCCGCAAGCTCCCCATGAAATCATGCTCACCTTAGATGCGGGCACAGGTCAGAACGCCCTGAGTCAAACCAAGCTGTTTAATGAGGCTGTTGGCTTAACTGGATTATGCTTAACAAAGCTGGATGGCACCGCCAAGGGGGGTGTAATCTTTGCTATTGCGGACCAATATCCCATTCCGATTCGCTATATTGGCATTGGTGAGGGCATAGAAGATTTACGTGCATTCAACAGTAAAGAATTTGTAGATGCTCTGTTCGCTGATAGCGAAAAAACTCAATCAAAACAAAAAAATCACTAAACACTATGATTAAATTTGCCCAAGTCAGTAAAACTTACGCAGGGGGTCAACAGGCACTACGTAAGGTGGACTTTCATATCGAGCCGGGAGAAATGGCCTTTCTAACTGGCCATTCAGGTGCCGGAAAAAGCACCATTTTGAAATTGATTAGCATTATGGAACGACCCACCGTTGGTAAAGTTTTTATCAACGGACATGATTTAGGTGCAATTGAACGCAAACAAATCGCCTATATTCGCCGCGATATCGGCATGATTTTTCAAAGCCATCAATTATTGATGGATAAAAGTGTTTATGACAACGTCGCTTTGCCGCTGGTTATCGAGGGCTATTCTCATAAAGAAATTACCAAGCGGGTGCATGCCTCACTTGAAATGGTTGGTCTGCGCGACAAAATAAAAAACATCCCCATCACGCTATCAGGTGGCGAGCAACAACGAGTTGGCATTGCCCGAGCTATCGTTAATAAACCGCCTTTGTTACTGGCTGATGAGCCCACTGGTAATTTAGATCCCAAGCTATCGATGGAAATTATTAAGTTATTTGAGAATTTCAACCAGGCAGGCGTATCAGTTTTTATTGCGACCCATGACTTGGGGCTGATTGCGAGAATGAAGTATCGAACTTTGACTTTAAAAAGTGGCCAAATGATCACCGATGGTCTAGCGGACGAGATGCCAGACAATGATTTTTATGTTTAATTATCCGCAATACCGAGCCGTTTTGCAGGGAGGGCGATAACAATGAGTATCTTATTTAAGGGCCGAGCCCAAGGAGCCCAGATATCTCAGGTTTCAGCCGTGCAACGATTTTTGATGTTTTTTGTCAGCCACTTGAGGCAAGCCCTTGGCAGTTTGGGGGAATTATGGCGTTCCAGAGTATCCTCAATCATGACCATCGGCGTGTTAGGTTTAAGTATTACCCTGCCTAGTACCCTGTATGTCATGGTAAAAAATGCCGAAAATATCAGCTCTGGCTGGCAACAAGCTTCAGAAATATCCCTATTTTTAAAACAAGATATTAACCCCGCAGATGTTAATCAACTGCTAACCCGCATTCAACTTTGGCCTGAGATAAATACCATTCATTATATTCCGGCGAGTGATGCCTTAGAGGAGTTTAAGCAATTATCAGGTTTTGGTGATGCTATTGCTTATTTGGATAAAAACCCCCTACCAAATGTGGTTTTGGTCATTCCTACCGAGCGACATGCTGGACCTACCGCCGCGCGCCTGTTACTCGAGAAATTACGCAAAGAGCGCGAGGTCGACATCGGCAAACTCGATATTGAATGGTTGGAACGCCTACATGCGCTATTAAGCGTTGCGCAAGAGCTAGTGACCGTTATCGCAGTATTATTGTTTTTAGCCGTTGTTCTGATAATTGGCAATACTATAAGATTAAATATTCTTAATAAAAAAGATGAAATTTTAGTGATGAAATTAGTCGGTGCCACAGACGCTTTTATTCAACGTCCTTTCCTTTACACCGGCTTTTGGTATGGCTTACTTGGCGGTTTATTGGCTTGGTTTGCGGTCATATTATTGCTGTGGTGGATGAGTAGCAGTGTTGCTGCCGTCAGTGAGTTGTATCAGAAAAACTTTAATGTCACCGGCATAGACGGCAACACCTTATTTGTTATGTTAGGTGTATCGGTCTTTTTAGGCTTGAGTGGTTCGTTATTATCGGTTAAACGCTATGTCAGCGAAATTGAGCCTAAATAAGCTCAACTCGAGTTGAGGTTAAATAAGCCAGCTAAAGCTAATGTAACCATATTAGAGACTGGATAAGGCTTGGTAGCGCTGCCGCAGTTTCTCTACTCCAACAACCTCTGGTTGTAATTTTATTATAAGTTGTTGATTGGTTTGAAAGCTTGGCCAGTCTGGCAACATTTCATTATTCGGGTTTCCCGTTTTAATAAAATTAATCAAATATTGTTGTGCTACCAACGATACCTGATGATCTTCTTTTTCCCAGTGGTAAATGTGATTTACGTCTAGGTTACCTAAAAAGTATTCAATTTCAGCAGAATGCACCGCACCTAAGTCGGTGATCTCAACATCTGCACCGCCGTTGTAAATAGATTTCATCGCCGGGCGTACATGATCATAAAGATAATAATAAGAATCTGCCTTGCCATTAGCGCTCGCGGCTTCAATCCAATTCCATGTGGACTCACTAATAAAACGGTCGCTCATCAGGTCTTGAGCTGCTAACTTCAGTTGTTCAGGGGTCTCGCCAGGATAAAGCGCAGCAACTCTTTCGTAAGCATCTGGATATAATTGCTGCAAGGCCAGTAAAAAATTCTCTTGATTAACCTCAGTTTCAGCAAACAATTGTTGAAAACTCCCTTCTTGAGAATTAACACCAGCTAAGATTGGCACATCGGCAAACTTCTTCTGCGCAAATAATTTTTGGGGACTGTCTAGCAGAAATTTTCCATCAATAGTGGGCATTAGTTGTTCAAATCCAGCCTCGCTTGCCCTTGCTAATAATTCTTCAGCAGGTATGTTCCGCAGAGCAACGATGCTTGCATCTTCACCTTCATGTACGGCTTCGGCAAAGAGTATGCCCTGTCTTTCGCTCTGAAGCAGTGGTGTAACAAACCGCCCCATTATCGAACCACTTTCGCCAACCACGCCCGCAATTAAAGGGATAGAATCTGGCGCTAAGGTTTGTGCACTGGCAGATATCGATCCTGCTGACTCTCCCGCGATGGTTATTTTGCTTGGATCGCCTCCAAAAATCTCTATATTCTTTGCCACCCAGATAAGGGCGGCTTGCTGATCTAATAAACCATAGTTTCCCGAACCACCATAACCACTTTCAGAGCTGAGTTCAGGATGAGCCAAAAAGCCAAATACGCCAAGACGATAATTCACAGTGACTGTGACAACACCATTTGACGCCATATCAGCGCCATCGTAGCGATTTTCAGAACCATCTCCCGCTATAAAACCACCGCCATAGAAATACACTAAGACAGGCAATGGCCCTGCAGAGCGTTCTACCGGCGACCATATGTTCAAGACTAAGCAGTCTTCACTCATACCCGAAGCGCGAAATTGCATATCACTAAACAATGCATTTTGCATGCATTTATGACCAAAATCATCAGCGTTCTTCACCCCTTTCCAAGGCTGTGGGGCTTTAGGTGCTCGCCACCTAAGGTCCGCGATCGGAGGCTGAGCGTAGGGAATACCTCTAAAAGACACCACGCCCAACTGAGGAATAATACGTCCTTTGAGTAAGCCTTGTTTTAACTCAACAAAGTTAACTTCAATTTCATCACTACTCTGCTCACAAGCAAACAAAAATAAGGTCAGCAGAACCACAAAAACCGATGCAAATTGACTCATTTAAGTATTTCCCTAATTGTTAAGTTTAACTCACGAACCTCACAGCGATTCGACACAAAAACTATTCACTACCTTCACCTAGCGGCGGTAATAGCCCATCGCCAGTATTAGGAGTGGTTTTAGCTAACTCGACTTCCACCCCATCAACTCGTTGCAGTCCTCGTGGTAGCTTATTTCCTCTGCGGCCCCGTTCACCTTGATAATGCGTCAAATCAGCAGCGGATAAACTCATACCACGTTTACCAGATAGAATTTTGATACTGGCTCCATCCGGAACAACGCTAAGCACTTTGACATATTCTTCACGAGAAGCGGCTCGTGCCGAAGGAATACTAATTAGCTTGTTGCCTTTGCCTTTACCTAACACGGGTAAGTCGCGTAAGGGGAACATTAACATACGACCTTCACTGGAAATGGCTAAACACCAATCTGACTCAAGATTTTTCAACACTTGCGGAGCAATGACTTTGGCGCCGTTTGACAAAGACAAATACGCTTTACCCGCCTTATTTTTACTCACCATGTCACTGAACTGGCCCACAAAGCCATAACCCGCATCAGAGGCCATTAGATATTGCTGCTCATCTTTGCCCATCACCACATGTTCAACATTTTCACCACCGACGATATTGAAACGACCAGTAAGCGGCTCGCCTTGGCTGCGGGCTGAAGCTAAACTGTGGGCATCACAAGAAAAGGTGCGCCCAGATGAATCAACAAAAACCGCTTGCTGATTACTGCGCCCCTTGGCACTGGTTAGAAAACTATCACCCGCTTTGTAACTTAAACCATGGACGTCAACATCATGACCCTTAGCACAGCGGGCCCAGCCTTTTTCAGAGACCACAACCGTGACGGACTCTGAAGGCATCAGTTCTTTTTCGCTGAGGGCTTTTGATTCGCCACGGGCCACGATGGGTGAACGACGATCGTCACCGTATAATTCTGCGGCGGCTAAAATTTCTTTCTTAATTAATGTTTTCAAACGTTGTTCAGAGCCCAGTAACAATTGCAATTGATCACGCTCTAAGGCCAATTCGTCTTGTTCGCCTTTGATCTTCATTTCTTCTAATTTGGCCAAATGGCGCAATTTCAGATCAAGAATAGCTTCTGCCTGAATATCAGATAAAGCGAATCGATTCATCAATTCTTGTTTAGGCTGCTCTTCATAACGAATAATGCGAATCACTTCGTCAATATTCAAAAAGGCAACCATTAAACCTTCAAGAATATGCAGTCTTGCAAGTACTTTATCAAGACGATACTGCAAACGGCGCACTACCGTGTCTTTTCTGAAAATTAACCATTCACTGAGAATTTGTTGCAGATTTTTAACTTTTGGACGGCCGTCTAAACCGATCATATTAATATTTACGCGATAACTCTTTTCTAAATCTGTGGTGGCAAACAAATGTTGCATCAATTGTTCTATGTCAACGCGGTTGGAGCGCGGTGTGATGAGTAATCGTGTGGGATTTTCATGATCAGATTCATCTCGCAGATCACTCACCATAGGCAGCTTTTTAGCCTGCATTTGCGCGGCAATTTGCTCTAGTATCTTTCCACCAGAAGCCTGATGAGGTAAAGCGGTAATAATAATATCACCGTTGTCTTCATGATAAACCGCGCGCATTCTAATTGAGCCTCGCCCAGTCTCATAAATTTTTGCGATTTCATCGGTTGGCGTAATGATCTCAGCTTCAGTGGGATAATCAGGTCCTTTAACGAAGGCGAGTAGTTCACTGAGTTCAGCTTTACTATTGTCAAGCAACAAGGCACAGGCATTGGCTATTTCGCGCACATTATGCGGCGGAATATCCGTTGCCATACCAACAGCAATACCAGTAATACCGTTAAGGAGTATATGCGGTAAGCGTGCGGGTAAAACTTTAGGTTCATCTAAGGTGCCATCAAAATTTGGCTGCCAGTCTACTGTGCCCTGACCCAGCTCAGTGAGCAATACTTCACTAAACTTAGACAGACGTGATTCGGTATAACGCATGGCCGCAAAGGATTTAGGGTCGTCTGGCGCGCCCCAGTTACCTTGCCCATCAACCAAGGGATAACGATAAGAAAAAGGCTGTGCCATCAATACCATGGCTTCATAACAGGCCGAGTCACCGTGAGGATGAAACTTACCTAATACATCACCGACTGTTCGTGCGGATTTTTTGTATTTTGCATTGTTGCTCAGACCAAGTTCTGACATAGCATAAACAATGCGCCGCTGCACTGGTTTCAAGCCGTCACCAATATGTGGCAAAGCTCGATCCATAATGACGTACATAGAATAGTTTAAGTATGATTGCTCGGTAAAGTCACGCATCGCCAATTGTTCGATGCCATCTTTGTTAATTATCGTATCTTGACTCATATAAAACTGGATTCACTATTTATTGTTATTTTCAATACAGCAAGGCTTATGCTGATTACATTGCTACGTTGATACTACCTTATGGCAAACCGATAAAACTACCAAACAAAAATCTAATACAAGCCTTGCTCTGTTACAAACTGTTTTATGGCTGATGGTAGGTTACCCTATAAATAACGTTGGCGAAATCATCGGCAATTAACAAACTACCATCGGCTAAGGAAGTAATGGCAGCAGGACGTCCCCAAGCGGTATTATCGCTATTTAACCAACCCTCTACAAAAGGTTGATAATCGCTAACCTTGCCATTTTCTACTGTTGCCATCATCACTCGATAACCTGACTTTTGAGTACGATTCCATGAACCGTGTTCAGCCACAAACAAGCGGTTCTGCATCTTAGAGTCAAACATTGCTCCGGCATAAAAATGAATGCCCAAAGGAGCTACATGAGCCATTAAATTTAATTTTGGCGCGGTGTAAGTAGAGCTCTTTTTACCCTGCCCAAAATGCGGATCAGCCAAACTACCACCATGAAAATAGGGGAAACCGAAATGCTCCCCAGGCACTGTTACCGCATTAAGTTCGCAAGGAGGAATATCATCACCCAACATATCGCGACCATTATCACTAAACCAAAACTGCTGAGTAACAGGGTGCCAGTCAAAACCTACGCTGTTGCGCACACCTTTGGCTACCCATTGCTTTTCACCAGTGGCTAAATTAAAACGCAGAATTGAAGCAAAACGTGGATCATCAAATTGCTCTCCCCCATTCGTTTCACAAATATTACACGGGGCACCAACGGGCACGTATAACCAACCATCTGGGCCAAAAGCAATATATTTCCAACCATGATGTTTTTCACTGGGTAGAGCACTCACTACCACTTCAGGTGGAGGTAAGTTTTGATAATGTTGTTCAATATCGGCATACTTTAAAATGCGGTCGACCTCAGCAACATACAAGTCGCCCTGATGTATTGTCAGCCCTGATGGCATATTGAGGCCACTCGCAATTTTTATGACCTGCTCAGCCACACCATCACCATTACTATCAATAACGGCATGCACTAAGCCCGCGTCTCGACTACCAACGAATACAATGCCCTGTTGACTGACAGCCATTTGCCGGGCATTTTTAACATTTTGGGCAAAAACGGATATTTGGTATCCCGCTGGTAATTTGAGTTTTTCCAATGGAAGTGCAGTTTGCTCTGCGGCACTAACATGACAAGCGACTAGTAGCACTAGGGTTAGAAAAGAAAATTTACTGCTCATATTTAGGTCAATTTTTAAGGTAATCGTCAGTTTTTATCATACGTTATCTGTTAGTCGAACGGTAGAGATTGCCTAAGACAAGGTGCAAATGGTTTAATGACATTATTGATTCGACCCAGACCGACGTGACATGCCAGACCTTATCTGTCGTTTAGTTATGCTTTTATTGTTGTTAATTTCAAGCCAAAGCTATGCTCAAAGCACTGTGCAGCTTATCGAAACGTCTAGCTCTATTAGGTTATCCGGCCAACTAAAAATTCTCTTCGAAGAAGACCAGCAACTCACAGTACAGCAAGTCAATCAGCAGATTGACCGCTTTGTTTGGCAGTCGGGTGACAATCCCAATTACGGTTTTACCGATAAAGGCGCATGGCTCTATACCACTATTAGCAATGTAACCGACGTTGATGATTGGGTGATCGATGTTGCGTTTAGTCAATTAGAAAAAGTCGACATCTACATATTACTCGAAGATAAAATTATATCTCAAACTCAGCAAGGCAAGGCGCGTTTTGGTCAGCATTATCGCTTGCCCACTCTCAAAACCGAACTTCCTTATGCACAAACAGTTTCTTTGTTTATTCGCATCGAAAGCGCGCATTCTAGTCTAGTTGCTCCCGTAGACATTCAAACTCATCACTATCATGAAAAAATCAACTTTTACGATAATTTGTTGTGGGGCTTGTTTTATGGCGGCTTACTGATCTTGGCTATTTATAATTTTGTTTTATTTCTAGGGATCAGAGAAAAAAGTTTAATTGCTTATGTTAGTTATATTGCTGCGGTAATCATTTGGCAGTTTGTTTGGAGCGGACACTCGCACTTAGTCATGCCTGAGGGATTCTCTCGTTGGGAAAATGAACACACCGACCTGATCTTTATCATTATTGGGGTTTTTTCGGGTCTATTTACCTGTGTCTTTTTAGACATTCAAAGAACAGCGCCTAAAAGTTATCGGGTGGTCGCGTCGAGCATAATACTATTAAGTATTTTAGGTTTGTGCTCTGTGGTTAGTCTCTTCCCGCCAATATGGCAATCATCTTTGGTTTACTTGGTTAGTTTAATTGCGATTAGCAGCTATACCTGTGCCGGATTTGAAAGTTATAACAATCAATTTTATGCTGCCCGTTATTTTATATTTGCTTGGAGCATACTCGCTGCCGCAGCCATTATTGGTATGCTCAGTTTAGTTGGCGTTTTTCCCTCTAATTTTTTTACTACCTATTGTTTTCAATTTGGCGTTTTCCTCGAAGCAGGTTTGTTTTCATTAGCTTTAATGGATAAGACTCGTCATCAATTAGAGGTAGAAATCAACCAAGCAACCAATGACCTGCGCAATAATATCGAACTGGTGGAAGAGCAAAATGCGCGCTTAGATATTGCCCGCAAAGAAGCGATTAATGCCAGCAACGTAAAATCACAGTTTTTAGCCAACATGAGTCATGAGATTCGCACACCACTCAACGCCATTCTCGGTTTTAGTAAAGAGCTAAACTCCTCTGGTTTAAGCCCTGAAAAACAAGAACAAGTTAATATTATTAATGCGGCAGCGGATAACTTGCTATCAATCGTCAATGACGTACTCGATTTTTCAAAAATTGAAGCAGGTAAACTTCGCATCAATAATCATGCTTTTTCCCCCACCCAAATGATCGAAGATTTAGTGGGTGTTATGGCCAAATCTGCTCATTTGAAAAGTTTAGAATTTAATTATGAGCTATCTCCTTTACCAGAGAAGTTAATTGGTGATAGTTACCGCATAAAACAAATTTTGAATAATTTATTGGGCAATGCACTCAAGTTTACTGATCACGGTCACATCGGCTTGGCCGTCAAAGGTATATTTCTTGAACACGGTATTTACGAACTGGTGTTTAAAATTGAAGATACCGGCATAGGTATTAGCCGTGAAGATAGACGTAAGTTATTCGCTGCGTTTTCACAAGTAGACGATGCCCTAAGTCGCTCTTATCAAGGCACTGGACTGGGGCTGGTTATTTGTCAAGAACTGGTGAAGCTAATGCGTGGTGATCTTGACTTGCAAAGTTCACCGGGGCAAGGAAGTATTTTTACCGTAACCTTGCGCACCAACTTACTAAATACTAAGTTGGCTTTGCGAAAAGACAGTGAATGGCAGGGTAAAAATATTGTGTATTTTGACCCTGAGCCCTATTCACGCTATAGCGCAGTAAAACTACTGAAAAACCTCGGTGCAAATGTAACTGGAGTTGAATCATTAGACTTTTTGCGCAAATTACGCGCTGACTACGATATGGTATTTATATCTATTCCAAGCAGAAAAGAAGATGAATTACCCAACATTCTTGAGGCCTGTCGCCAAATGTCTCGCCAACAGTCAGTCATACTTTATTCTGGTGCTAACTCACTTGGCCAACGCACTGACTTAGGTCAATATTTTGAACACAAAATGCGGCTGCCCCTGACCTTTAGTCGTCTGACTAACTTACTACATTTACCGCAAGTGAGCCCGGCTGACCATATTCAAGAACGTCTCAGTAAACTACCAAAAGCGCGGGTGCTAGCGGTCGATGATATGGAAATTAATCTGCGCCTACTCACTACGTGGTTTAGAAATACTGAATTACAGTTGACCCTCGCGTATAGCGGTAAAGATGCGGTAAAACAATGTTACGAAAATGAGTTTGATCTAATTTTGATGGATGTGCAAATGCCGCACATGGATGGTATTGAGACCACTCGACGTATTCGCCAAACCGAATTGAATTTGGGCACACCGATCATTGCTGTTACAGCCCACGCTTTTAAAGAGGAACAAAACCGTTTATTGGCATCTGGTCTGGACGATTACATAACCAAACCTGTAGATTTATCTGACTTAGTGGATTTAATTATTCGTTGGTGTCAGCAAGTAGAAGAAAAACCACCTGAGTTAGCAGATTTTGATTGGTCCTTGGCACTTAAACGCACAAATAATAATGAACAGGCAGCATTGGAAATTCTAGCGCAGTTTATTAAACAGTTGCCCAGTTTACAGACTAATATAGAGCGATCTTTTATGGCGCAAGATTACGCTGAAATGCAGTCTTTTATTCATAAGTTGCATGGGGCCTGTTGTTATACTGGCGTCACTAAACTACATAAGTTTTGCGAAGAAGTAGAAATCGCGCTTAAGCTTGGTCAGTTTGAGCAAGTAACTAAAAAGATGATCCTCTTCAATGACGTGGTACAAAGCGCCATCACAAAGGTAAAACAAGGGCAATATTTAAACTGAATTCGACGCATTTAGGCGTCAGAGCAATATGATATTAGTTGGCTACCCTTTGTCAGCAACTAGGTAAAAAGCGTTTGCTGGAGTTTCTGTAATAACAAGGTCAGTTCAACCGGCTTAGCAAGATGGCCACTGAAGCCCTCTCGCTGGTATAGATTGATATCATCACTCATCGCATTGGCTGTTAGCGCTATAATGGGCAAAGCAGGGTGAGTTGCTTTAATTTGCCTACAGGCTTCCATACCATCCATCACAGGCATTTGGATATCCATCAAAATAACATCAGGATGCTCTGTCTCTAGAACATTGACAGCTTCAAGTCCATTCCATACAAATATCAAGCTTGCCTGAGTAGGTTCTAACATCGCTTGAACAACCATTTGGTTTATTTCATTATCTTCCGCCACCAAAATAGTTTTACCAGAAAAGTTAAGGTCTTCTGCTTTTAGGTCTTGTTGTTCAATCGTTGGTGCAACCGCTTGCTGTAACGGCAGGGTGACCGTAAAAGTGCTGCCGACTTTGATTTCACTTTTAACCGCAATATGGCCAGCCATGAGAGTGACTAACGAGTGCGTAATGGACAAACCTAATCCTGTTCCGCCAAATTTGCGCGTAATCGAAGTATCAGCCTGCTCAAATCGTTGAAACAACCTATTTTGCTGTTCTTGCTCGATACCTATTCCAGTATCTTCAACTTCAAAGACTAGACTTTGCTCTGCAAGTTCATGGTGCACACGCAAATTCACATGACCGACTTGAGTAAATTTAATGGCATTTGAAGCCACATTTAACAAGACCTGCCTTATTCTAGTTGGATCGCCCTGCCAAAATTGATGAGTGACCTCATTGATCAAATTAAACGAGATGTGCTTGGTACTGGCCATCATGGATAAATCTGCACGCAAATACTCAAGTAGCTCAGACAAATTGAATTGGCTATTTTCCAATAAAAGTTTACCGGCTTCAATTTTTGAAAAATCCAGAATGTCATTGATAATAATATTCAGGCATTTAGAAGAGTATAAAGCTTTTGCTAAGCGCTCTCGGCCTTGAATCGACACCACTTCATTTTGTAGAACCTGCAAGGTGCCATAAATTCCGTTGAGTGGCGTGCGAATTTCATGACTCATATTGGCTAAGAATGCTGATTTAGCCTCATTGGCTTGCTCGGCCATCAGTCTTGCTTCAGCAATAACTTTCTCATGTTCTAATTGTTCAGTTTGGTCGTAAGCAATACCTAAAAAGCCAAATAAATTACCTTGTTCGTCGCGTAAACTACTCACATTTAGCTTAACAGGAATATGTCGACCATTTTTATGCACATAGGTCCAAGGATTAATATCCACTAAAGCCAAACGGGCTTTGGCCACAAACACCTCAAAGCCAGGCTCAATGGTATAGCCAAACTCCTTAGAAAGTCCCGCGGCCCTAGCCACCACTTCTTCAACAAGATGAAAAGATGCGGGGCTATCATACCCTATGACTTCTAAAGCAGAATAACCAAGCAGAGTTTCAGCCGCGGGATTAAAGACGGTAATGACTCCGTCTTCGTCTGTGGCAATAATCGCATAACCCGCACTTTCCAGAATACTGCGTTGCAAAGCACTTACTTGAGAAATTTGCTTCGTTCTTTTCGATACTTTTTTCTCAAGTTCTATATTGGCCAGCCTTAAGGCATTTTCTTTTACTTTCGACAATTCTGTTTTATGCGCTAATGTCTGCGCAATTCGAGCCAAGGTTAAATGAACACTGAACACCAGCAGCATAACTAATAAGGTCAGACCGATGATATTAAAAAATGTCTGATGCCGCGTCGGTAATAACAGTGAATCGATGAATGCAGGTTTGGCTGTGAGCTCCAAGTTCCAATTTCGCCCATAAAGGTGAATTGCAGCCGTGGCTGCTGGAGCCATGCTGGCGTCATCCATCAGACCAAATTGATAAAACAGCGTTGCAGCGCCATCTTCAATATCTTTAATCCTCAGTATGACATCGCTCTGAGTTGCAATACTGCTGTTTAAAACATCATCGGCAAATATAGGGGCGTATGCCCATCCCTGGATATTTTCTAGCCTATCTTGGGCGCTTGTGAGCGAACTATTTACCCGATAGATAGGCAGTAAAATTAAAAAACCATAAGGTGTTTGCTCGTTGACTTGAACTAATTTAATTGGCGCAGTAAGCCTAACTTCATTATATTTGGCGGCTTCTATTGCGGCATGGCGGCGATGAGTCTCTGAACCTATATCCAAACCCAAGGCAGCCTTATTACTATCCTCAGGCTCAATATATTGAATAACAAACAAAGTATCTGAGTGCTGATTTAATTGGCGCAGGTTGAATATGCCGTCAGGGCGGTCTTGACGAGCATATTCAACAAACTGCTCGATTTGAGCTGGCTTTACATAGCGAATTAAGCCAAAGCCATTGGCGCCAGGAAATTCCTCGTTAACATTACGCGACGCGCTATAAGCTTGCATGTTGGCATAGTTAAAGTGGTCTATACCTGCTGTTATTATTGAGCCTTTTAGTCCTCTCAAGCCATATTGGTATAGGGTTACCCAGTCCGTGACAGTTTCACTAATCAGACTCAATCTTGCTTGTAGCTTTGCTGCAATGTATTGCTGATTTTCTAGTGATTGACGTTTATCTGCATAGATTGCAATACTAAAACCGATAGTCAGAATTAAAAAAGGTAGCCAAAATAATTTTAGTTTTAAACTTTTGATGGGAGGGATTGCAGATTCACTTTCGGCCATGGCTCAAGTTATTCCTAGCTAATTAGCTATACAAGGTTATTTCACTAATGAGCAAACAGCACTGTTTGTGCTTAATTAGTTGACGCTATACAAACACCTTAGCACAAATAGTCGTTTACCTAGAATTATGACAACTTACCTCGTTTGTATGCCATGTCACTCGATTTAATCATGCTAAGATAATAAGCGAGCACCGCCTTATGACTCAACTGATCCGTCTAGTAATACCTGTTGCTGGCATTGTTGCAAAAGTTGGACAAAATCATGTTCGTCACGATCTAATTCAGTAGCGGCAATAAAAATATCAAAACCCAGTTGTTGCCTTAGCTTTTGCATCCGGTTAGCCAACATCGCTTGAATACCGGTATAAATTTGGCCGTCACTGTCTTTGAAGTGGTCATCTTCTAATAAGCCATTGCCATAACACGCACCGCTTTTGCAATTAAGTTGCTGATCGAGGCCCAAACCATAAAGCAGTAATGGCCGCTGTTCCATTAAAATATTAGTCATTAAACGAGGAGATATTGCGCCCAAAAAAGGTTGATATGACTTGAGCTTAATGCCAATCATAGCTAACTCTTTTTGCTCAACTCCCTGACTGATACGAGGCACGGCCATACGCTGGATATTATTCCACTCAAGCCGCCACGTGCCATTTTTATGTTGATAAAATAAGGTTTCCCGCGACAACACAAAACTGTGTAATGGCTCACGGTATTTGAAGTAGGCCACCAGCAACGTCACTAACGACAGGCTGGTTAGTAAGATGCCAATCAAATATGCACTTTTTGGCAACCAAATTAATAATTGGCTAGATAGCAATAAACCTAAACCACCGATGATGGCCGTAGTTAGCACATTGCGCTTCGCAGCGCGGCGGATTTCGATTAAATCTTGCATCGATTAAAGCCAAAAGTAAGTGAAAACTAAATACATAATAATGCCCCACAATATTATCATGCGCCAGCGATTGCAGTAGGGACAGTCTGTCTTCCACCATGATTTTTTCGGATTTTTCTGCTCTAACATTCGCTCAACTAAATTAGTTTTATGTTTTTACGCTGTTATCACCTTTTTAGTTTGTTTTTGACGATACATCAAAGCCACCACTAGAGGCGTAAAAATCAAAGATAGGATAATCGAAAATCCAACGCCTCCAGCTAAAACTACTGCCAAAGGAGGCCAAAAGGTACCTTCACTGAACAGCAGCAGCGGCACAAAACCACCCACAGTGGTGACAGTCGTTGAAAGTATATGACGACTGCAGCCCATCACTTCATCAACAATGTGCGGCACATTTCCCACTTTGGCAAGTGGATTAGCATTAATTGCTGCGATCACCACAATTGAACCGTTAATTGCCACACCAATAAGCCCTGCGCAAGCCAATAAGGGATTAAATCCAAGAGGTAACCCCGAGAGCCACAAGCTAAACATGCCCATCCCGACTGACAATATCGCCACTACGCCAATAACTAAGGCCAAACGTAAGCTACTAAAAGACAAAATTAAGGTGGTTACCATCAACACCAGTAGTACCGGCAAATAGGTTGCCAATTGACCCAAGGCTTCTTGCTGTTTATCCGCATCACCGGCCATTTTGAACTGATACCCTTTGGGTAGGGTGAAATTTAATTCAACTAACTTTTGCTGCACCATATTGCTGACATCAATGGCCGTGGCACCGGGCAACAAAAACGCTTCCACGTTATTAACACGCACCCCATTTAGGCGTGTAATTCCTGCAACACTGGGCATCAACTTAAACTCACCTAATGCGGCCACACTTAAACCATTCGTTGTGTTGGATTGTGTTATTGCTTGTAGAGGCAAGGCCTGTACCAGAGCTAAAGAATCTCGCTGTTGCTCGGCAACTCTCAAACGGATAGGAATCTCTTCGGTACCTTCAAGAATAGAACCACCAAGCTTACCATTGAGGGCTATTTGTAGTTGTTGAGCAATATCAACCAGCGATAAACCTGCCAATTGACTGGTATCACGTTTAGCATCTAAGACCAGTTCCGATTCACCTAAGGTAATAGACGCAATAGTTTGGCTAATACCCGGCACTTGTGTCATAGCAAAGCGCACTTGCTCACCAAGCTGATTAAGTAGGTCGATGTCTGGCCCCAATATCTTAAATCCGACCGGAGCACTAACAGGCGGACCTTGACCAAAGGCGCGTACTACAAATTTAACTTGGGGAAATTGTTGACCTAGCTGAGTTTGCAGCTCACTTATTAAGGCCTTAGCCCGTGCAACACTAGCTACACTGACCACCGCATTGGCAAAATGCGGTGAATTATCACGATTCATCACCTGATTATAGTAAACCGAAGGGCTAGAGCCCCCTACCAGCCATGTAACCTGTTTAACCCCGCTCGCTTCACTGATGACTTGATTAGCTTGCAGCACCACATTTTCGGTTTGTTTTATCGGCGTACCTTCGGGCATCCACAAGTAAATTTCGAACTGATCACGATCCGCACTGGGGAAAAATACATTACCAAGTTGAGCGGCTAAGAAAAAACCTGAAAGTGCAAAAATGAGCGTTGCACATATACCTAATAAGGGGCGTTTAAGGGCTTTTTCTAAGATTTGCTTAAAGCGCTGACTAACTTCTGGCAATTGCATGCCTTGTTGATACCAGTGAGTATTGGTGGCGACTTCGCCACGGGGTAGTAAGCGTGCGGCTAAGGCCGCGATAATAGTGAGGGAAATAAACAAAGAGCCTATTAAGGCCATCACCACACTAATAGCGATAGAGCCGATAAAATCACCAATATTACCCGGTAATAGAAAAATCGGCATAAAACCTAGGATGGTTGTCAACGTTGAGGCAAGCAGAGGGACAAATAGGTGGCGAATACTGCTCACTAATGCGTCGATTCTGGGCATTGTGGTATGGGCGAGTTTGGCACGGATCTCATCGGTGATGACAATGGCATTATCGATTAATAAACCAATGGCGATAATGATCCCAAAAATCGACATTTGGTGAATTTGTTCATCAAAAAAGCTCAATGAAAAAATCACAAAACTCGCACATAAAGGTAAGGACAAGCCGACTATCCAAGAGGCACGAAAGCCCATGAAAAACAGCACAACCAACATCACTACAAAACAACCCAACAACAGGTTTTGCACGAGTTGCGATAGGCGATCTTCGGTATAAATATTTTGTTCAAATACCACATCAGCAGCCACTGTAGCCCCAAATTGCTGGTTAAAGGCATCGACCGCTAGGGTTGCTTCTTCGGTCCATTTGTCTACTCGCACCGTGCTTTGCATACGTGCCGCAACAAACACAACTTGTTCGCCATTAACCGAGGCGATGTCATTTACTGGCGTGCGCCAGCCACGTGTTACTTGCGCTATATCACCCAAGCGTAAAAAGCCACCCTGTGAATTTGCTTTGAGGGGTAATTGCCTGACGCGTTCAAGGCTATCGAGTTCATCAGCCACCTGTAAACGCACATCTTGCAGACTGCCACGTATAGTGCCAGCTGGTACCTTAGGGTCAGCATAACTCACCGCACTACTTGCCTGCGAAATCGTTAAACCGGCGATTTCAAGCTCATGAGGGTCAATGGCGACATTAATTTCTTCGTCTAGCTCGCCGTAGATCCTAACCAGTTCTGTGCCACTGACATTACGCAGACGATCAGCCAATTCATCTGCCATACGACTCACTAACGTCATCGATGTGGTGTAACCTTGAGCAGGCTTTAAGGCTAACAACAAGGTAAAAGAATTGGCTCCTCGTCGCTCATCCAGCACTGGTTCACTAGCGCCCTGAGGAAACTTTTTTTGAGCATCACCTAGTGCCTGACGAATTTTCGAAAAAATTTGTTCATTCGAACTGTTATCAACCCACGCTTGCAGTTCAAGCACGATAATTGAAATTCCGGCTCGTGATGTGGATTTAATTTCGTGGATTTCATACAACTGACGCAGCTCATCTTCGATTACGTCGGTAACCAGAGCCTCTACTCGCTCAGCCGATGCTCCAGGATAGGGCGTAATGACTAATGCATTACGCGTATCAATGCGCGGATCTTCTAACCGCGGTAAGTTCATTACTGCCGACAAACCAGCCACCAGCACCACTAAAATACTTAAGATGAGTAAATGTTTATTGCGGAAAAAAAGACTGTACCAAGGGCCTGATAGCGCTGAACTCATAATACTGACCCGCTATTTTCATCTTGGGCACTGAGGGGCTTAGATTGGGTTTGCACTAATTGTCCAGGCACTAACTTATGCACCCCATTGATGACCACTTGTGAGTCAGATGCGAGGGCACCGCTCACATAGACCTTGAGATCATCCACGTAATTCACTTCAACCAATTTAGAAACTAAATAAGCTTGACCTTGCTCATTCTGTTCAACAACAAAAATACTCCATAGCCCTCTTACGCCGCTAATCAGTGCCGTTCTGGGCACCCAAGCACCGGGCAGTTCAATGTCGATTTGACGTTCTAATGTCACCAAGTCACCCGCTAATATTTGCGCACTAGAATCAATCGTAAAAAGTACGTCAATGGTGCGGGTACTGAGATTACGTTGTTGCGCAATGGACTTGACTTGAGCCTGTATCGGCTGTTGGGCCCACAATAATTCAGTCTGCTGTGCCACAGAAAAATGTTGTGCCTCAGCAGCTGGCAGAGCAATACGAACTTGTAAGTTATTTTCTTGTTGTAAAACTAATATCGGCTGCCCGGCATTGACGACCGTGCCAATATCAATAGCACGACTTACTACCATGCCAGCAAAAGGTGCATATAATCGGGTTTTAGTCAGTTCCACTTCAACACTGGCTTTACGAGCGGTTATTTCGGCTACTACCGCATTGGCGACTGCAGTGGCTTCAAGCACTTCGTCAAGCCGTTGACTTGATTCAAGATTTTTTGCTACCAACTCGGCAACACGTTTTTGGGATAATTTTGCTAAACGCAAATCGGCTTCAACTCGACTTAGGGTGGCGTTGATTTCTTGTAAATTAATTTCCAGTCGTTGCGCGTCTAACGTTGCCATCAACTGACCTGCTAGCACACTTTGCCCCTCGTCCACTAAGGTTTGTATCAGCACTCCGGGGCGATCAAAACCCAAGGAAGATAATTGATTGGCTTCTACTTGACCCACAGCGACGCGTTTTTCCAAATATTGTTGTGTCAGACTAATTGGCATAATATCAACTACTTGAGAAGGTGTTGCGCTCAGGTTAGTGTTAACTTGACCTCGGCCAGATACCCACATCAGAGCAACAAGGGCGGCAAACGAGAGCACGACAATCATCCAAAATGCCGATTTAGCGATCCTTGGTGCGGTAGTAGAAGGTGTTGTCATAAAATTTCCGAGTTAAAACAAAAGAATTTGAACGAAATAAATACTAGACTGTCTAGTATGATAATACAATACAGATTAATCTAATAGTTAAGATTATTTTTTTAGTGAAATTGGAGTACGCATTGACCAAAGCAACTGTGATTAAGGCTGGCCGACCTAAGAGCCAGCAAAAACGCAAACAAATATTATTAGCTGCGGGGGAGTTGTTTCTAGTGCACGGTTTTAGTGGTTGCTCAATGGATATGGTTGCTAAAAACTCTGACGTTTCTAAACAAACGGTGTATTCGCACTTTGATAACAAAGAAGCCCTCTTTACGGCAGTAATCAAGGCTAAATGTGAAGATTATCAGTTAAATAGCTCTCATCTTGAACATGAAAGTGGACGCTTTGAAGACATCCTTCAACAAAGTGGCTTACAAATTATCCGTCTGTTACACGACAGTCAGGTCATTGCTATTTATCGAGTTGTCATTGGTGAAATAAGTAATAATCCCCGTGTTGCCGAATTATTTTATGAAGCGGGTCCACAGCACAGTTTAGATATGTTGGCTCAATGTTTTCAATCTTTTACTGAGGGTCAGTTAAGCGCTCAGAAGGCCATGCAAGGGGCGGTGATGTATTTTAATTTACTCAAAGGCGAATTTCATACTCGAAGCATACTCGGTCTCGACTTTGCTTTGAGCCCTGAACAACAATATGCACAAGTGGCCGCCGCCACTCATGCTTTACAACATTTCCTGAAAACGCAGCTCGGTGAAACTATTTGACATTTAAGTAGCCCAATTGCTCAATACCATAATCAAAGTCATAAGTTATCAATGCAATGTACCACCTGCAAAGTAATGGAACTTTAGCGAATTAAAATGGGTTTATAATGAGATCAAAAAGCTGTTTTTCTATCATTTTATCGCTATACGTGCTGTGTTATGCCGCGTCATTACAGGCCGCCAACAAACTGTGGCATGGCCAAAGTCAAGTGAATCAACATACCAATTTAGAGCACCAAGCACTCAGGGCTACTGCACGTAACGCACGTTACTTGCGCATAGATAACGATGTCCTGGCGCAGATGCAAAACCAAATAAAACAAGGCCAAAGCATCGAATTACCTTTGCCAAATGGCCAATGGCTTGAGTTCACTCTGACTCCATCGCCCATATTATCGGCATCATTGAGTAGTAAATATCCGCAATTGATGACCTATAGGGGTGAACAAGTTGATAAACCAACAAACTATGGGCGTTTTAGTCTCAGCCCACAGGGATTTTTTGGCTTTTATCGAGCAGACAATGACTGGTTTTTATTATCTCCTCAATTAAAAGAGCGCGGTGATGACTACATGGTGTATCGCTATAAAGATGCGGTTGATGAAACAAACAACGAGGAGGCGAAAAAATCCACTCTGGCCGACTTTTTAACCATAGGATCACCTGATAATGACACCGCATTGCAGCAAAAAACCGCGTCTATCGGTGAACAGATTCGCACTTACCGCTTGGCTATTAGTACCAGCGGTGAGTATGGCCAAAAAATGGGCGGTACCGTGGCTGATGTGGTCGCCGAGAGCATGATTTTGGTCAACCGTATAAATCAGATTCTACTCAGTGACTTGGCGCTTCAATTTGAACTGGTGGACAGTGAGGCTGTCATGTTTATTGATGCCAACACCGACCCTTATACCAACACCGACGCTGCCAGTGATGTTGATATTAACCAAAGCACCCTTGATAACTTGCTCGGTCAAGCTAACTATGATGTTGGTCATTTACTAACAACCAACGGCGGTGGGCTAGCCGGCGTGGGAGTGGTCTGTCTGAGTAACTCTAAAGCACTCGGCACCACTGGAGCGTCTAACCCCAAGGGCGAACGTTTTTATATTGACTTAGTAGCTCACGAATTAGGCCATCAACTGGGTGCGCGGCATTCTTTTAATGCACAAGACCAAAGTAACTGTGATGCTGATCAACGCAGTGCGCAAAGTGCCTTTGAACCAGGCAGCGGTTCTACTATCATGGCTTATGCCGGTTTATGTAGTGGACAAAATTTACAAGCCAATAGCGATCCGTATTTTCATGCAGGTTCAATCGCAGAAATCCGCAGTTATGTTGAGAGTTTTAGTGGTTCATCCTGCGGAAGTTCGTCGTTACAAAATAACGCTATTCCGCAAATTCAGCTTAGTAATAACACCTATACAATCCCTGCCAACACTCCATTTGTCATCGAGGCCAGTGCCAGCAGCGATGCTGACAACGATGGCCTACTCTTTAATTGGGAACAAATCGACGCCGGAGGTGATAACGGCGGCACCACAAACGGCTCAGCAATGGCCACAGACAATGGGGCAAATCCACTATTTCGCTCCTACCCTGCGACAGAATCTTCACAGCGCTATTTTCCGCAGTTAAGCAGTGTCTCGAGTAGTCAACTAGCGGTCGGTGAAACCTATGCCAACACAGATAGAAGTCTTACATTGCGCCTTAGCGTAAGAGACAATAAGGGTGGCGTTAACAGCAGTGACGTAAACATAAAAGTGGTCAACAACCAGCAAAACTTTGCTATTACAGCGCCTGATTCAGAGCAAACGTGGGCGGGACTTGCACAACAAACAATAAACTGGAATGTGGCCGGCACCGATCTTAGCCCTTACAACTGCTCTGCTGTAGATATATTATTAAGCAGTGAGAGCAATACTAGCTTCGATATCGAATTAGCTAGTTCAGTCGCCAATGATGGCGAACATGTTATCACCGTACCCAATATTGATAGCACCACAGTAAGACTGATGGTGAAGTGCAGTGACAAGCTATTTTATGCCCTAAATTCACATAATCTCAGTATCACTAAAGCAGAGCCCGTTCAGCCCGTGATCACCGGACAAACTGCACTTACTACGAATGAGGACAGCAGTATTACCCTCAGCTTAGATGACTTAAGGGTGGAGGATGCTGATTCACTTTATCCCGATGATTTTAGCCTAAGTATACAGGCGGGTGATAATTACCTTGTGGCTGGATCAGACATCATTCCAGCGACCGATTTTAACGGTCAACTTGCGGTACTTGTAAGCGTTAATGATGGCAGCTTACCCAGTGAGTTATTTAGCTTGACCATCCAAGTTAATGCCCTCAACGATGCCCCTGTAGCCCAAGATGATAACGTCAGCCTATTGCAAAACGCACCGGCAACGCTGATTGATGTGCTGGCTAACGATAGCGACACTGACAATAATACGCTCACTATCACGTCTATTGGTTACAGTGGTCTAGGCTCGGTCAGTATTAGTAATCAACAAATCAGTTACCAACCCGCAAGCGGATTCAGTGGTAGCGAATCATTAACTTATACCCTCAGTGACGGTGAATTAAGTAGTACGGCACAACTTAATATTACGGTTAACATCCAAACGAGTGCCACCCCTACAAGCACAAGTAGTGGTGGCGTACTAACTTGGCCACTGTTTTTTTTAAGCGCTGTGTTGCTATTTGCGCGGAGGGTTAAGCCAAATGAAACCACTATTTAAACCGGTTTACTGTGGTGCCTTACTGCTATGTTGTGCAGGCCTTAATGCCTGTAATGAAGCGCCTAATCAGGCTGCAACTGCCCATCAAGCGCCTGCTGCACATTCTCTGGGAAACCGCCAACAACAAATAGTAAGTGAGGCCAAGGTGGATGCAGAGCATGCCATTGAGGCACAAGATTTTCGTTTATTGGCGCTACGCAATAAAAGTACCTCAATACCGGGGGTCGATATAGAGCTTAATGAGCTTGCAACGCTAGAACAAAAATGTGGTTTACTGTTTATGAAAAACAGTGGCGACGAAATTCTACAACGCAGCGAACTCAGTCTGCGCCAAGAACAATACGCTTATGCACTGATTTACAATACCTTAGTGCTGCCCGCCTGTTTAAGCCAAGCGGCTGAGCATCAAACAAAATAGCCTGCAAGGCAGGCTATTTTATTCGCGGGCTTAATACAACTACAACACCTCGCTAAGATAAGCTTGAACATCTTTTGCCTCACGCTGCTTAGAGAACTCTAACAAATCTATGTTGTTACACTTCATGCCATCATCAGCGACTAATTTTCGTAATACATCTTTGCTTGAATGAGCCACCTCTCCTACTTTATTGCGAATGCTGCGTTTTAATAGGCCTAGATCATCAGTCACCACGGCTTTACAAAAATCGGCGTAGGCCATTTCTCCAGCAAATTTGTAATTAGCCGCCGACTTCATGCCGGCATTCGCTGCAAAAGCACTTAAGGCAAATACTGCCAATATCAGTTTTTTCATTGTCGCTTCTCCTGTTATTTCACTTAACTTCACGTATTACGGCCCCTATTTATTACCTGAGCCGCAGCCTATTTATGACGCAAATGATCAAGTGTTTCTGTATTTTTATTGTTTAAACTCGGTAAAATTATTGTAAAACAACAAGTTACAGATATAAGACAAACTTAATTGATTAAAAAACAGACAGTTAGGCAAGTGAGATAGAAGCATTTAATCTAATCTGAGGCTTTGATAGTTCAAACTAGTCTTTAAAATGACCAATATATTGAGTTCAGGATCTGACTTTAGGCTGATTGTTAAGGACAATTAACCAGAGTCTCGCGGAACAATACTTATTTTGATCTGATCATTGGGTAAAGAGCTGAGCTTGTGTATGATCCCATTTTTGTCACTCTCAGTAGTAAAACACATGAAAATCAAGCAATTGTCGATAATTGTGAGCAGTATTGGCTTGCTGAGTCCAGTTTCAGCCAATATCCAAGACATTGACATTATTACCGTCACAGCCAATCGGCAAAGCCAAACAATCAGCCAACTAAGCAGTAATATCGCTTGGCTGGATGAATCAGAGTTAGCTTTGTTAGAGCCGCAGCATATTCAGCAAGCTTTAGCGAGAGTCGCAGGTGCGTGGATCAGCCGCGGCAACGGCCAAGAGCACCTAACCGCATTACGCTCCCCAGTGTTAACCGGTGCTGGCGCATGCGGTGCTTTTTTTATGGCTGAAGATGGTATTGCTTTGCGCGCCCCCGGCTTTTGCAATACTAATCAACTATTTGACGTTAATAGTGAACAAGCCGCACAGATCGAAGTAGTACTAGGTTCAAATAGTGCTTTATATGGTAGCAACGCAGTACACGGTGTGATTAATGTTCTTAGCCCGGACGCCATGCAAGCAAGTGCTAATTTAATCTCCCTTGAAACCGGACCTCATGATTATTATCGTGGTAAATTTCGGGTGGGTTCACAAAATGATAATCAGGCTTGGTTAGTCTATGGCAATGCCACCAGCGACGGCGGTTATCAAAATGACAGTGGCTATGACCAACAAAAACTCAATATCATTCAGCAAACTCAATTCCAGCAATGGTCAGTTAAATCGGTACTTGCCTTAAGTAATTTAAACCAACAAACCGCAGGCTTTGTCGAAGGTTTTGAGGTGTATAAAGATCCAATCTTACGGCGTATAAATGACAATCCAGAAGCGTTCAGGAATGCACGTTCTTTAAGAGCATATAGCCGCTGGAGCTATGAAGCTGACGCAGATACCCAATTTAACATTACGCCCTACGTACGTGCCAACCAAATGGCTTTTTTACAGCACTATTTGCCTTGGCAAGCATTAGAAGAAAACTCACATAATAGTGTTGGCATACAAAGCCAGTTTATCCAACGGTTTGCCAAACTAAGAGTATTAAGTGGTTTTGATTGGGATCAAACTTGGGGTAAGTTATCTGAATATCAAGCCGAACCTTTTTCAGCCACGATTCCACAGGGTATGCACTATGACTATAATGTCACCAGTCAAGTTTATTCGCCTTATGTCGAACTGAACTGGCAATTACAAACGGCAACCCAAATAGTGGCGGGGCTACGATATGAGCGCACCGAACTGGATTATGACAACCGATTAAGCGCAGGCAGCGCCTGTGCAGACGCAGCGGTAAACTGTCGTTTTATTCGCCCTGCCGATCAAGCATTAAGTTATAATAATTGGTCACAAAAATTAGCCATACAGCACCAACTCAGTGCGGGTATCAGCCTATACAGTCAGTGGGCACAAGGCCACCGAGTGCCGCAGACCAGTGAATTATTTCGCTTACAAAATCAGCAAAGTACGGCCAAATTGGAGGTTGAAAAAAGCCAATCACTCGAGCTAGGTAGCCGCTTTAGCAATACCACCAGCTATCTTGACCTAAGAGCATTTTATTTAGAAAAAGACCAAGTCATATTACAAGATACCGAGCGACAGATTATCAACAATGGCAGTACCTCTCATCGTGGCATTGAGGTGACAGTGCGTCATCAGTTCGACCCGAACTGGTATATTGCTGGTGCAGGTACCTATGCACAACATCGTTATGAGTCAGCCTTAACCATTAGCCGCCAAGATATTGCAGGAAATGATATTGATACAGCCCCTAAACAAATGGGCAGCGCACAAATCGGTTGGCAATCTGCTAAAACTCAAGTGGAACTAGAATGGTTAACTATGGGAAGATATTACTTAGACCCAGAGAATACTGCGACGTATGACGGGCATCAGCTTGTCAACCTGCGCGCCACTACGTACTTAAGCGACAAGCTTAAAGCCAGCCTGCGTTTGCTCAATATCACTAATAAGGATTATGCTGAACGCGCCGATATTGCCTTTGGCAATTATCGTTATTTTGTTGGTGAACCTCGCAGTGTGTTTTTCTCGCTGGCGTATTTATTTGAATAATAAAGATTAAGCTTAAATACGGGCTTGAATTTTTCAGCACAAGTCGCATTTTATAATAATGCGCAAGATTAAATTAGGATGGATTAAGACTGAATGACACCTTCAATGCAGTTGTTACCAGAATGGGCAAAACAAGAAGCCGTTATTTTTGCATGGCCTGACCTAGATACCGATTGGTATCGTTGGCTAGATGATGTCCGTCAGGTTTACCTCGATATCATACAGGCCTTAAACGCCGCCAATACACCGGTGCTTTTACTGGTTAAAGCCAAGGAAGTTGCTCACTGCAAAACCATGTTGCCAGCAGACGCTAAGGTACTTTTAGTGCCTACTCAGTACAATGATACCTGGGTACGGGACTACGGTTTTCTAACTTGTCGAAGCGAGCAAGGGCTGCAGCCTATTGAATTTACGTTCAATGGTTGGGGCGAAAAATTTGATGCCCGTAAAGACAATGAAGTTAATCGCACTACCCTCGCTAAATTATGCCAATTGCCTTTAATCTCTATTGATTTGGTGGCCGAGGGCGGGGCACTTGAAATCGACGAGTCTGGCCATTTGTTATCGACCCAGTTTTGTTTAAGTAATCCTAAACGAAATGGCGACTTGTCCTTTGAGCGTTATACAGAGATTTTTAAGAAGGCACTTGGCGCAAGTAAAGTCAGCATTTTTGAACATGGTCATTTAGAAGGTGATGATACCGACGGTCATATTGATACTTTGGTGCGTTTTACCCTTGGCCAAGGCATAGTAGTTCAGTCAGCTTTTAACCGCCCTAATGATGCACATTTTGTAGGTTTAGCAGCCTTGGTTGCTGAATGTAAGGCCGCCCTGCCTGGACATCAGGTATTTGAGTTACCTTTGCCAGAAATCTACAACGCCGAAGGCGACAGACTGCCTGCCTCCTATGCCAATTATTTAATTTCGAATCAGCATGTTTTATGCCCCATTTACCAACAGCCTGAAGACGAACTGGCTATGGCCATCATGCAACAAGCCTATCCAGACTTTAAAATCGTAGCCATTAATTGTTTGCCTCTGGTGCAGCAATTTGGCAGCTTGCATTGCATCAGTATGCAAGTGCCTGAAAACACTTTAAAAGCCGACATCGTGCATCGTTTAAATGAGGGAGTAAGCCAATTATGAGCAGACAAGCTAGCCCAAAAACCACCTTACGTGTTGGTTTAGTGCAACAAAAAGTCGCCAATAACGACAAACAACTGAGTTGGCAACGCAGCGCCGAGCAAGTCACCGCCCTTGCAGAACAGGGCTGTGAGCTTGTTATGTTGCAAGAACTGCATAGCACCCTGTATTTTTGCCAGCAAGAAAACACCGACTTTTTCGATTTAGCCGAGCCTATTCCCGGCCCTGCCACTGACTATTTCGCCGCATTGGCCGCCAAATTAAATATTGTGTTGATCACCTCGTTATTTGAAAAACGCGGTTCGGGTTTGTATCACAATACCGCCGTAGTCTTTGACCGGCAGCAAGGTATGGTAGGTAAATACCGCAAAATGCATATTCCTGACGACCCCGCTTTTTACGAAAAGTTTTATTTCACCCCAGGTGATTTAGGTTTTGAACCCATTCAAACCAGCGTAGGCAAACTTGGTGTATTGGTATGCTGGGATCAATGGTATCCAGAAGCCGCGCGTTTGATGGCGATGAAAGGCGCCGATATGTTGTTTTATCCCACGGCTATTGGCTGGGATCCTTTAGATACTAAAGAAGAGCAAGTACGCCAGCATGGCGCATGGCAAACTATTCAGCGTGCCCATGCGGTAGCCAACTCACTTCCGGTAATTGTTGCCAATCGCACGGGCTTTGAAGCCTCCCCAGTTGAAGGTGATGCAGGCATTCAATTCTGGGGGCAAAGTTTTATCGCTGGCCCACAAGGCGAGATATTGGCACAAGCTAGTATCGATAAAGAAGAAAACCTAGTGGTAGATATAGATCTCGCCCGTACCGAAAAAATCAAACGTATCTGGCCCTATTTCCGCGACCGCCGCATAGACGCCTATGATGATTTAACTAAACGCTGGAGAGACTAGTTTTTGGTCAATTAAAGGGCAGTGATACTGCCCTTTTTTGTATGTGATGCTTTTTATACAATCAAGCCCAAAAGTAAAAATTATTCACTGTGCTGACAACATCACTGTAAAACAGGTGCCTTGTTCAGACATCCCAGCTGACCATTACATAAGACACTAATTCTTTCCTTACGTTGGAGTGGAGAAAAAGCCACCTTCTTCGAATTGAAAATGAGTGAAATCAAAGTGTTCAAGGCATTTTATTGTCAAACACCAAAAGCAATAGCGTTCTCACCACAGAGGCTGGGCTGCACAGAGAACGCAGAGTATTAAGATAACTGCATTGCCGACGACATCAGATCGCTTTTAAGAACGACTAGTTAGCGGCACCTAAGACAAAAAGAACGATTTTTTTATTGGAACAACCACGTGTGCAACATTCTGCCTGGGGCAAAGGTAAAACTTCCTGCGATAAGCAGACCACCAACATAAAGGGCAATCATACTGCGTTTGTGGCGGTTAATGTCGCCATTACGCACGGCAACATAGGCGGTCGGTACGCTGTAGAGAACCAATAAACTAAACAAGTGAATAAAACCAAAATGCCCGAGAATTACGGGGCCGATGGTGGCTGACATAAATAGTGTGACCACTGCGCTGAATAACATCAGCAACATGTATATTTTGCCCAAGACCTTGTGCCTTGGGCTTCCTTTGCGCCGCATCAATAAATACGTACCCAGCAAGAAAGCCGGCAGTATGGTGATTAAGTGTAAGTAGCTTAATTGCAGATAATTCAAAATCAATCAGTCCTTTGTACTACAAAAAAATTAATGTGCGGCGGGCCTGTTCAGCAAAGCCAAAAACCACGCTATTTATCCAATGGATCTTTTACCAACAAACTAAAACCCTCAAACTCATAATTGCGCACATCTTCGTCTTCCAACTTACTGGGAAAAGCTGCGTTTTGCACGGCTAAAACGGCCGCTTGTAATTTGGCTAAATAGGCTACGGATTGCATGGTTTCATTGTGGCCAGGCAGCAGAAAGTCGACTCTGTCTTGATAACTCAGCATCGTTTTTACTGAATTGGCGAAATCTCGAAAGCTCGATGTCTCAGAATACAGGTATAGCGGTGCTGGATAAAAGCTATCGCCGGTCAACATCAGTCGATTATTTTTGTCTATTAACATGATGCTATCGGGTGAATGACCGGGTATGAAAACCACTTCAATGGGACGCTCGCCAAGCTCAATAATTTCACCGTCTGCCACATAGTACTCAATCTGATAGGGCTTGTTTTCATAGGACTCCATTGAAAACTCTGGTGGTACGTTTTTCCAAAATGTATCGGCCGTCATTTGTTGGCCATTGACTGCGTTGTCATGGCCTTTTGCGTTATTTAACGCAAAAGTATTGTTCACTCCATAGATAGTATCAAATTGATAGTTGCCGCTGACGTGATCAAAATGACTATGAGTATTAATCACAAGCAATGGTAAATTAGTCAGTTGAGCAACCAGCGATTTTAAATCACCAATACCTTGCAAGGTATCTACCAGCATGGCTTTATCTGAGCCGATCAATAAATAACTTATCGCTTCTTGCCACTGATTTGGTTCATAAATAGCATAGGTATTGGCATTTAATTGATAGACTTCAAACCAATCTTGCTTGGTATCAATCAACTGATACTTTGACCATGAAGCACGTGGCAAGGTGTCATACCAGTATGTGTCATGTTTAACTTTGGACACAGGGGCGCAGGATGAAACGATGCAAATCATGCAAACTAATAAAGTGATTCTATTCAACAATCTGTCCTGAATTCAATTCGGTTTGTGAGTATTAGAATATTTTAAACACAAAGCAATAGCTTAATACTGATTAAGCTAAACAAGCTAATAACCGCGTCTTTTCCAAAACTGAATTTCTCCATCAGCATACTCGGTGAGTACACTAAAGGTTTTTTCAGCAATAATTTTACCTGCGCATTCAATAACCATCAGCCAATCCCCAGTTTTGTCTGCTATGGGCTCCCATAAGGTATCCCCTAGATAAAATTGCCAATCATTATTGCGCACATAAACTTCACCCGTAAAGGGCGCCATTACCTGACCTTTTTTATCGATGATATCAGGATGATAAATGGTCCAATCAAGTCTTAAACCTTTGCCTTTGACTACTCTTAAGATAAAACCAAATTCAATGTTGACCAGCGCAGGAATTTTAGTGGTGAAGTCATTAATGAGCGGCAGTTGCTTAGACTTTTCGTTCCACTCTTGATATATCCCATAACTATCAATAGTAAAGTTTGCTTTAAGTTTTGACATTAACAGGGCTGACCTTTGCGATAAAATTATAGTGTTTGAAACTTATTTACTGGGGATGTACCAATTAGAACATCTTTCAAGCTAAATCAAATAGCCAGGATCACGTTAAACATTGGCCCAGCAATCCGGTATCACTTATCTACTCCTCGCTTGCACAGCCCTTTATCAGCAGTAACAACTAGGCTTGAGTGCTGGCACGCTCGTTCATCATTGCATACCAACGCTTTAAATTGAGTTGCTGATCTGTCATTTTTATTTTTACTACTCGACCAAAGTCGATTGCGCACAAAGCGGTAATATCAGTGACGCTAAAATGCTCACCCGCGATATAAGGACTCAGTGCTAAACGTTCATCAAGCACATTTAAAAAACTTTGTGCCTGTTTGCCCGCTTCAACACCGTATTCTTTTATCGGCGTCATTCTGTCTTTAAAATAGCCTGTGGTGTGCTGAAAACACATGCCAATTGGCATAAACAAATGCAATTCAGCAAAGCGTTGCCACATATCCACTTGGGCTTTTTCTAGGGGTGTGCGTCCGAATAAAGGCGGTTCAGGCTGTAATTCTTCAAAATAGCGACAAATCGAGATTGTTTCACTAATACAGGTGCCATCATCTAATTCTAAAATGGGAATTTTAGCCATAGGATTTTTAGTCCGCATGGCTGCAGATAAATTTTCACCTTTTACGATATCAACTTGCACGTATTCCATAGGGATATTTTTTTCAGCCAAAAATATTCTTACTCTTCTGGGCGATGGTGCAGTATGGGTTTCATAAATTTTCATATTTAGCCTGCTAGTAATAGCTCGTCAAGGTTAATGTATTGCGCTCAATAACAAGCTATACGAGAGATATAGCTTGTTATTGACGCGTTTTTCTGCACCAAACTGTAGCATATTCCAAATGATTTGACTGGGGTAAAGCTTGCTAATTTGTTATGCTTTCAGCAGATTAATTATGATTGAGAAACTCCATGGCAAATGAAAAAAATGTATTAGGTAAGCCTTTAAAATTATGTTGTGGTAACGGCGGCTATACCCGCGAAGGGTTTTGTTATGTGCCCGCCAGCGACTCCGGTAATCACAGTGTTTGCGCTATTGTTACTGAAGAATTTTTAGTTTTTTCAAAAAGCCAAGGTAATGATCTTTCTACTCCTATTAAGCAGTATCACTTTGACGGTCTTAAGGCGGGTGATCGTTGGTGTTTATGTGCCGCACGTTGGCAAGAGGCTTTTAACGCGGGTAAGGCTCCACAAGTTGTGTTATCTGCGACTAATGAGGCCTGCTTAGCTATTATAAAACTCGCAGACCTGCAGACTCATGCAGTAGAAGAACTCAGCTAACGCTTTACACGTCTTGTTTATCTTGCCAGTCTTTTAGCGCTTGTTGGCCATTGGCTTTAATTGCAGCATGCTGATTAGCCACCCACCAGCGCTCCATTATCCTGACATTCTTCTGGTTAGCCCGATAAAACACATCGGCAATATCACCAATAAAGGGTAACAAACCAATGATAAAATCAAATCCGATATTCTTTATCATTTGCGCTAACACTAAACCGGGCATACCCAATTGTTTGGCATAATGTACGATTTTAAATGACAATATTAGCGACACCACATCACCTGCGAAGGGCAATAAACCAATCAAAAAATCCAAACCCAATCTAATTTGGGTAAAAGGAATTCTGACCGCATTATCCAATAGATTGGCCAGTTTTTGCGCCTTGAGTAGACTATCGGGTGCAGTGATCGCTGGATTAGTCATCAGTCCTTTGCTCCTAAACTTTTTGCTAAATTGGCGCGCAGGGTCACATCAGCATCTACCGACCAACCCTGAATATTTTGGCTAACCAAACTGGCCAACAGTGCAATATGCTGCGGATCACTATTTAAGGCCTCAATATATTCATAACGTTCACCACCGGCATGCATAAAATATTCGCGATTTTCTTCGCCAATTTCTTCGATAGTTTCTAAACAATCAGCAGAAAAGCCCGGGCATACTACCTGCACTGACTTAACTCCTTGTAGCGGGAAACCTTTTAAGGTTTCGTCGGTATAAGGCTTTAACCATTCTTCGCGGCCGAAGCGAGATTGAAAGGTAGTCATATGCTCGTTTTTGTTCAAACCCAAGTTTTCAGCTATCAGTCGAGAAGTTTTATGGCATTCACAATGATAGGGGTCGCCATTTAATAAATAACGCTTGGGGATGCCATGATATGAAAATAATAATTTATCGGCTTTGGCGTGTGTTTGCCAATGAGCCCGAATTTTATCAGCAACGGCTTGGATGTAGTCGACATTATCATGATAGTGGCTAATAAAGCGGATATCCGGCAACCATCTTCTGTTTTCCATGCTGTGGCTCAAGGCATCAAATGTCGAACCACTGGTAGAAGCACAATATTGTGGATACAAGGGCAAAACAAGCAGTTTTCTTACCCCAGCTTGTAATAGCTTTTCTACGCTACTATCGATGGATGGAGAACCGTAACGCATGGCGTGCTCAACGATAACACTATCGCCAAACTGCTGTCGCATAACATCTGCCAACGCAACAGCCTGATTCTGAGTATGCACCAACAATGGCGAACCTTGTTCAGTCCATACGGTTGAATACGCTTTGGCAGAGCGCTTAGGCCGAATATTCAAAATAACTAAGTTAAGTATCATCCACCACAGCAAGCGCGGTACTTCTACCACTCTAGGATCTGATAAAAACTCTTTTAGATAGCGTTTTAAAGCGACTTTATTGGGAGCATCTGGTGTCCCTAGATTAGTGACAATGACACCAATCTTATCTTCTTGACCATGACTAAAATTAGGGCTACCACGATATTTCATAGAACAACTCAATACTATTTAAACTAAGCGTTATATTACGCGATTTAATCGCATTTGGACTAGACCATTCAGTTATTTACCAGGTTAATTTCTTCAGCCTACATTGGCTAGAGTTATAGGTGCATGACGCTCTAGCTTGCAAAGAACACAAACAGGTAAAAGTACTATTGTGGTGGCTCTTTAATATAGCGCTCTTGGCACTGCAGTATGAATGGTCTTAAACTCAATTTAATCGCAGGATTGGTGCCAGTGGTTTACAAGAAAATAAGCCATCCTTTAATTTAACTGACTTAAAGCATAATTCTATGGTTATAGTTTAGGCGATTTGGAGTTAAGAATAACTAAAGGTATCTTATGGGAGATTCTTTAAGTAAACATATAACCAAAAAAAAGAGCGTCATTTAGTCGCTCTTATTCTAAATTCTAGCTGTAGCTCAGGATTAGGAAAATAATCTCTGCTCACCCGCTTGGCGTCCTTTAGTTTTTAATACAAAAAGTAAAGTGATAAAAGCAGGTAAGGCTTGTACATAAAGAATCGAAGTATTAGCTGTTAAGCCTCCTACAATACCGGCACCGATAATAGCCAATAAAAAAAACACTTTTACACCCTGATTAGAACTAAACAAGCCCCACAATAAACCTACCGCTAAAATGCCGTTATAAAAACCTTGATTGAAGGCCAGTACTTGTGAACTTGCTGCAAATTCTGCAGTCATATTAAACACTTTTAAACCAATTGGCGCGTCCCAAAAAAACATTTCCAACGCCATAAAACCAAAGTGCATGAGCGCAACAAGTAGTGTCAACAAACCAGCAAAAAACTTCATTCAGGGTCCTTTTATTTTTATTGTTAGAGTATGAACATAGTGGGCGATTTACAAAAAAGTTGCAACGCTGATTTACCAGTAGCGTATTAACTTAGATACCGGCCTAGTCAGTTAAAAAGCTGCAACATTTAATTCTACAACGAATTAGTTCATCGCAGGCTTTAGGCGCTACAATAGCCAGTAAGTTCATTTATAAAGTAAAACAATATCCGCATGATGCCACAGCCTATCCGCACAAAAGAGCAGTTTTTAACTCTGTTATCAGAAAATTTGCAAACTAACAAATTAATTAAACTACTGCTTAGTAAGAATCGAGGTAGTGATAAAGAGTTGCAGCGCATAGTAGTGCGGCCGATAATAATTCGAGAACAGCCGATGCTATCTTTTGTACTGAGTTACAAAACCAACGATATCACTAAGAACCAGCCATTTACTGAAGGATTAGCTGCAATAAATGGTTATTTGGAGGCAGATTTTAAAGCCGCGCATATGTATTCCACTGAACAAGAAATACAATTAGATATCAGTAAAAAAGGCAAAGAAAGCATTCATAGTCATGCTCTTACAGCATCCACTAGCGTTGCAATCAATCAACAACATAATAAAGAAAAGCAACGCTTTGTTGAATTAAGCCGACCTTATTTGCAGGCATTGGGAGTCACTGACAGTGAGCAACGTTTAATCCCCTCAATGTCGCGTAAATGGAAACAAATTAATAAGTTTATCGAAGTATTCAGCCAGGCATTGGCTAACTCGCCCTTGAGTACAAACGAAGCCATGCAAGTGGTAGATTTTGGCTGTGGTAAGGGATATTTAACTTTCGCGATCCATGATTATTTGCAACATCAACTAGCAATAAACTCGCAGGTAAGTGGAGTAGAACTGCGCACTGAATTAGCCAAATTATGTCAAGATACTGCTGAGCAACTTGAACATAAGGGTTTAAATTTTGTTTGTGGTGATGTCAAAACCCATGCGCCACAGCAAACCGATGTAATGATTGCCTTGCACGCCTGTGACGTAGCTACTGATTATGCAATCAACTATGGGATAAGGGCCAACGCTGCCATTATTATGTGCTCACCTTGTTGTCATAAACAAATTCGGCCACAGATGCATAGCCCTGAGTTACTGCAGCCGATGCTACAATTTGGCGTACATCTAGGACAACAAGCCGAGATGGTCACTGACTCGTTACGTGCCTTGTTATTAGAAGCCCATGGATATCAAACTAAAGTCTTTGAGTTTGTTAGTCTAGAGCATACTAATAAAAATAAGATGATTTTAGCGACTAAACGCAAACAAGTAACAGATAACAGTCAGATACTCTTGCAAATAGAAAACATCAAACAATTTTACGGCATCAAAGAGCATTGTTTGCAAACATTGTTAGCTGAGTAAGTATATTCAAGCTAAATGACTCAGTCACATGTTATGGGTTCAAGTCTGGCTCACTTTGCGCCACTTTAAGTAACGAGTATCGGTGTGATCATGCTCATGGCAAATACTCAGTAAATCATCAATAAAAAGCTGTAGAGATCGATGTTCAATTTTTTTGATATTGCTCTGTTGATTAGCCGATAGCATATGATATTGACTTGCTGCACCAAAATCGCCAAAAATAATATTCGCTTCTTGATCAAACAAGGTGTTGTGAGCATAAAGGTCACCATGGCACACCAACTTATTATGCATATGCTCAAACACGTCTTGCATTTGCATGACGATTTTATCAATGTGGCTAATGGACAGCCGAAAGCCTGCAGGGAAGGTGTCCCGAGTACAGCTCTCTAATGATGGAGGCAGGCCTAAGTTGGCATAGTTTGGAGGGATTAATTCCATCACTAAGGCCAATGACTGCGGCTGAGCTACCTGCGCCAATGGTTTTACCAAATATGGATGATAGCCGACCTGTAAACATGCGTTCAGCTCATCTTGAGGATACCCATCACTGGTCACTTGGCCCTTAAACACCTTAACGGCAATATCGATTGGATATTGAGTTTGTGCTTGAGTCCATTGCCCTTGATAAATCACGCCAGAAGCGCCTTGCCCCAGAATCTCGCCCAAAGTAAAACTGGTAGGATCGATGTCGGGTACCTGCGTTGGATTATCTGTTGAATGGCAAAAAGGATTGCCTGCAAAGGCAAACCAAGCTAATTTTGGTAGCGTCAATAATTGCTCAGGACACTCAGTCAGACAGTTAGCCGAAATACGCACTAATTCAAGATTGTGTAATTGACTTAAAGTCTGCGGAAGTTGGCTCAAGCGATTGCCGGCCAAGGCGAGCTTTTGTAGTCTGGGCCTAGCACCTAATTCATCTGGTAACCTTTCAATTTGGTTGTCGGTGAGGATCAACCATCTCAATTGAGGAGGCAAAGCAGCAGCGCTTACCTGCCTAATCTGATTGGCTTTAAAACCTATCATTTCAAGATTGAGGCATTGACCTAAGACCTCAGGTAATGATTCAAATAAATTGTTCGAGGCAAAGACAATTTTCAGTTTTGTCATTTGAGCCAACTCTGCAGGCAAGCTGCTGAGGCGATTATTGGATAAATCAAGCACTTCTAGGCTATCAGCCAATGACAAAATTTCTAAGGGAAAGGTCGTTAAATCCTCAGCTAAGGCTAAACGTGTTATTCCAATTAGTTGACCAGCTTGTAGTTGAGCAAGGGTTTGCAAAATAGACTTTCCAAAGTAGATAAGGTGTAAACAGCAAAAAGCGCCCTAAGGCGCTTTTTATGTAGAATAAACTGTCGAGGAGCTTATTTGCCCTTTTGACCGTTCATGTAGCGGAAGAATTCAGTATCAGGCTCCACCACTAAGACGTCATTTTTACTATTAAAGCTGGCTCTATATGCATCCATACTGCGTAAGAAGCGATAAAACTCAGCGTCTTTAGTATAGGTATCAGCATAAATTTTGGCAGCCAAGGCATCGCCCTCACCTTTTAATTTACGCGCATTACGTTCAGCATCAGCAAGCATAACCGTTACCCGAGCATCAACATCTGCTTTGATAAAATCGGCTTTTTTCTTACCTTCAGAACGGTGCTCTCTAGCAACCGCTTCTCGCTCAGTTCGCATACGTTCAAAAATAAAGTTACGTACTTCAGGGGGTAAATTGATTTGCTTAACTCGCACATCAACAATTTCGATACCGAGCTCATCTGAACTTAACGACGCTTGGTTCATCGCCTCATCCATCAACTCAGAGCGCTCACCTGATACAATTTGAGAAATGGTGCGCGTACCAAACTCAGAGCGTAGTCCGTTATTGACTTTCTGTTGCAATAATATTTCAGCGTTGGCTTTAATTGCACCAGTAGCTAAATAATATTTGGCAAAATCTTTAATCTTCCACTTCACATACAAATCAACAATTAAGTCTTTCTTCTCTGAAGTAACAAAACGGCTAGGCATTTCATCTAAAGTTTGAATACGTGCATCTAACACCACAACACGGTCGAATATGGGCAGTTTAAAATGTAAACCCGGCTCAAATACAACCGTTAAGTTAGCGTTATCACGCTGTACCTTCCCAAACTGGATAACGATGGCTTTGTCACCTTCACTCACAACAAACAGCGAACCGTAAGCTAAGAAACCAAGTAAAATAACAATAACAGCAATAAAATTTTTCATACCTTAGTTCCTCCCCGTGCGACTGTTACTGCGCGAAGTAACCGTTGAATTATCTACAGAAGTTCCACCATCTTGATTACGCAGACCTTCTAAGGTGCTGCGGTTAGCAGCTGGCGCACTACCACTAGATTGGCGCTCAAGTATTTTATCCAAGGGTAAATACAGCATGTTGCCTGACCCTTTTGTATCCACCAATATTTTACTAGTATTGCTATACACTTCTTGCATAGTTTCTAGGTATATACGGCTTCGTGTAACGTCCGGAGCAGCTTGATACTGGGGTAGTAATTCTTCAAAACGTGCAATTTCACCTTGGGCTTGAAGTGACGCCTGCTCTTTATAAGCTTGTGCCTCTTGCGCCATACGGTTTACTTGACCACGAGCTCGAGGTTCAATCTCACGGGCATAAGCGTCTGCTTCATTGACAAAACGTTGCTCATCTTCTTGTGCTGCGATTGCATCATCGAAAGCGGCTTTCACTTCATCTGGTGGGCGTGCATCTTTAAAGTTCATATCGACAATAGCAAGACCCATGTCGTATGACTCAATGATGCTTTGCAATTCATCACGTACATTTTGACGGGCAACTTCACGACCACTAGTAAGAACGTCATCCATAACAGAATGACCGACTACATAACGAATGGCACTGTCGAAAGCCTGACTTAAGCTCTCTTCAGGGTTAGTTACCGCGAAGCTATATTTATAGGGTTCTAATATGCGATATTGAACTTCCATTTCAACTCGAACCACGTTTTCGTCTTGAGTCAGCATTGATCCAGACGAGGCCATTGAACGCACTGTTTGTACGTCAACCGGTACCACTTTATCAATAAAAGTCGGTTTCCAGCGCAGACCAGGCTCCACAAAATGGCTAAACTCACCAAAACGCAAGACCACACCGCGCTCTGCTTCACGGATAGTATAGAAACCACTTAATACCCATACAGCAATAAGTATCGCTGCGATGACACTAAGGCCGATACCGCCGAAGCTTTTACCGCCCGAACTAGATCCGCCTTTTCCACCACCACCAAACTTACCAAATTTATTCATGATGTTTTTAAACACCTCATCTAAATCTGGTGGACCTTGGTCTTTGCCACCCTTATTCTTCCAAGGGTCGTTGTTATTTCCGCCGGGCTCATTCCAAGCCATCTTCACTCTCCAATCAGTTGATTCAATTGTTTACAAGGTTTAGGACAACGTTAAATAGTATCAACGTTACCACATGAAATCTGCTTATATTACCCTCACTAACTCACTATATAGTCTTCTAAGTTGGTTTCGGATCGTTTAATTAGTCTTTGCCAGTCACTGTGAGCCATCCTCACATCAACTTGCCAATCACCTTCTTCAGTATAACTTTGTTCTGCAATGCAATTTAATTCGTAAAATACTCCTCTGAGTTTACTCAGACTAGGGGGAATACGTAAACGATGTTGCACCATATTAGTCGATAAACATTCGGTAATCGCGCTTAGTAGCAAATCAATACCAATGCCCTCTTGAGCCGACAACCATACCCGAATCGGCATATTGTCCTCATCACGATCTATCCTTGGGTTGATGCCTTCCATCCGATCAATTTTATTACATACCACCAATTGCTGAATATCATCAGCACCGATCTCTTCCAGCACCTGATTTACCTGATCGGTATTTTCTAAATAATGCTCATCAGCATAATCCACCACATGTAATAGTAGGTTAGCTTGCTGTGTTTCTTGCAATGTAGCCTTAAACGCCGCAATCAGATCATGGGGCAAGTGACGGATAAAACCAACCGTATCGGCTAAAATAGCTGAGCCAATATCTTGTAACTGAATTTTTCTAAGCGTTGGATCTAACGTAGCAAACAATTGGTCTGCCGCATAAACCGCTGATTGAGTAACAGTGTTAAATAAAGTCGATTTACCCGCGTTGGTATAGCCTACAAGGGACACAGTTGGAATTTCAGCTCTTAGACGCGCACGGCGACCTTGTTCACGCTGAACTTGGACTTTTGATAAACGACGGGTGATACTTTTAATACGTTCACGTAATAATCGTCTATCCGTTTCTAGTTGGGTTTCGCCCGGACCACGTAAACCGATGCCACCCGTTTGTCTTTCAAGGTGAGTCCATCCACGGATCAAACGGGTACTCATGTGTTTAAGTTGAGCAAGCTCTACTTGCAACTTACCTTCGTGAGTTCGCGCTCGCTGAGCAAAAATATCTAATATGAGACCGGTACGATCTAATACCCGACATTGACAAAGCTGCTCTAGATTACGTTCTTGAGAAGGGCTCAGACTATGATTAAAAATAACCACATCGGCTTGATTGGCACGCACAGCATTGGCAATTTCTTGGGCCTTACCGCTACCAACAAAATATCTGGCCTTGGGTGTTTGACGAGAGCCCGTTACAACATCAACAGCGTTAACACCTGCAGAAGATACTAAAAGTTGCAACTCGACTAAATCTTCTCTGCTGTTTTCATCGGAAAAATCAACATGAACTAAAACAGCTTGCTCACCAGCTGCATAACGATCAAACAATCAACTCTCCTACTACACGCATTATTCGTCGTCAGCGTCCTGCCCAGTTGCCGCCATAGGAATAGCGCGCGAAGGCACAACAGTTGAGATAGCGTGTTTATAAACCATTTGGCTGACGGTGTTCTTCAACAGGATAACAAATTGGTCGAAAGACTCGACCTGTCCTTGCAGTTTTATTCCGTTAACAAGGTAAATAGACACAGGAATACGTTCCTTCCGTAGCGCATTTAAGAATGGGTCTTGTAATGATTGCCCCTTTGCCATGATCTATCCTTTTCTTTTTATTATGAAAATTACTTTAATGGTGATTATACAGTTTTTCAAAAAGCTGTATAGCATTGCTAGTAGTGAAGTTTGCTTAGTTTAATGACTTGAGTCAAATTGTCTTTAGCAAATGTGTCTAATGGGTGAATATTTTCCCACCCTCGCAACCAAGTAAGTTGACGTTTTGCCAATTGACGTGTGGCAGCGATAGCGCGTTCCTGCATTTCACTGTAATCAAACTCTTGATCGAGATATTGCCACATCTGGCGATAACCTACACACCTCATAGAGGGCAAATTGAGATTAAGATCAAGACGTTGGCGCAAAAATTCAACTTCTTGTTGAAAACCTTGCTGCAACATTTGCTTAAATCGCACCTCAATTCTCTCATGTAAGACCTTTCGATCGGTCGGAGCAATAGAAAACTGATAGCTCTGATAGGCTAGCGGTGCAGATTTTTGCAGTAGCAATTCAGACATAGATTTTTTAGTTAATTCATATACTTCTAAGGCGCGCACTAAGCGTTGAGGATCATTTGGATGAATACGCTCTGCCGATTTAGGATCAATCGACTTTAAACGATCATGCAAGGTTTGCCAGCCAACTAGATCAGCTTCTTCTTCAATATTTGCTCTGATCGCTGCATTAGATTCTGGTAGGAGTGATAAACCATCCGTTAAAGCCTTGAAATACATCATTGTGCCGCCCACTAATAGCGGGATTTTCCCTCTAGCGCTGATTTCATCCATTGCAGAGATCGCATCACGACGAAATTCGGCTACCGAGTAACTTTCAGCGGGGTCTAGAATGTCGATCAAGCGATGAGGCGCCAAGGCTAATTCCTGCGCAGTGGGTTTGGCCGTGCCTATATCCATGTCTTTATATATCAGCGCTGAATCAACACTAATAATCTCACAGGGTAAATGTTGGCAAAGTTCGATGGCCAATGCCGTTTTGCCTGATGCGGTAGGGCCCATTAAAAATAGTGCGGGGGGCAGAGACGCCTGAGTATTTTTAAGCATATTGACTCAACCACTGTTCAAAGGGTATTTTTTTGGCCACCGCGGTTATATATTGCTCAAAACTCTGTGGAATATACTGCCAGTAATTTTGCCAAAAAACCATTAACTCGGCTTCGTTTATACTACTATGTTGTTCAGCCAAACAAGTGATCAAACTCTCTTTTAAGCTAGACAAGTCTGGATCTTCTGTAGCTAACAAACGTTCTAAAATTAAGCTCCAGTCAAACTGGCGCATTCCAGCAGGAATTTTGCGTAAAATGATACGTTTTCCCTGCCATGCAATTTCAATCTGTAAGGCTAATAAAGACGCTTGTAGTATTTTGGCGTTAGTGAGCAAGCGTTTATCACCCTCGATTGAAACTGGTAATAATAACGGCTGACAAACAGGTAGGCCCTTGGCAAAAGTATGTCGTAACTGCTGTTCAATGAGTTTTGCTATTTTGAACAAATAAAACTGACTGTTTGCTTTAACTAACAAGAGCTGTTCGTTTACCCGTAAAAAATTTGGCAAATTAGCGGTTTGTGGTTCAGTAGTAGTCATTAACGATTGATAAGCCTGACTCGCCTTTAGCACATTTGCTGATATGCTAGTTGCTGCTGAACTGCTCTTCTGATTTGTTGGGGGATAACGAGGCATACTACCGTTATTTGTTGAATAAACCGGTGTCTGCATCGACTGAGTTTCACTTACTTGAGAGTCACTTTGCTTAGTCAGAGGGCGAATATAATCATGATTTGGCTCAACGCTTGGTAGGTCTTGTTTAGTACTATTAGTGTCACTATTGCTGGTAAAATATTGGTTAAGGGCATCACTCAGTGCTCTAAAGATAAAATCATGCACTAGTCGACTTTGATGAAAACGCACCTCGTGTTTTGCCGGATGCACATTCACATCCACCTGATTAAGCTCTAGGGTGAAGTACAGTACATAGGCTAATTGGTGGTCTGGAGCAATCACGCCCTCAAGTGCTTGTCGCACGGCATGGTTCAACAATTTATCGCGCATCATGCGACCATTGACGTAAAAGTACTGGCAATCAACCTGCATTTTGGCCATTTGTGGCGAAGCTAACCAGCCCCGTAAACAAAAATCCTGATACTGACTATTCAAAACAATGCCATGTTCACTAAAATCATTGCCACAAATAGCCACTAATCGTCTTTGTTGGGCTTGTTCAGTTTCAGCTAAGGCATACTTACGGACTATTTTACCGTTGTGTTTCAGAGTAAATCCCACGTCAAACCGGCTCAAGGCGATGCGCCGAATAATTTCATCAATATGGGTGAATTCTGTTTTCTCTGCCCGCAAAAATTTACGTCTCGCTGGCGTATTAAAAAACAGATCACTAACGTCCACACTGGTGCCATTAGGGTGAGCAACGGGATTGAGTTTCACCTCCATGTCACGCCCTTCGCAATGAGCTTGCCACGCATCCTGCTGCTGCGCAGGTTTAGAGCTTAAAGTGAGTCGCGCCACAGAACTGATACTTGCCAAGGCCTCGCCTCTGAACCCCAAACTAGCAATATGTTCGAGATCATCCAAACTGCTTATTTTGCTCGTGGCATGGCGGCTTAAGGCTAAAGCTAACTCTGCTTGGGGAATTCCACTGCCGTTGTCACGGATCAAAATACGTTTATGCCCCCCTTTTTCAATTTCAACATCAATCTGTGTAGCCCCTGAATCAAGACTATTTTCTACCAATTCTTTGACCACAGATGCGGGGCGTTCAACCACTTCTCCGGCGGCTATTTGGTTGGCTAATCTGGCTGGTAAAATTTGTATTGGCACAATACAACCTGTAAAAACAATGAGGAATAAATGAAAAAGGCTAAAATCAGGTTTGCGGTATCGTCAGTATTTGACCAATCCGAACCACATCAGTCCTAAGATTATTGGCCTTTCTGAGCTGATCGACATCAACATTATAACGCTGGGCCAACAAAGACAAAGACTCGCCACTGCGAACTTGATGAGTACGGTGTTCCTTTTTAAGTTTGGCCCACAACGAACCATCGGGTGGAGTACGCTTAAAATGATTTTTAATACCATCAAAAATTGACTGCGCTATCTTCTGTCGGTGTTTTGCATTATTAAGATTTTTTTCTTCGCCGGGATTAGAAATAAAACCCGTTTCAACCAATATAGAAGCGATATCTGGAGAAGTTAACACCGCCAAACTTGCAGCCTGAGGCACTTTTTTATGCATTTTAGTGATGCCTTTTAGCTGGGCAATCACGTCTCGACTTAAGTCGTAACTAGTGGTTAGTGAATGATCCATCGACATATCTAATAAAGCTTGGGTCAAATACAATTCACTGGCAGTGTCTTGAATAATTTCGGCCGCACCGCCGAGCAACTCTGAATGTTTTTCGGTATTTTCCATCCAACGGCCTAATTCAGTATTTGCTCTACTCATCGATAGCACCCAAACAGAAGCACCACTGGGTTGTGGAGTAACAAAAGCATCAGCGTGAATGGATACTAATAAATCGGCTTTGTGTTGCCGTGCAATCGCAGGACGTTTATTGGGTGAAATATAATAATCACCGGTGCGCGTCATGATTGCTTGCATGCCCGGCTCTTTGCTGATTAAGGCTTCTAAATACTTGGAAATACTTAAAGTGACGTCTTTTTCATAGCTTCCACCACCACCGATAGAACCGGGGTCTTCTCCGCCGTGTCCGGCATCGATGACTACTACAATATTGCGCTCTGAACTAGCCGTTTGAGCATTAAGTATAATTGAGGGGGCGGGATTGTCATCACTTAGGTCGATGACTAAACGATCATTATACGGCGTCGTCGGAGGCAATGAAAAAACCGTTGTATCCAGTTTCTTATTAAGTTCAATAACAACCCGTATTGAGTCTTTAGTTTTTGCCTTGCTGTAACGTAGTTTTTTAACCAAGGTACTTTGATTATCAACTCGGCTAAAATCGAACTTATCGCTGGCGTTTGCGATGTCAATCACTAAACGCTCAGGATTACTCAGCGTAAAATAACTAAATTCTGGAGATTGACTCAGGTCAAAGACCAAACGGGTATTGGCCGGCGAAGGCCAAATCCGCAAACCATCGATGTTATTTTTCGCCTGTAGGGTAAAACTCAGCAATAAACAAACAAGCAATGCACAGACTGCTGTTATATTAACCCGTTTTCTAAAACACCAAGCAATTTGCATATTATTTTTCTTATTTTTCACTCTCAGATACTGAATTTCGAGCCACAAGACTTGCGAGCAATTTTTCTCCTCGAGCTGTCAAGGCACTCATTGACAACGATCTAACTTGCAGACTGAAGCTTATACTAATGTTTAAATCTGCTGCTGCCAAGAGTCTAAGACCTTTATCCGGCCACTCAATAAGGCAAATGCAGTCATTTTCAAAATAATCCCTAATCCCCATGAACTCTAGCTCTTCCGGATCAGCTAAGCGATATAGGTCAAAATGAAAAATCCGCCAAGGTGCGATTTCATAAGGTTCAACCAAAGTATAGGTTGGACTCTTGACCTTGCCAATATGCCCCAAACCTTGAATAAAACCGCGACTAAAGGTGGTTTTCCCCGCCCCCAAATCGCCCTGCAAATAGATGACGCAAGACTGACTGCATGATTGTGCCAAGTCTGCCGCCAATTGAAGCATGGTCAGCTCATCTAATGATTCAAAATTTCGGGTTTGTTTTATCCCTTGGCCAAATATTTTCATCGGTAGTTTAATAATACTCGTAGAGGTTGAAATAAATCACTGGCTATCATACCACGTTGGCCATACTCACTGGCAACTCTATCACCTGCCGCCGCATGCAAACAAACCCCATAATTAGCGGCAATTTGTCCAGACATACCCAGGCCTAACATAGCGCCAATCACGCCACTAAGCACATCCCCCATACCGGCAGTCGCCATGCCAGGATTACCATCAGCGCAAACATAACAGTCCTCACTGTTATGGGGATGACAGATAATAGTACCTGCACCTTTTAGCACACATACAGCTTGATAACGGCTTGCAATAGCCTGACATGCTGCATACCTGTCTTGTTCAATCTCTGGCACCGTGACACCTAACAATCGAGCCGCTTCACCGGGGTGAGGAGTAAGAACACAATGACCTAAATTTATGACTTGTTTCGCCTCATACCGTTTAGCCAGTAAATTAAGACCGTCAGCATCAATAACGATCGGTTTTTCAGTATGCTGTAAATAGGCCAATACGTGTTCAAACAGGCTTTTTGCCCACTGGTCGGTGCCAAGTCCTGGCCCCAAAACCAAACAAGTACTCCACTCGAGAGCAGACTTGATAGCGGCAATTCCTGTTTCAATCTGAAGCATTATTTCTGGCTGGCTTGTGGCAACTACCACTTGACTGTGTTCATGACAGAATACTTTTACCAATCCGGCACCGCTGCGCAAAGCCGCTGTAGCACTAAGACAAACTGCACCAGCCATGCCCTTGTTTCCGCCAAAGCATACTAGTCGGCCAAATTTACCTTTATTCGCGTGATTTTGCCTATCGGCTAATTTTGTCAGTGTGGCCCAACTTATCAAGTTTGCTTGTGCCTTAACTAAAGCAAAAAAAGGTTTACCAATCGCGAGCTCATCCAATAATAATTGCCCACAAAAGTGCTTACCTATTCCAGTAACCAAACCAGGTTTTATGGCAACAAAGGTCACTGTGCGCTCTGCTTCAACCGCTATGGGTAGCGGAGCGCCGGTGTCAGCGTGCAAACCCGAGGGCAAATCAATACTCACAACCGGTATCGTACTCAAATTGACTTGTTTAATCACATCCTGCATAGGGGAACGAATTACTCCCTGTAATCCTGTGCCCAGCAGTGCGTCAACCAATAAGTCGTATTCTCTAAAATCTACTTCCTGCCAGTTTAATACTAAGCCATCACCTTGCTGCCATAATTGTTGAGCCTTTAGCGCATCAGAGCTTAAGGTGTGAGTGGGGTCAGCACTGGCCAAAATAACGTTGAGGCCATGCAGTCTGGCCAAACTAGCCACAATATATCCATCGCCCGCATTATTGCCTCCCCCTACTAAGACAAGTATTTTTTCGGCTAAGGGATAATAGGTTTGAATACAATGCATAACCGCTGCGCCTGCACGCTGCATTAAAGCAAAACTAGTACACTCTAGTGATGCCGCCGCAGTCAGTTCATGTTGACGAACCTGCTCTGCGCTAACTAATTTATATGCTAAGCTGGCGGGCGTTTGTTCAATTACATTTTCTTTCAATTCTAGGGGTAAGCTCACTTTTGGATTCTCAAGCATTGACGCAATTAGCTGAAAATATCAAGGCTTGGGGCAAAGCGCTAGGCTTTCAGCAAGTTGGTATTTGTGATGTTGACCTAAGTCGTCATGAAAAACACTTGCAAACATGGCTAGATAAAGGCTTTGCTGGTGAAATGCAGTATATGCATGAACATGGTTTGAAACGCGCGCGTCCTGCAGAACTATTGGCTGGTACCGTGCGAGCTATCAGTGTGCGCATGGACTATCTGCCCCCTGATGCACAATTTGCACGAACCTTAAAAAATAAAAACCAAGCCTATATTAGCCGCTATGCCTTGGGTCGCGATTATCACAAATTAATACGCTCACGCTTAAAACAACTCGGTGAAAAAATAAAAAGCGAATGTGAACAATTAAATTATCGTCCTTTTGTTGACTCAGCCCCAGTGCTCGAACACGCCCTTGCAGAAAAAGCTGGAATTGGCTGGACTGGTAAGCACTCACTTACCATTAACAAAGAAGCAGGTTCATGGTTTTTTCTTGGCGAACTATTGATTAATTTGCCCTTACCGATTGATACCATGGTTAAAGAACAGTGCGGCAGTTGCACTGCTTGTCTGACCATCTGCCCAACACAAGCCATTGTAGAACCCTATGTGGTCGATGCCAGGCGCTGTATTTCCTATCTCACCATCGAACAAAAAGGCGCGATTCCAGAGGAGTTTCGTTCTTTGATCGGTAATCGGGTTTATGGCTGTGATGATTGCCAGTTAATTTGTCCGTGGAATCGTTACGCCAACATTACTGCCGAGGCCGACTTTCATCCACGTAAAACCCTGATGGCCAAAGACTTGTTGGATCTATTTAGTTGGGACGAAAACACCTTTCTAAAACTTACAGAAGGATCGGCTATTCGGCGTATTGGTTTCGAACGTTGGCAACGCAACATCGCAGTTGGTCTGGGGAATGCGCCCTATTCTTCGCAGGTACTTGCCGCACTCACTCAGGCACGTTTACACGCTTCTGAATTAGTCGCTGAACATATCGACTGGGCCATTAGCCAACAGCAAATAAAAGCCAATAGTCACAGTGCCGCCCTGCCACGCCAGACCGAACGTTTGATAAGAAGCATCGAAAAGGGTCTGAGTAGGGACGCTTGATTTAAACAGCTAAGCGCAATAGGCCGTTTACATTACCCTTTTACTTGTTCACTACCTTGGCAAAAGCGACTCAACATTGCTGGTAACAAGGTTAAGTCAGTTAACAAGGCCACCAACATCGCTAAACCTGTTAATAGCCCGAACATAACACTGGGTACAAAGTCAGAGAAACTCAGTAATGAAAATCCTAAGGTGATAATGAAGGTGGTGTATAACAAAGCAAAGCCAATACTGGCATAGGTAGCCTTGACTGCATCAGCCGCGGATTTATCATGTGACTCATGCGTGAAACGATGAACAAAGTGAATGGTATCATCCACTGCAATTCCCATCGCAATCGCTGCAATTGTGATCGTCATCAAATCAAGGGGGATCTTAAACCAGCCCATCAAACCCAACACCAGCATAGTGGATAATATATTGGGAATAATGGCAATAAGCGCTATTTTGAACGATCTAAATATGGCTAACAACACCACAAATAAAGCGGCATAGACAATACCCATGGTTAGGATCTGAGAGCTAAACAAACGCTGAAGTATGTCTTGATACAATACAAATAAATTGCCTAGAACAAAAGAATGTGGCACTACTGAAACGCCCTCCACATCTTGTTTGAGGGTTTGCATAAACTCAGCACGGTTGAGGCCTTCGGTGGTGTCTTTAATCCGACTACTGATGCGCAATTGTTGGGTTTCGGGCGAAAAATATGAACCCAATAACTGCTCTGTTAAGGATTTATCGATTAAACGATAGATTACGGTCAATTCGTATTCAGTAAGCGGTTTACCGCTATTAATAATCTGCGCCAGTTCCGTGAAGTTCACCACTGACGTGACATTACCCATGGCGGCAAACTGTCGCATGATAAACTGCACTTTTTGCAAAGATTGCACGCTTTGTGCGCTTAAAACTAGCTCTTTGTCTTGTTGCACTTCAGGAATGTTATAGATGATATCCAGTTGGGTTGAACCACCAAATTGCTGATCAATAAAGGAAAGCTCTTTGAACACCCGTGTCGATTTATCAAAATAATTAATAAAACTATTTTCCACACTGAGTTTACTTAAACCCACTGCGCTAGCTAACAACAAAACAAGGCTAATGGCAAAAATCCAGTTTGGCTGGCTTAAGCTTAAGCGCTGCAAACCATTGATTATAAAGCGACTTATGCGATGAACTTGTATTTTATCCTGACGGTTAAATAAGCTAACTATGGCCGGAAAAAGTATCAAACTTACCAAAATCGAAATAACCATAGCGACCATCATCATCCAACCAAACGATACCACTGGTTGAATACCACTAAACAACAAAGACGCAAAACCCACACAGGTAGTAAAGCCAGCATAAAAACATGGTTTGAGTTTATTAATGAAGGTTGTTTGCACTAACTCTTGTTGAGTTACGTCGGGTAACTGACCTGCCAACTGGCGATATTCCACCAGCAAATGGATCACAATAGCCAAGGTCAGAATAAGCTGGAGTGCCACAAAATTAGACGAGATAACTGTTGTGCGCAAATCAAGCAAACCAAACAAACCAATGGTCAGTACCACACTGACCGCACAGCAAATTATAGGAATAAGCACCCAGCGAAATTGACCAAATATCACCCATAATAAGAGGCAGATAACTACCCCGATAGCACTGCCAAAAATCACTAAATCATTCTGTATGATGTCAATCAGTTGAAAGGCCAGAACTTGAGCGCCACCTAAGTAGATATTTGCCTGCTGTTTATACGGCTCAATGATGTGATAAATCTCATTGATTTCCTTTTGACGTTGTTGATTGAGTTTTTGTTCCAAGGGATCCGCTTGTTGTCTTAAGCTGTTTATCTGCTGTTGATCTTGTTCGGTGAGCTCATCATTAAGGACTTTTTTCTGCAAATCAGTAATTTGGTTTTGAATGTCGCTCAGGGCCTTATCAGCTTTGAATACCACTTGAATAGCGGTGGCAGTCATGGCTTGATTAACTAAAAGGTCGGTATAAAGTGGGTGGTTTTTGAACACTTCACGCATTTCTTGTGGCGCATAGTGTTTACTCTGCCACTTCCATTCATCGGGATCTAATTTGGCATCAAGGGAAGTCGCTTTTGACAATAGTGGCACGTTAAGAATATTGGTCACTGAGGCAACTCTATCGAGTTTACTAAAGGCCTCACTGAGCTGGGCAATAGTTGTAAAAGATTCGTCGGAAAAAACGTCTCCACTCTTGGGCTCATAAGCCACCAGAATAAATTCTTGCGGAGCGAAGCGCTGATTAATAACCTGAGTTTCAATATACAGCTTGTTGTTTTTAAGTAACAAGGTTTCGGCAGAAGCATCAATTTTAAAATTTTGCACAAACCAAGCTAAAACAAGGGTCAAGACCACAAAAATGCCGATCATAAGTTTGTTGTGTTGGGTTATAAAACGCGCAGCTACCTGCATTTTAAGGTTCCAGCGCTGGCTTGGTAAACTCAGCTTCCTTGTCACTGGGCTCTAGCGCTTTTACAGTATGTTGCTTTTCTGAATAGGGGTTAAGCGGAAACGCCTCAATTGGCATGGCCCCTTCGGTAAATTGCGCATCACGTAATACGCCTTGTAAATAGAGATTACGGAAAAATAAGTAGGGGTCGTCACTTTGTTGCTGCAATATTTCATAACTACCTGCATGAGGGGCAAATTCATGAAAACTACCAAAAGCCTGAATATATAAACTTTGCGGTGCATCGGCCACAGTATTAAGGGGATGGATAACTCCCTCTACTAAGGTAGAGAAACCATTGCGGGTATCAGTTTGTCCAAGAAAGGGTAAAACTAAAAAACTGCCATAGGCCATATCATAACTAGCCAGCGTTTGATTTAAAGTGGCTTTTTGCTCTTTTAAGGCAAACCAAGCGTCGGCAGGATCAAATAATCCCAGTAGCCCGATAGTAGAATTGATTAGGAATCGCCCAACACTCACCCCCGTGTTAGAACCATTACCCTGCAAAACATGATTAAGCGCATTGAGTGGTTCACGAATATTACTGAAAAAATTAGTAACACCACCCCGAACGGGCGTTGGCACCACATTTTGATAACCGTTGCCTATGGGAATTAAAATATGTCTAAACATAAAGTCATTAAAGGCAAACATCGGGCGATTAAAACTTTCAAAGGGATCACTAAAATTTTCGGGCGCATAACTCACTACGGTAGGAGCAAGTTCAAAACTGCCGTGTGAGCTATCAATCCGCATGTTTTGTGTTTGTGAGTCTGTTGCCGGCTCATTTTGCGTTTTATTGACGGCACAGCCACTGCTCAGTCCTAACAGTAGCAAAACCAATAAACAGCAGATAGATAAGGCACTAGGTTTCTGTCCATTAAAGCTATATTTGGCGCAACATTTCATCGACACTTCCTTATTTTTAGCGAGCTATCTGATCAGACTGGCAAGCAGCTTATTCCACAATAAAAAACTTAGGTTTTCTAACTCCCTACAGCACAAATCATGAAACTTAGACAATGTGGTATTAGTGCAACAAGTAATGATACACCTCGTTGCAGAGTAGAATTACGTTACAAATATTGTTCCAATGTGGCTATCCAGCAGAATACAGGGCCTTAACAGTAAATATACGCTCTAGTACTTAATATATTCTGGCCATTTATACAGACTAAGTAGGAAAATACTACCCACTCCTAAACATAGGCCTGCACAATACGAGGAACTGAACCGTGGTAAAAAGGCAGGTTGATATCAAACTCTACGTGATCGGCTGTGTAGCCATATAAACCAAACAAATTGCCACGACAATGACTCATAATAATGACAAATTTAGGTTTGAGTTCAACATTTTCTTTAAAAGGGTCAAGCACAGGGATGTTATAACGCCCAAATTTTAACAAACCGATATGGCGACCATTTCGATAAACAACTTGATCATAAAGTGGGGAGTCAATAACGGCATACACGGCAAATTTAGGTACCTGGATTGGCACTCCCTGCCACGTCACTTCAACTATTTGCAATTGCTCAACCAATGAGCGGATAGACTCTGGCAACTTAGACGTATACATGACTTACTCCCATCAAGTTTGGTTGATCAATTCAGTAATGCAAACCCACTCAGGCTTACTTCCTTCAAAATCGCAAATAGTAGTCTCGACATAATTCAATATACTGTGATGAATATTGCTTAGCTTGTGAATAAATAAGCAAATTGTCATATAGGGTTTCACTTGAGTATCGACTGAATTTCAATATTTGACGAGTGATTTTTCCACCTACTATACTTTTTACTTGCAATTGATGGACGACAAACAACTGTTGCTGTTGCGCTTGCTGTATAAATTTGGCGCAAATATCAGCAGGTAAAATACAAATAAAAGTACCGCGATCAGATAAGTGAACATTGACATATTTGAGCAATTCACTATGAGCAAGGCAAGAGACTTGCCGAGCATTGATGCGTGCTTGGTCATGTTGCTGGATATTCTGCTGGTTGCTGCTTGGGTTTTGGGCAAAATATGGAGGATTACTCACAATTAAATCAAACTGCTGTGGCCAGTGACGTTGGTGTCGTAAGTCCTGCAATGCCACATGTGCAAAATTCAGCTTATTAGGCCAGGGGCTGAGAAGGCCGTTTATTTTTGCTTGTTTTACTGCATCGGGGTCAATATCGATGCCGTAAAGTTGACAACTATATGTTGTTTTTTGCGCCAACATCACCGCCAACAAACCTGAGCCCGTGCCGATATCGAGTACATTTTGTGCTTGCTCTGGCTTTATCCAACTACCAAGTAAGATACTGTCAGTGCCTACTTTCATGGCGCATAAGCTATGCTCAATAAAAAACTGCTTAAACTGAAAACCGGCTTTTACGCGTGTCATAAACCTTTCAAAACTGTTGTAAACGTATCATCTGCGCAGCCACGTCTGCAGCATGTACTGGTCGGTATTTGGCAAACTTGCCCCTTAACAATGGCGCAAAAACCTTAGCGGCTTGCATGCCGATTTGCTCACCCAGACGAAAATCTTGGCGCTCACCTAACAGTAACGACGGCCTAACCCCAGACGCATTATTTAAGCCTGTCATGCCCATAATCGCATTTTCTAATTCGCCCTTTACTCGCAGATAAAAATTACGACTTTTAGCATCTGCGCCAACTGATGAAATCCAAACAAAACTTAGGGCTCGCTGCGCGCGGGCTAATTGCGCCGCAATGTGCACATATTCAAAATCTACTCGTCGAAACGCAGAGCGACTACCCGCTTGTTTGATCGTTGTACCTAAACATACGTATATGTGGGCAGCACTAAAATAGCCTTGATAATCTTCTAATTGATTAAAATCAATCACTATGGGTTGGAGCTTTTGGTTAGGAGACTTAAATAAATGTTGCGGCAAAGGCTTGCGTAACAAACACGTTACGCTTTGGTAACGCCCATCATCAAGTAATTGATTAACCAGTGCTTTACCCACTAAGCCTGTGGCGCCTAATACTAATGCATGTAATTTGTCCGACATGTTTTACCTATGAGTAGAGAGAGATTACAATGCCCAACCAAGACCTATGCTACTTAAAACATTATCAGTTTCAGGTAGCATAGAAATAAATAGTTAACGACAGAAATAACAGGATACTGATAATAATGAAAAAACTCACCTGTCTTTTACTTTGCGGATTCAGTTTAATGACCAGCCATAGTTACAGCGAAAGTCTCACCATAGAGCGCATGTTTGCATCACCCGCCTTAGAAGGTAGCGCACCACGCAGCCTTAAAGTATCGCCAGACGGCAAAAGAGTGACCTTTTTACAAGGCAAAACCAGTGACTATGAACGACTTGACCTCTGGGAATACGATCTGAGAACGAAAAAGATCCAGATGTTATTTAATTCTGATGACCTTAGTTCCGGTCCAGAAGAATTGTCTGACGAAGAAAAAGCTCGGCGCGAACGTATGCGTTTGAGCGGCAGCGGCATTGTTAGTTATGAATGGTCGAAAGATGGAAAGGCCCTTTTGTTTCCCCTAGGTGGCGATCTTTACTATTTTAAATTGGGCGATAAAAAAGCCCTACAACTGCTTGATACGCCTGAATTTGAAACTGATTTTAAACTATCTCCACAGGGCAACTACGTATCTTATGTGCGTAATCAAGATCTCTACATCAAACACATTAAAAATGGTGTAGAAACACGCCTAACCCATGATGGTCAGGGCAATATAAAAAATGCCATGGCTGAGTTTGTTGCACAAGAAGAAATGAATCGCATGACGGGATATTGGTGGTCACCCGATGAACGCTATATTGCCTTTACCCAAATTGACGAGAGTCCAGTACAAGAAATTACTCGTAGCGAAATATACGCAGACTCCATCGAAATGATTACTCAGAGATATCCTGCTGCAGGCACCCCAAACGTATTGGTGAAACTGGCTGTCATGGATGTTGCTAAACAATCAAGCCAATGGATTGATTTAGGCGCAGATAAAGACATCTATTTAACCCGTGTAGATTGGATGGCTGATAGTCAAACTCTAAGCTATCAAATCATGCCCAGAGATCAACAGACACTGAAATTAAAGGCCTATAATTTACGTAAAACCACCCAACAGACATTGTTAGCAGAGACCAGTACAACTTGGGTTAACCTCAATGACGACTTGCATTTCTTAGCTGATAATAAACATTTTATTTGGGCTTCTGAGCGTGATGGCTACAAACATTTGTATTTGTATAAAACCAACGGTGAATTAGTTAAACAACTTACTCAGGGTAACTGGGTTGTGAATAATATTGAAGCCGTAAATGAAGCCAAACAACTGATCTATTTCAGCGGGCGCAAGGACACGCCTACTGAAAATCATTTATACTCTGTATCCCTTAAAGATGGCGCAATTGAGCGTATTAGCCAACGTGCCGGCACACATTCCATTTCATTTAGTCAAGATGCCAGTATTTATGTGGATAACTATTCGACTACCAATACTCCGCCGCAAGTCAGTTTACATAGGGCCGATGGCACACAAATCACCTGGTTAAGTGAAAATAATATTGATGAGAACCACCCACTTGTTGCCTATCAAGACCAATGGGTCAAACCAGAAATAGCCAGTTTTAAAGCTGAAGATGGTACCGAGTTGTATTATCGCTTGTACAAACCGGCAAATTTGCAGGAAAAACATCCGGTGATAGTTTACCTCTATGGTGGACCCCATGCGCAAATGGTAACCAACAGTTGGGGTGGTAATCGTGGCTTGTTATTTCAACATTGGGTAAACAAAGGTTATGTGGTATTTACTCTGGACAACCGTGGCTCAAACTATCGCGGCAAAGCCTTTGAAGATCCCATTTATAAAGCAATGGGGGCCATAGAAGTGCAAGACCAAGTCTCTGGTGTCAAATTTTTGCGTACTCTACCCTATGTGGACGCCACCCGTATTGGTGTTCATGGCCACAGTTATGGCGGCTATATGACGTTAATGAGCATGTTCAAAGCCGGTGATTATTTTCAAGCTGGGGTAGCAGGTGCACCGGTTACCGACTGGGAACTGTATGATACCTTTTACACAGAGCGTTATATGGGTAATCCTAATACCGATAAAGATGCTTACACCGCCTCATCTGTATTTCCTTATGCCAAGGACTTAAAGGGCGATCTACTCATCTACCATGGTATGGCTGATGACAATGTCTTGTTTACCAATAGCACCAAACTTTACAAACACCTACAGGACCTAGCGATTCCTTTTGAAGCCATGGATTATCCCGGTAAAAAGCACAGTATTCGCGGTAAAAACACGGGTATTCACTTATATAAAACGATCACTAACTTTTTCGACAAACATTTTGATATGAAATAAAAAAACGCGTCCTAGTGGCTAAAAATGAGCTAGTAGGACGCGCTATTAAATCTGCATTACAGAACAATTAATCGAATTAACTGACTAATTTAAGCTCAAAACTAAAACAAGAGCCTTGGCCCAATTGACTTTCGACCGTCAGCGAAGAATCAAACAGATCAATTAACTTTTTACAAATAGCCAAACCTAATCCTGCATGCATATTGCTGTCTTTTTCGCTGTTACTGGCTTGATAGCGGGCATCAAAAATAAAGCCAATTTCTTTGTCGCTGATACCCACTCCCGAATCACGTATATTGATTCTGAGCTTGTCTTTATGTTGGTTTACCTCAAGTTCAACCTTGCCATTTATCGGTGTATGGCGGATAGCATTTTCAAGCAAGTTAGTCATTACTCTCTCTAACTTTCCAATATCAGCAAAGACCTGAAAATCAAACTGAGCAGGGCTAATCGTTAGGCTAATATTTTTTTCTTTGGCCTTAAGGGCGAATTTTGCGGTGATATCATAAAGTAATTCCCCCAACAAAAATGACTCTTGATTAAGTGTCACTTGCTCACCCTCCAGATAGGCTAGCTCAAATATCTGGTCGATTAAACGTTTGAGATTTTTTGAATTTTTTAAGGATATTTCTACAAACCGCCTGCGGTCTTGTTCACTCAAATTATCGGCGTTGAGGGCAAGCGTTTCAATATAACCCTGTAAATTAGCCAAGGGCGTGCGCAGATCATGTGACAAATCAGCGAGTAGTATGCGTCTTTGTTTGTCTATTTGCTGCAATTGGGAAAACTGTTTGTCAATGTGATGCAACATATCATTAAAGGCACAACCTAATCTTTGCACCTCATCTTTACTCCCCTTACGCCAACGGCTTAACTGCGTGACTCGATGCTCGAATTGGAAGTCTTCGCCGCATATTTGCTCCATTTCATTACTCAATAATTTAAGTGGCGCAGTAAAATATTTGAACAAAACAAGCAGGGCAACAAGTAAAAAAATCATGCTGCTGACTAGCAAAAAAGCAAATTCTCTGAGGGTCTGACTGCTTTTTAAGCTATCAATAATCGAGTCATAAATTTGCCCACCGATAATGACGTACAAGTATCCCTGTAATATATTGTTTTGATAGACAGGCGCTGCTGAAAATATTTTTTGACCGGCTATTTGCCGCGGATCATCGCCCAAAATAGGGAAGTCATTACTTCCTTCGACCAACTGTAACATCGGTTCAAGTCTTATTTTATCTAACTTAACCTTACCCGGTTCAGCTGAGTAGGCTAGGATATTGCCACCGCTATCAACAAAATAAAATTCAAAATTAGGGCCCAATACCATCAGGGTATGGAATAGATTTTCCAAGGTGTCATGGTCATACTTACCTTGTTGCAATAGAGGATTGTCGCTCACCAAATGCTCTGCTAAACCCAGGTGGAGTTTTTGCTCTGCTTCACTTTTGGAAAGCGCTTGCATCTGCCCGCTAAACCACACAAATAAAACCATCACCAAAATAAAAACCGCCACCAAAGACAAGGCCATACGTTGATAAAAACACAGTTTCATAAGGCCACTCCTTGTGGATTAAATTTATAACCTACGCCCCACACTGTCTGGACAATTCGTGGAGCCGTTGCATCTAGCTCTATTTTGGCGCGTAAGCGATTAATGTGAGAGTTAACCGTATGTTCGTAACCACTGTGATGATAACCCCACACCGACTCTAATAACTGGCAACGACTAAAAACCTGATTAGGATGGCTAGCAAGGTGAAAAAGCAACTCGAATTCTGTTGCGGTTAAGTCCAGCAGCTGTTCGGCCAATTTTACTTGATGAGTCTGCTGATCAATTCTTAGATTGCCGATGTTAATGGCTTTTTCTGGGCTGAGCCCCTGTTCTTGAGTCGCTTGTTGCAAAAAATGTACTTTACGTAATTGCGACCTCACTCTGGCCTGCAATTCACGCACACTAAAGGGTTTAGTCATATAATCGTCGGCGCCCAGCTCTAAACCAAGCACGCGGTCTGTTTCGGAGTTTTTTGCAGTTAACATGATAATGGCTTGTTCGGGCTTTTTTTCGCGCACCTGACGACAAATATCCAAACCACTCATACCGGGCAACATAATATCTAACAACAGCACTGAGTAGTGTTTATCTAGCGCTTTTTTCAAAGCAAGTTGGCCATCTATTTCATGTTCGATTTCAATGCCCAGCTCCACCAGATTAACCCGAATAAGATTAGCAATATCGATATCATCTTCCACCACCAATACCTTATCTGTCATCCTTAGTTGTCCTTTTATCTGTCATTACTCAATGTGAAAAAACGTTTAAAACAAAATGCATAAACGCGCTCAGTGGTAAGCGCGTAAGGTGGTTAATTTAACTCTTCATTGCTGGGTGCTATTCAATGCGGGTTACCTTAATGCGCATACTCGGATTATCAAACTTATGGGCCTGAGTGAGAATCGATGTATTTAAACCGTCATCACTGCTCACCACTCCCGGATGCATAGAAATAAAACCACTATCATCCCTGTCGGTATTAAAGCCTGCACCCTCACTGCCATCCGCTGGTCCAGGAATGGTTCCTGCAGCTTCAGTATTGGCTTCGGTACCTGCATCATAAGTAAATGCATTAGTTGTCCAAGAGTCACCTAACGCTAGTTGACTTACATTCCAAGCATCAAGACCGCTAAAACCATCATTTGTATTCACTAACATTGAAGCTAACGACAAATTAGCATCACTCACGTCCTCAATAGTAATCATGATGGTCTCACTTGCGCCCGGCCCAATCGGCGCTGCGCCAGAGCGGCTAGCCAGACCAAAGCCCCAGTTCATCAAACCAGAATTATCACCACCCTCAGCCATTTGCTCGAGTTCGAGAGAAGCAATGCCTCCCACAGAAAACACGTGACTCTGTTTATGCAAGATCACAGCGACAGGCGACAAAGGTTGACTGTTGGTTAAATTGGTAACCGTAATTTCATAGCTAAAGTTGACCGGGGTCGGCACTGGTGCTGGCACTTCAACCTCTACCTCTTTAATGACCTCGACAATTTTATCGTCACCACAGGCAGTAAGCAGCAAAATACTGCTCACTAAGGTAGCCAGAGGTAATTTTTTAAGCTGATACATACATTACTCCTTAGTTGACAGTGACTGTCACTTTAGCCACTGGATTCAACCAACGTTGCACGGTATTGGAAACGTCACTATTGCCGTCCGTCATAGAATTATCGCCAATACTGCCACGATGAATGTGTACAGTCGCGTTAGTATCAGCACCTGCAACACCGCTACCACCTTGGCCAACTAAGGTTTCAAGCGGAGGAGGCACTGGCATACCTGGCATACCCGGAACGCCACTACCCCGAATCTCATCATTAGCTTCGGTGCCAGCATCATAGGCATTCAAATAAATGGTATAGGTGCCAGTTTCAGTCGGAATGGTCCAATTGTCTAAACCAATAAAACCATCGTTAGTGGGCAACATCATGGCTACTACCGACAAAACAGTATTGCCAGCAGCAGTACTTAGGGCACCCGCAGCCTTAGCCGATGGTGCCAACAAACCACCAGCAGGGTTAGCCAGAACATCAGCATTGATAGACGTTGCAATGGTCGACAAACCATCCAGCGCCCCCCCTTCAGCCATCATTTGCAATTCGGTACTGGCAGCCTCGCCAACTTCAAAAAGACTCGTTTCAGGTGTGTGAACCACTGCTGCGATAGGCGTAAAATAGATACCATGGGTTAAATTTTGAATTTCGATATTGAGTTCAGCAGCATTAGACGCCGTGCTGCTCAAAGCCAGTAACGCCGCAATATAAGTAGGTTTTAATTTAATCATCTTCAATCCTCGCTTGAATAGTTAGTTTGGTTAATCGCGAGTTGAAGTATGTGAAGTAGATGTCCCGAAAGTATCACAAAAGCTAAACGTTTTTATCCGGTGCGCGAGGTGATTGTTAGACAATCTGCTGTCTTGAAGCAAAAAAATGTTCCTACGCGAACAAGATTATTGTTTTCCACAGGCCATATGCTCTGCAGTGACCTTAGTAGCCACAGACCATTTCCTTTTGACGCAAGGTAAAATTATCGTGAGAGGCCGTGTCGCATTCAAGCTATTTCTAGGCATCGCCAAATCATTAAATTCTGCTAGAATAGGTGGGTATTAGCAGTGCTCTTTAATACTGATATTTTGCAGTCTAATTAAGCATCACCATAATTTATCCTTTTGGAAATACCGCAACTTAATGACTACTCAAGCTTCACATTCCATCACTTGTTTTGACGCTCTGATTTTTGTTAATTTACAAGGTCATTGGTCAATTCAACATGATCTGGCTTATTTATCTGACTTAGCTGAAATTCTCGCTCAGATGCGCGGTAAAGTCTGGACTTTATTGGTCGATATGCGTGGCTGGCACGTCCCTGATTCAATTCGACATGCCAAGTACCATGTTGATTTAGACAGACGTAATCAAAAAGCTGAGTGCTGGATTGTGGATAATCCTGAGGATAACGAATATTTATTAGCTTATTTTAAGGGACAGCCTGTTCAGCCTCAACGATGCCTAACTATGCAAAGTGCCCAACAGTTTTTGCTCACGCTTGAAATAGTTATACCCGCGGAACTACTGGCTATACAAGGCGAAAATTAACGTTCGATTGAAATGTAATAATCAGCGCTAAAGTCAAGTTATCTGTGGTCAAAAACAAACAACAATATAGTCATTAATAATCAATACTACGCTTTGTTGTTAGTATTATTCCAGCAGATTAATTCCCATCAAAGTGGCTGCAGTAGCGAGCACTAGTGCAAGGATAATTACCGTAATAAAAAACCCTTTTTGCCGCAGGTTAGTGCCCTTGTATACCAAGTACGATTTACTCAAGGTATTGCCTAATAAGATAACTAAAAACAACGGCAAAAGTTGAATCTCATTTGGGCTTATAGACCATTCAGTCATTAACGAGGCGAGAATAGCATGAGCTTCAAAAAGTGATACTAATAAGGTACTCAGACCACGGGATAAGCCAAATTCACTGCCAATAAAATGCATAAGCCATATAATAGCGAGGATAAATAGTGATAGCTTAATGACGTTTTTCCACACAATGGGATGATCGTTCAACAGCTCAATTTCTGGCACTGGCTCACCATCAAATTCGCTGATGAATCGCGGATGTTTACTGATATTGATATAAAAAATAATGCTACAAAAAAAGACTAGCTGAGCAACAAATGGCAAGTAGTAATTTAGTGGTGCAGTTTCAGTCAAAAAATAGATGATAAACACACATTCTAACAACATGGCACAAATGGCAAATAATAGAGCCAGTAACACATCTTTGTCTGGTGTCGCGGCAAATTTATGCTCGTTTAATACTTGTAAAAAAACCGCCGTACTAGAGATAAATCCACCCAAAAATCCCTGTAGCTGAAAACGGCTACCCTTAGCCAATAAGTGAAAACAGAAAAAACTAAATAGTTCCAAACTTGCGATTAAGGGTACAATTTTTAGCAGCGGAAAATAATGAGCCACAATAAACAATAAGGCTAATAAAATCATATCTAGCCAAATATGTTTGTCTTTAAAATGCAAGGACAGCGGTGTGTTGTGCGTCATCGGCTAGGAGGACCCTCTAATCATTGATAATGACTATTGACTGAAATTGTTTTAGCCAATAGTTGCATGACTACTGACTATAACACTTTATAAAACCGAGCGAGGAGGAGTGATAACGAGACATCCACGTTTAAGGTCGTCAACGAAGCCATTATTTTTTCTGGTTATGAGCAGCTACTACCTCTACTACAGTTGCAACCTCCTCAATACAAGCAACATAAAGTTCCAGAACATTCCCAAAAGCAAGGCATGTTGATTCATTTTTTGTAAGCTAGCATATTGTCTGCACTCGCTTATTATTTCTCAGATATGGCTTATTTAAACCCGGTAAAGCTTGGTCATCGTTAGTCTTTGTATTTAAAAATCAAGCAAACATATGCGTTGCTAATGTTTGCTGTATGCCCACTACTGTGTCTTTTTTCAATTCTTTGATAATGGGATTATCTTGACCTGAAATCCAAATTTTCAATTCGGCGTCTAAATCAAAATGCCCTGCCGTTTCCAATTTAAATTGAGTAATCGCGCGATAGGGTATTGAATGATAATCCACCTTACGACCTGTAATCCCTTGCTTGTCAATCAAGATAAGACGTTTATTAGTGAATACATACATATCGCGGATCACTTTAAATACACGCTGTATAGATTCAGTCTCTCCAATAATAGGGGCTAGCTCTTGTGCAACTGTTTCGACATCGACTTCTGAAGCATTACCTAATAAACCATCTAACAGACCCATATATTCCCTCTTGCGCAATTGTTTTGGATTTAGATAAATCCATGTTAAAAATAAACTATATCACCATGTTAAACTATGAGCTTCTCAATAATGAACCTTTTAAACGCAAATAAGCAGCCATGCAGACAGTGACTATTGATGATATTCAAGCTGCGCAACATCGTATTAATCCACATATAAATCACACACCTATACTTGAGTCATCGTTATTAAATGAATGGTTAGGTCACAGAGTTTTGTTTAAAGCTGAATGTTTACAAAAAGTCGGCGCTTTTAAAATTCGTGGTGCCTTAAATATGTTGCTTAAAGCCAAAGAGGAAGGCCGCTTAGCTAACAATATTGTTGCCAGTAGCTCAGGTAATCATGCGCAAGCAGTTGCTTACGCAGCCAAACTGCTGGGCGTTAAAGCAACGGTTTATAGTGGCCAAAATATTTCCAGTGTCAAAGCAGCAGCGACCCGTTTTTATGGCGCCGAGCTAATACTCAGCCCTACGCGCAAAGAAGCCGACGAACGAGTAAAACAAGCCGCATTACAACCAGATACCTTGTGGGTACCGCCTTTCAACCATCCTGACATTATTGCCGGACAAGGTACCGTCGCTGCTGATTGTTTCGCACAAACAGGCTATGTGGATGGTATTTTCGCGCCCGTCGGTGGCGGTGGCCTCATTGCGGGTACGTATATTTATACTAAGGCGCAACATCCAAATTGCGCAGTGATAGGTGTGGAACCTCTGCTTGGTAACGATGCTGCGCAGTCAGTGCGCCTAGGTAAAATTCAATCATTAGCTGAGGCCCCTCAAACCTTGGCGGACGGTGCTGCGACCTTAGCCGTGGGTAATTTGACCTTTCCTTTTTTACAACAGCTTGACGATATCGTGGAGGTTGACGAAAAAGGTATTGCCTACTGGACTCAATGGTTACAACATTTATTAAAAATTCATGTTGAACCCACTTGCGCCATGAGTATGCATGCCGTGTGTCGTTGGTTAGCCGGCAAATCAAATAAACAAACTGTGGTAGTTATCTTATCCGGTGGCAATATTGATAATCTTAAGATGCAACAGATTTGGCACACCAATCACTTAGATGAACGCCCTAATATCTTGCTTTAACCCGTCTTTTGTGACAAAACATAAGCATATTTTTTAGAGCATATCGCTGCGTAATATCACGTAGTGCACTTGCAGACTCAAAATAATGAGAACTTAAGGGAATTACTATGAGAATTTGGTTGATTGTTGCTATTAGCATCTTGAGTTTCGTGGCATCTGCTGCGCCTACTCATATTACTAACGTCAGAGGCTATACCTTAGATAACGATGGTCAACTTATTGTCTTCAGCAATCTCGTATTTGATGGTGGTAAGGTACTTGCCATCGGCAACCAAGAACTCATTACCAGCTACCCAACGGCCACCCTAATTGATGGCAATAACAGGGTCTTGTTACCCGGCTTAATCGATGCACATGGCCATATTATGGGCTTGGGTGAAACACTACTTGAGGTAGATTTGCGGGATATTGGCTCAGCAGCCTTAGCCGCACAAAAAGTAAGAGATTACGCGAATCAAAATAGTGAACTTGCATGGATAACCGGCCGTGGTTGGAATCAAGTGTTATGGCCTGACAAAGCCTTTCCGACAGCCAAACAATTAGATGAATATATTAGCGATCGTCCCGTGATGTTGTCTCGTGTCGACGGCCATGCAAGCTGGGTCAATAGTAAAGCACTCGCATTAGCGGGCATTACCAAAGAAACACTAGATCCACCCGGCGGTAAAATTGTCAGAGATAAAAGCGGCAATCCAACGGGAGTTTTAATAGATAATGCCGATTTACTACTGACCGCACATTTACCTAAATCATCAACAGAAAGCCTTAAAAGTAAATTAAACGCTGCCGGTAAACACCTACTTTCTGTGGGCATTACCAGCGCTCATGATGCTGGAATTGGTGAGAGTGTTTATGAGTATTATCAACAACGCGTGGCAGAACATACTCTACCTGTGCGTATCTATCCCATGATTGCAGCTACTGCCCCCAATCTCAGCGCTATGCTTGAAAAGGGCTTTGTACAAGATCAGTATGATTACTTGTCGATTCGCAGTGTAAAAGCCTATGGTGATGGAGCATTAGGCAGCAGAGGTGCAGCTCTCTTAGCACCTTATTCGGATGCACCTGAAAATAGTGGCTTATTACTTACTCGCAAATCAGAATTTAAACCCCTATTCGATCTTGTTCTAGGTCACGGGTTTCAATTGAATTTTCATGCTATAGGTGATCGTGCCAACCGTATGGTACTTGACCAGTTTGAGGACAGTTTTAAACGGATTGGTGGTCAAGAACTTCGCAACCGAGTGGAGCATGCACAAGTTGTAGCCGTTGAAGATATCCCCCGCTTTCTTAGTTTAAAAATTATTCCCTCAATGCAGCCCACACACGCCACCAGCGACAAAAACATGGCCGAAGACCGTATTGGAGCAGAGCGCTTAAAAGGTGCATATGCATGGCACTCTTTTTTAAAACAAGGTTCGCCCCTCGCATTTGGCTCGGATTTTCCCGTTGAATTAGCCAATCCCTTTTACGGTCTGCATGCAGCAGTGACAAGGCAAGATAGAGATAATCAACCTGTTGATGGTTGGATCCCTGAGGAAGCACTGAGCGTTCAACAAGCGTTTCGTGCATTTACCCTAGATGCTGCTTATGCAGCCCACCAAGAAAAAATATTAGGTGGCTTGACCCCAGGCAAATGGGCTGATTTCATTTTGGTCGACCAAGACATATTTAAAGTTGAGTCAAAAGATATTTGGCGTACCCAAGTGCTGCAAACATGGATAGGTGGTGAACAACGTTTTAAAAAATAAGCTATTACTACTTATTTAACTTGAACTCTACGTAAGTTGTTTACTTTTTGTTACATTACTATTACATAATGGGTGTCGACTGTTTTAACTTTGTAAAATACTAACAACCTAAAGGTCTAAGTTTGTCGAGTTCTCCTTTAATACCAGACAAAATCAGTGATGATGCGCTTGTTATAAAACAATATAAATCGCTCATCAATAAACTGATACCCCTGCAACAGGAAAATCGCCTGCTTGAAGGGCTGAATAAATTTTCTGGTCGACTGCCTAGCCGCGTACGAAATATTATTAAAGAAGAGGTCATACGCTTGACTTCTCTAACCGATGCATCAGCCGATAACTCACAGTTTGCTAAATTTCCCGTTCTGAAGTTTAAACATTTTGGCATTGCCATGCGTTTAGATAAAGTGGGACAAGAGATATTACAGCGTGAAACTAACCGTTTTTCCGACCGCTATACGGTAGGGGTATTCGAGTCGGTGATGAACTCGGAACACTATCAATCATTTATAAAACAAGAACAGCAAGAAAAAATTGTCAAAGCCTTTTGTGTTGAATCGCAATATTTTAATGATATCGATTTTGGTGAAGACTTAGCCATTCGCCCTAACTTTACGGTTTTTAGCCCTACTTTTGACAAAGGCAAAAACTGCCCGGTCTTATCCTTATCCCACAAAGGTATGGTAGTAGAAACCAAACGCACGCCAGTGATTGAAACCGAAAACAGCGTTTTTGTATTTACCTTTCCCAAGGTGGCTGGATTTACTGATAAACAAACCGACATTACCTATGTATTAACCGACACCAATTTTAATAAAGAATCGTCGGTATTTGAGACTGCTTTTAGTTTATCCCCCGCAACCCCGAAAAAATTTATTGAACGTCTAGCTAAATATGTTGAAAACGCTGTTAATCAGTTTCCTTTGCAACGAGAATTAGAAATTGAACGGGTTATGCAAAACTTGGAACGCGATAGAATTCTAGCGAATAGTCCTTGGATCCCGCTATTTCTTGGCCAAAAAGACGGTCAATTACAGCCCCTTTTTGAGTTAATGACGCCGACTAATTTAGAATACAACAGCCGCTATTCAAACCTCAAAGATTTACCCACCCACAATATTTTTTATAATTTAATTAAAGAGTTGCAAGTACACAAAGAAACTTTTCTGCTTAAAGGCGTGTTGGAAAACAAAAACCAAGAGGTGCATGTTGCCGCTACTCATCGGCAATTGGCCAACAATGGCTTAATCAAGCAATTTATTCAGTTAGCGACCCTATCAGATAAATTTAGTGTAATTCAATATCGTTTAGAAACGGTCGAAGCTAGCCATAAATCCGTGGCCTTTGATATTCATGATATCATTGCCAGTGAATACGGTGAGTTAAGTCAGATCAGTCACATACTTTTCTGTAAAGATGTGACCAACTGGATTGGTAATCTAAAAATAGCCCAACCCGAGCCGTTAAAACCTTTTCCGAAGGTTATTATTGATGACTTAAGCCGCTGGTCTATTGCAATTGTGATGGAAGATCAAACTGATCGACGAGCCGAAGCTCGTTATTTAATGAATGCACCCGCAATAATCAAAGTGGGCTTGTTTAAGCAACATGAGGCAACTTTGAATGATCTGTCGGCACATGGTTTAAAACTAACCTTGAATAAGCCGGGTGATATAAACTTCGAAGAGCAAATCAAAATCTCGGTCAAAGTCCTTAAACTAAGCGGCCAAAAATACCAAATAGTCAAATACGACAAAACTTCCGGTATTTTGCATCTTAAGTTACCTGAACAATTGGTTAAAACCGAAGGACAAAAGTTACGTGGTTTATTTAGTAACAATAGTGAATATTTTAACCAGCGAGACCTGAGCATACGGCAACGCAATATTTATCGCTTTTTATGGGAGCTAAGTATTCGTAATTTACCCTGCGCGTCAGTGTTAATAACCAACAACCGATTTACCATCGATCGCCTCAAAACCATTTATCACAAAGAAGAAAGTTTTGACTTACAGCCATTTGACGTATTAGGCAACGAAGTGCCTTTGCATGGATTTTTAGCCGATAAGGACGCTACGGGACCGAAGTCTCAGTTGCTAGAAGACATGTTACGCAAGAATCAAAGAGACGCCCATGTTGTGCATGTCGTGCGTAGTAATAACAAACAAATCATTTTTATTAAAGAACAGGACTTTTTGTTTGGTAAAGTCCGTAGTCAGATCAGTAGTCACGTGAGTAAAAATGCGATTGAACCTTTTGTAACCCATTTAAGTGCAATGCGTTGCACTGATCCCAATACGCCTTTAACCAGCAAACGGTTGGCTCAAATATCTAAGCTTGATCTGAATGTATATACCAAAATCAATGCCATGCAAAAGGGCTATACGCACGTGTTATACATCACCAATGTATCCTTATTTCATAGCGTATTATTAAAATTTTCGATCTACCCAGAAGCTAAAACCACTAATAAATAATACCTAAAGCCTGACTCAAATTGGCTTAACGCAACACCATATACACACAGTTTGGCATATTTTCTGGCATCGCCTCAGGATAGGTCTCTTCCCTAAAACCCATATTCTGGTAACAATGAAGGGCGGCAACATTATCCTTAAATACAAATAGCGAAGCCTCACGGGGTTTATTGTTTTTAACTGCTTGGTCTAGTAATCCTGCTATCAGAACTTTGGCTATACCTTGATTTCTATAGTTTGGATTAACTGCTAAACGCCCGAGATGGTGACGGTCCAACCTTAAATAGTATTGTCCGAATGCCAGTAAATGCTGAGCTGAATCAGTAATACAATAAGAGTTAAGATGAGGGGCCCTTAAAATGCTTATAAAGTCTTCATTCGCCACAGGATAGACCAAATCAGGTCCACCCCATGTTAAGATTTGCTGTTGACTGCTGAACCAGTTTTTCAGCTCTAGCACTTGTTCATTAGTAGCAAGTGCTAGCTCATAGTCGTGGCTTACATTGAGCAAACTACTGACCTTTGTACAAAGTACTTATCCATTTTTCTTCATTAATGAACTGCCAAGACCAGCTCTTCCATTTATCGCCCAAACCAGCCTTTGTTAAATCGCCAAGGCTAACACCCTGCGCTTTTTTAGTTTTCACATATTCAGCGGTTTCGACAAGCATATTCAAAACCATTTGATAATCTGCTTTGCTCGCCAATTTGCCATGGCCAGGTATGATTTGCGTGTCATCATTTAACATTGCGATCAAACTTTGAACATTTTTGATATAGCCCGCAACTGTGCCTCCGCCATCTAAATCAATATAGGGAAAACGACCTTCAAAAAACAAATCACCGGCATGTAATACATTGGCTTTTTCGAACCAAATAACACTATCGCTATCCGTATGGCCAGCTGGCATGTGGCTTACCTTAATTGTCTCGCCATTGAAATGAAACGTGATCCCATCTGCAAATGTCACTACCGGTAAGGCCGAAGCTTTTACTTCCTTATCAGCTTGTAGACGACTACGCACATTCTCATGCGCAAAAATCGTGGTGTTTTGAACTTCGCTAAAATATGCGTTAGAACCAGTGTGATCTCCATGATAATGAGTGTTAACTACATATTTCATTTTGGCTTTGGAAATATCACCAATGGCGACAGCGATCTTATCGGCTAATGGCGCATATTGATCATCAATAATCAAAATGCCATCCTCACCTGCTGAAACACCGATATTTCCGCCCATGCCAGTCAACATGTAAACAGATTCGTTTAAGCGCTGACTGCTTATTTTTGTGTTCTCGAAGGCATCTTGAGCTTGAACAACTGAAAAGCTAAGCGAACCAAGCACACCAAGAACTGCTAGTAGTTTTATTTGCATTGTATTATCCCTATGTTTTTAAATAGTAAAAGTAAGTGATAGATTGTTATCCAAGCGAGTCATCAAAGAAGAAACCAGCATGCCAAGCGTCAATAAACAGTTTACCCTAATTTTATTTGTTATCAGTATCATTGCGGCGTTTTACGTCAATTACCGTATTGCACCGACCTGGGTTGAGTCGCAGTTACGCTACGAGACTTATACAGATAACCAAGGCAATTGGATGTATCAGAGTGCTGGAAAACCGATCAAGATTGAAAACATTGTTGATTATAATAGGTCACCTGTCAGGCAAAGCATATTAGATGGCTCAAATAAAGAGCCTGAACTTAAACAACAATGGGTATGGTTAGCAACTGACTCAGGCATTGACAGTCAAGTTAAGAATGAGTTGGTCTTACTCAAGGCTGATTTTCATTACGGACTTTGGTCGTTATTACCAGCCATTATAGCCATTTTATTGTGTTTATTAAGCAAAGAGCCTCTTATAGCACTCCTCAGTGGCATTATAGTCGGTGCTATCATGATGGGTCAGTTTGATATTATTAATCAAGTTCTTATCCCATCCATTGGCACTACAAGCGCCGCCTCTATTTTAATTTTGTACTTATGGTTACTTGGCGGTTTGATGGGTATTTGGGCAAAAACTGGCGCCGCACAAGTGTTTGCCGACTACATGAGTCAGCACTATGTCAAAGGTCCACGTTCCGCTAAGTTAGTGGCCTGGTTTTTGGGCATTATCTTTTTTCAGGGCGGCACTATGAGCACCGTGCTGGTTGGCACCACAGTGAAGCCCATCGCTGACAAGGCCAAAGTCAGCCACGAGGAGTTGAGTTATGTGGTGGACTCAACAGCGTCGCCGGTGGCGGCTTTAATTGCCTTTAACGCTTGGCCAGCTTATGTTCAGGCATTTCTATTTATTCCTGGCGTAGCCTTTCTGGCCACAGAAAGCGATCGAGTTGCTTTCTTTTTCGCCAGTGTACCCTTTAGTTTCTATGCTATTTTCGCCATCATCGGCACCTTATTGTTGAGTTTAAATATCACCAAATTCAGTGGTCCACTATTAAAAAATGCACGAATTAGAGTTGAGAAAAGTGGAGAATTAGATGGCCCCAACGCTCATCCCGTTAGCGCCAAGGAACTACACGCCAATGATGTACCGCCTGGCTATCAAGCGCACATATTGGAATTTTTGCTTCCATTGGGAAGTTTAATTTTAGTGGCCGTGGTATCCCATATCGTATTGGGTTCTCCGCAGATTCATTGGGCCTTTAGTTGTGCCTTGTTGCTCGCTGCTGGCATAGCCTTATTTAAAGGCATGAAAGTAAAACAATTATTGGACGGTTTTGGTAATGGCTTAAAGGGAGTGGTGGTCGCCTCAGTAATACTGATGTTAGCCTTGACCATAGGCCTAATTAGTAAACAATTAGGTGGTGGCATTTATTTGGTGGAATCATTAGGTGAGCAAATACCTTATTGGAGTCTGCCGATTATTTTACAATTAATGACTATGTTAATCGCGTTTTCAACTGGCACTAGCTGGGGAACCTATGCCATTGCGTTTCCCTTAGCCATGCCTTTGGCTTGGAGTATTGCCCAAACCCAAGGTCTGGCCCATCCAGAACTCTACTTGATGATTTGCTTCGCAACTGTGCTCAATGGCAGTGTTTATGGTGATCAGTGTTCACCTATTTCTGACACCACGATATTGAGTGCCATGACCACCGGCTGTGACTTAATGGATCACGTTAAAAGCCAAATCGTACCTGCTAGTTATGCGGCCATGCTCGCCGGTCTGTGTTGGACACTTAGCGTAGTGCTGTTAACCTAAACTTAATTGTCGATGTATTTAAATCTTGGGGTTGCAATACCATTAACTACGACGGTTTCAGTGAACATTGACAAGGGCCTAACCCACAGGCCTTGCTGACCATATAGTGGCCGATAAACCACTAGTTGAGATTCGTCTTCTGAATGCGAGGCAACGCCTATTACTTCATAATCATTGCCTTTGTAATGACGGTATTTTCCTGTGGCGATACTCATAATTAAACAACCCTACTCTTAGTGCGGCCCCGTGCCTTCGCTCCTTGCAAAAGTAACACGCAAACTAAAAACAGCACGATAAACAAACTCAAGGCTAACAATCCTTGCCAACCAAATAAACTTAACATTATGCCCGCACTCAATGCTGCAAGCGCTTGACAACTAAAAACTAAAAACTCATTCAAACCCTGTACTTTAAATCGCTCTTCAGGACGATAAGTTTGCGCAAGCAACACCGTGCCACCGACAAACAAAAAATTCCAACCAATACCAAGTAAGACTAAAGCAAGCCAATAGTTAACCAATTGATTATCAATAAAGCCGATAAAGATAGTCAGTAAATAAGCGCCAATACCCATAAAAATAACTTTATTAACGCCTAATTTACTGATCAACCAACCACTAAATAAGGAAGGAAAAAACATGGCAAACACATGACTTTGAATAACCCATTTAGTATGTAAAAGACTATGGTGTTCGATTACATGCATATGCACAGGAGTGGCAGTCATAATAAAACTCATTAAAGCATAACCTACCACTGAGGACGAGACTGCGAGAATAAAGATAGGTTGTTGGGCAATCAGTTTAAGTGGCCTTGCTGCAGTTTGACTAGGTAGACTGATCGCATGGGTATTTTTGATTCGACTAAACAGCAAGCTGCATATCAGCAGTAAACCAGCCATTAAATAAAAAGCGCCTACAAACTCCCTTGCAATAAAAGCATTACCAAGGGTAACTAATTCAGGGCCTAAAAATGCAGCAACAAGTCCACCCAATAAGACAGTTGATGCCGCTTTGGGCATTAATTCTGTGCTAACTGACTCCATAGCGGCAAAACGTATTTGTTGGAAACCTGCGCTACATAAACCCAACATGAAAGTACTCATGCACAACAGCAAAAAAGATGCTTGACTAATTGCCCAACTCATCAAAAAACAGATGGTACAAGCCAATAGACTCAGGCTGATAAAAATTGGTTTGCGACCAAACCGCTGCATTAAGCGGGTAATCGGCACCACTCCAGTAGCAACACCAACAATCATTAAAGCAACAGGCAGGGTAGCTAGGCTTGGAACAGGGGCTAATTGAGCACCTAATACCCCGCCAGACAGCACCAACATAGTACCGATACACATGACCAAGGCTTGAATAAAGGTTAGTAACCAGATGTTGGCGGGCATAGTAAACATAGGAGCTTAAGTCAAAATATTAGGGCATAAAGGCGGATAAGTTTACCTAATCTTTGTAAAAGCTCACTCAAATTATCAAATATTTATTAAGTGATTAAAATCAAAGGTCAATTGCTGTACTTGAGTATCCGCTAACAGACCAACGTGTAAGCCAACCAAACGAATACCCCTGCCGTCTTGTCGTGCAAGTGCTTGCTGGAGTAAATCTTCAAAATAATCCTGATTTAACGCATGGCAACGATGCTCAACAGTAGTCTGTTGAAAATCGCTAAATTTGAGCTTAATACCTTGGCTTTGTATCCTAAGATCAGGACTCGACTTAAGCAGACGTTTTTTAAGCTGAGGGTATAGGCTTTGAATCATTATTCTACAGTCATCTTGATTTTGAATATCTTCGGACATAGTGCGCTCTACACCTACTGACTTTCGCTGTCGGTCAATTTGTAGCTCTCTCTCATCTTCACCGTGGCTCCGAGCCCAAATAATGGCCCCAAATTTTCCAAAGCGCTTAAGCAGTTCATCAAAAGGAAAAAGACGCACATCAGCGCAAGTAAATAGACCCATAGCGTTGAGCTTTTCACAGGTTACCTTACCAACACCCGGAATTTTACGCAGCGGCTGCTTGAGAACAAAAGCATCAAGCTTATCGGGCGTGATGACACAAATGCCATTTGGCTTATTTTCATCACTAGCAATTTTTGCCACAAACTTGCAAGGAGCAACACCAGCCGAAGCCGTCAGTTGCGTTTCGTTAAAAATAGCTTGGCGGATATCGTTAGCGATAAGGGTCGCGCTACCACCAAATAAGTCACTATCACTTACGTCAAGATAGGCTTCATCTAAAGATAGGGGTTCAATTTTATCAGTATAGCGACTAAAAATTTCACGTATTTGCTGTGAAATTTGGCTGTATATTTCCATACGACCCGGCGCCAAGACTAAATCTGGGCAGAGTTTAAAAGCATGAGCAGTGGCCATGGCTGAACGCACACCAAACTTTCGAGCGATATAGTTGCAGGTAGAAATGACACCGCGTCGATCGCTACTGCCCCCTATCGCTAAAGGGACATTTTGTAAGTGGGGATTGTCGCGCATTTCAACAGCCGCATAGAAACAATCCATATCAATATGTATGATTTTTTTCATGGCCAACAACACTGTATGTTATTACAGTATTTTGCAATAAATACAAAAGAAGTCAATAAGAAAGGCCGGAGTAACCGGCCTTTCTTATTAATAACGGCGTTGTTATGCCACTATAAAATTTGATTCTTTTTCCATTCACTTAATTTTTCTTGACGATGTTCTTCGCGCTCCAAACGCGCTTTCTTGCGGTCACAAGGCTCTGGGCAATCACATGCTTTTGCAATGCCCAAGGCACCTAGACCACCGCAACTGCCGCTTATGGTTTTTTTCTGAACCCAATAACCAACGGACATCGCGGCCACAACCACAACAAAAAATACGAAAGCTAAAATAAAAGTACTCATAAAATATCCTGGTTAATATACCGTGACTATTTGATCAAACATCGGACTAGTATACTCTTTAAACTCATTACCTTCTTTAGTAATCAGTAAAACAGCAAGTTGATTTTCTATCGCCAGTGACAAGGCTTTATCTTTACCCATAATGCTCAAAGCAGTCGCTAGTCCGTCGGCCGTCATACAAGATGCAGATACCACCGTAACCGACACTAAATTATGGGTAATCGGGGAGCCTGTCAATGGATCGATTAGATGTGAATAGCGGACACCATCCTCTTCAAAATAATTACGATAGTCGCCTGACGTGGCGATACCATTATTGCCAACACTAATAATACGCTCCACAGCACGTTCTTGGGTAACAGGTTTCTCGATAGCTATCCGCCATTCAGCACCACTTAACTTTTTACCAGATAAACGCATTTCCCCGCCAATTTCCACTAAATAGTTAGTGATCTGTTGTTCTTCAAGTACTTGCGCAACACGGTCAACACCATAACCTTTAGCGATAGTAGACAAATCAACGTATAGGCGAGGATCGGCTTTGCTGGCAGAATTTTTGTCTAATATGAGTTTATCTAAACCAATATGAGTGCTTAGCTCAGCGACTACATCTTTGCTTGGAGCTTTTTCAGGACGCGCTTGCGGTCCAAAGCCCCATAGGTTAACTAAGGGCCCAATGGTCACATCTAGTAAGCCGCCACTTAGTTTACCTAAACGCTTTGCTTCTCGCATGACGAGTAAGGTTTCTTCAGATAGCGGAAACGGCTCACTACTTTGCCATTGATTAAAACGAGACAGTTCTGAGTCGGGCATATAAGTCGACATCAACTTATTTACATCGAGCAAAACTGCGTATATCTCTTTTTGTAAGATATCTGCTTCAACCCCATCATTTGGCACATACTTAATATTATATATCGTGCCCATAGTGGGCCCGCTTAAATAGATCTCAGATTGATTCTCTGGAGAGCATTGACTGAGAAACAAAATAAAAAAAACACAGAAGGTTGCTCTAATGCTAGTGCGCATGGTTGTTTTCCATAGATAAAATAGACCCAAAAAAGGGGCTTACGCCCCTTTTAACTATATTTTACTTCAAGGGATTATTCCCAGTGACTGAAAAATCTAGCCACCAAAGTCATCCAGCATGATGTTTTCATCTTCAACACCCAACTCTTTCAGCATGTTAATCACAGCAGCATTCATCATGGGTGGACCACACATGTAGAATTCACAATCCTCAGGCGCTGGGTGAGCTTGCAAGTAGTTTTTTAATAATACTTGGTGAATAAAACCGGTATAGCCTTCCCAATTATCTTCAGGTTGAGGGTCAGAGAGTGCCACATGCCAATCGAAGTTTTCGTTTTCTTTGGCCAACATGTCGAAATCTTCAACATAAAACATTTCACGCAACGAGCGAGCACCATACCAAAAGGTAATCTTTCGATCGGTTTTAAGACGACGTAATTGGTCAAAAATGTGCGAGCGCATCGGTGCCATACCGGCACCGCCGCCAACAAATACCATTTCAGCTTTAGACTCTTTAGCAAAAAACTCACCAAATGGGCCAGAAATTGTTGCCTTGTCGCCTGCTTTAAGACTCCAAATATAAGATGACATTTTACCTGCTGGCAAGGTCAAATTATTAGGTGGCGGCGTAGCAATACGCACGTTCAACATAATAATACCTTCTTCTTCTGGGTAGTTTGCCATGGAGTAAGCGCGAATAGTTTCTTCGTCTACTTTTGATTCAATATTGAAAAAACCAAAACGTTCCCAGTCACCGCGATACTTATCAGGTACTTCGAATTCTGAATATTTTACATGGTGAGCAGGCGCTTCTATTTGAATATAACCACCGGCTTTGAAAGGCACGCTTTCACCATTAGGAATTTTAAGCTTAAGCTCTTTGATAAAAGTGGCTTTGTTATCGTTAGATATAACTTCACAGTCCCACTTTTTGATACCAAAGATTTCTTCTTCTAACTCAATATCCATGTCTTGTTTAATAGACAATTGGCAAGACAAGCGACAACCGTGTTTCGCTTCTTTTTTACTGATATGGTCAAGCTCAGTAGGTAAAATTTCGCCACCACCTGACTTAACTTCAACACGGCATTGGCCACATGAACCACCGCCACCACATGCTGAAGAGACAAAGATACCATTGTTAGCCAGTACGCCAAGCAGCTTATCACCTGATTGAGCTGTTAAACGTTTGTTTGGATCGCCGTTAATAGTGATAGTGATATCACCCTCGGGTACTAATTTCGATTTAGCAAGCATGATGATTGCAACCAAGGCTAGTACGATGACAATGAACATGCCAACACCTAGGTATATTTCATTTGGATTCATTAATAGTTACTCCTAATCGATGTGGATTACAGTGAAATGCCAGTAAAAGACTGGAAACCAAGGGCCATTAGACCCGCGATCATAAACACTGAACCTAAACCTCTTATACCTTCTGGCATATCAGCATATTTCAACTTTTCTCTAACAGCAGCCATCAAGGTAATAGCGATAGCCCACCCCAATCCACTGCCGATGCCATAAACGATACTTTCACTAAAGTTGTATTCACGTTGTATGGCGAACGCTACACCACCAAAAATGGCGCAGTTAACTGTAATCAATGGCAAGAATATACCTAAGGCGTTATACAAGGCGGGGAAGAACTTATCCAGAGTCATTTCCAACACCTGTACTAATGCAGCAATAACACCAATGAAAGTTAAAAAGTTCAGGAAGCTTAAATCAGCATCAGGAAAACCAGCCCATGCTAACGCGCCCGGAGCTAAAATATTCACATAGATAACTTGGTTTACGGGCACAGAAATACCTAAAACAACTATTACTGCTACGCCTAGACCCATAGCGGTCTTAACTTTTTTCGATACAGCTAAAAAGGTACACATACCTAAAAACAAAGACAGAGCCATGTTCTCAATGAACACAGATTTAACAAATATACTAATGTAGTGTTCCATGAATTACTCCTTAGGCTCGACTTGTTCAGGTCGAATGGTACGAATTGCCCAGATTAGACCTGCAATCAAGAAGAATGAGCTAAAAGGTAAAATCAATAAACCATTACCTTGATACCAGCCACCGTTTTGAATAAGTGGCATTATTTCAAAACCTAAAAGCGTGCCAAAACCAGCCAACTCTTTAATAGTTCCGATAACAATCAATACCAAAGAGTAGCCCAGTCCATTACCAATACCGTCTAAAAATGACATAAAGGGTGGACTCTTCATGGCGTAAGCTTCAGCTCGTCCCATTACAATACAGTTAGTAATAATCAAACCTACAAACACTGACAGCTGCTTAGAAATTTCATAACTGTAGGCTTTTAGTATTTGGTCAACCACAATTACCAAAGAGGCAATAATGGTCATTTGAATAATAATCCGTACACTCGAAGGAATTTGCTTACGAATAAGTGAAATAAACAAGTTTGAAAATGCCGTTACTGTGGTCAAGGCTATACCCATAACCAAGGCAGTTTCTAATTTAGTAGTAATTGCTAATGCCGAACAAACGCCCAGTACTTGCAAAGCGATAGGGTTATTGTCCAGGAGTGGCCCGAACAGTACCTTTTTCATTTCTTTAATTTCAGCCATGATAAAAAGCCCTTATGATTTCCAAGTCTGGTTTTTGAGGAACGGTCCATAGCCGTTATCGCCGGCCCAATAATCAAGCGTATTTTGTACGCCGTTACTGGTTAATGTTGCACCCGATAACGCATCAACTACATAGTCGCTGGAAGAGTCGGCATTTTTCTTCACTTCAATGGCAACTTCGCCATCTTTGAAAATTTTCTTACCGTCCCATTGAGCTTTCCAGCTTGGGTTTTGAACTTCACCGCCTAATCCTGGGGTTTCTTTCTGTTTGTAATAAACCAATTCACGAACAGTATTTCCGTCGACATCCAGTGCTAAATAACCATACATCATGTCCCACAAGCCGCTGCCGTTTACCGGTAAGATAATACGATTTACTTGACCCGTATCATCTTTAACTAAAAAGATATTAGCCACGCTAGAGCGATATTGAAACCCAACATTACTGTTCTCAACTTTGACGCTGTACTTGGGTTGCTTAGCCGCTTTGTACATATCAAAATCATTTGCAACCTCAACATATTCACCAGTACTTAAGTCGATAAAACGTTCTTCAACAAATTTGTCGTAAGTACCTGCAATATCACCGGCAGCGATGTCAGATAAGCCAGCAGCTTCAATAATATTTGATTGCTGATCTAACTTAGCATTGGTCTCTTGCAGGCTTCGCAAGCCAACAGCAGAGCCTGAAACAATGATTGAACAGACCAAACACACGGCCAATACAACGCCAATGGTTTTTCCTAAAGTTTCTTTCTTAGCCGACACGTGCCATCCTCCGTTTTATATTGCTTTGGGCAACAAAGTAATCAAATAAAGGTGCCCATAAATTGGCAAACAATATTGCTAACATCATACCTTCAGGGAAGGCGGGGTTAATAACTCGGATCATCACACACATCGCACCAATCAATATGCCGTAGCCCCACTTACCGATATTGGTAAACGACGCTGACACAGGGTCAGTTGCCATAAAGAACATCCCAAAGGCAAAACCACCTGTGACTAGATGCCAATACCAAGGCATAGCAAACATCGCATTAGTATCACTTCCAACAAAGTTGAGTAACAAACTAAAAGCGGCTCCCCCTAGTAATACGCCTAATACGATTCGCCAAGAAGCAATGCGTAGGTAAATTATAAATAAACCACCTAACATGATTGCCAAAGTTGATACTTCGCCCATAGAACCTTGGATGTTACCTAAGAAAGCATCCCACCAATCAGCATTAATACTCCAATCAGTTACCGATCCAGAAGCCGCTTTACTTAGCCAAGTTGCGCCAGAGAAGCCATCGGCTGCAGTCCAGATTGCATCACCAGAGATTTGTGCTGGATAAGCAAAGTATAAAAATGCGCGACCTGACAAAGCAGGGTTCAAGAAGTTACGTCCGGTACCACCAAAGACCTCTTTAGCGATAACCACACCAAAAGTAATACCTAAGGCGACTTGCCACAGAGGTATTGTCGCTGGCAACGTTAAGGCAAAAAGTACTGAGGTAACAAAAAAACCTTCGTTAATCTCATGCTTTCTAACTGAAGCAAACAATACTTCCCAGAAGCCACCAACAATAAAGGTCACGGCATACACAGGAATAAAGAAACATGCACCATATAAAAACATGGCTAAACCGCCAGTACTCTCGAGGCCAATTTGACCACCTAAGGCACTGAATAAGGCTGCTTGCCACATGTCAGGCAAAGTACCTGCGTTAGCAAGTATTGCGTTGTGCGCTTGATGACCAATGTTATACATACCGTAAAACATGGCGGGAAACGTCGCCATCCAAACCATTATCATAATACGTTTCAAGTCAATACTATCGCGTACATGAGTATTGGCTTTGTTTACCTTACCAGGAGTATAAAAAATGGTTGCTGCAGCTTCGTACAAAGCATAAAACTTTTCATACTTGCCGCCCGCTTCAAAATTAGGTTCAATCTTTTCTAAATACGTTTTTAAGCCCATGACTTAACCCTCTTTCTCAATCTTATCTAGACAATCACGCAAGATAGGCCCGTAGTTATATTTGCCAGGGCAAACATAAGTACACAAAGCCAAATCTTCTTCGTCCAATTCCAAGCAACCTAGGCTCTGTGCTCCATCTGTATCACCCGAGATGATATCTCTGAGTAACAAAGTAGGCAGAATATCTAAGGGCATAATGCGCTCGTAGTTACCGATAGGAACCATCGAACGATCAGAACCATTAGTGGTTGTAGTCATCTTGAACAGACGTTTAGGACTCAAGTGCGCCAAATACGCTCGTGTTACTGAGTGCTGGTTAACACCTGGCTTCAGCCAGCCAAACAATTCTTTTTCACGACCTTCGCGTAATACAGAAACCTGCACATGGAAGCGACCCAAATACCCATGGACACCGTTCGCTTTATTACCTAACAAAACTGACCCTGAAAGAATTCGCAAGTCACCGTCATTCACTTCGTTAGCAGTTAGCTGGCTAATATCAGCACCAACTAAGGTCCTGACCAAGCGAGGATTTTTAACTTCAGGTCCGCCAAGAGCGACAACCCGAGTAGAATCAAGCTCACCCGTAGTGAACAAATGACCGATGGCAATAACGTCTTGATAGCCAACATGCCAAACCTTTTTAGTCTGACCAACAGTATCTAAAAAGTGAATGTGGGTACCGACTAAGCCAGCAGGATGAGGCCCAGAGAACTCGTTACTTACCACTTTATTGACCGAACCGGTGGGAATAGTTGAACCCGGTGCTTTACCAACAAATACTTTGCCTTCAGTTAGCTGACTAATGACTTGCAAGCCATTAACAAAGTCTTCACTACGTTGAGCAATAATGACTTGTGGGTCAGCTGCTAAAGGATTGGTATCCATGGCACTAACAAAGATCGAATGGGGTCTGCTATCCAAAGCCGGAGATTTACTGTAGGGACGCGTTCGAATAGCGGTCCACAAGCCGGACTTAACCAATTGGTCTTGTACTTTGGCGGCATCCAAAGAAGCAAGTTCAGTTTGGCTAAACTTAGCAAAATCTTCACTTTCATCACCGTCAAGTTCAACAACCACAGATTGCAAAACACGTTTTGCTCCGCGGTTAACTTCAATGACCTTACCCGCGATCGGTGCAGTAAATAAAACCCCAGGATTCTTTTTGTCTTCAAAAAGAACTTGGCCTTTTTTCACTACATCGCCTTCTTGAACATGCATTGTAGGACGCATGCCAATATATTCTTCACCCAAAATAGCAACACGGTTAATTTTATTACCATCATGGATCGTTTGTTGTGGCACTCCCTCAATGGGAAGATCTAGCCCTTTCGTGATTTTTATCATACGCAATTGCACTACTCTAATTAATACACAGCACGATTAGACTCTCTTTGTTAAGCCGATATGAGTCTAGCCAAAAATCTAATCGTGATGTGTCTTGTTGTAACTCCGCTGAAATCACTTGCGGCTCTATGATTTGCTACCTTGCCTTCGCTTTATTTATTCTTAAAACAATAGATAAAGATCAACCTCATGTCATTAGCGGTGGAATTTTAGCACCAACCAAAGGCTATCTGCCACGCAAATTATGGTTTAAAACCTTTTTTTATGGTTTTTTTATTAATTTACTGCCAAGTTTCCTGATATCCGGGAGTAAAATCTACCATTAGCTTGATAAAATAAAAAACCGCAAGAGCACGGTTTTTTATTTTTCCGTTAATTAAGCCTCAACTTACCACTCAACTAGAGGTTCAACATCTGCTTCATAATCAACTCCTTGAATGTCAAACCCAAAGAGTTTTAAAAACTCATGATGGTAGCCGGCATAGTCACTAAGCTGATGGAAATTATCTTGGGTTACTTGATCCCACAAACTCGTTATTTTGGCCTGTGTACTATCATTAGTTTCTTTGGCATTCATATACAAACGCCCAAGTTCGTCAGTAACAGGCTGAGCTTGAGTTAATTTTTCATTAAACAAATCATAGATTTGCTCGATACATCCCTGGTGAGTGCCTTCTTCTTTCATAACTTTATAAATAAGTGAAATATATAAAGGCATCACAGGTATAGCTGAACTTGCTTGGGTAACCAGTGCTTTTAAAGATGAAACATAAGCTTGAACCTTTTTATCAGCTTTAGTTTTTACTATTGCAGCAGCAGCCCGATCCAAGTCTTCTTTAGCTCGTCCTATGGTGGCTTGACCGTAAATTGGCCATGTCAGTTCTTTACCAACATAGGTATAAGCCGTTGTTTTACATCCATCCGCCAGCAGGTCTGCGTCAGCTAAAGCGTTTAACCACAGTTCCCAATCTTCGCCACCCATGACTTTAATAGTTTGCTCAATTTCATCGTCGTTAGCTGGCTCAAGCGCAATTTCATGAACTAGATTTTTATCTGTATCATAGGTTTTGGTCTTGTAAGCTTGCCCAACCGGTTTTAAGGTTGATTTATAAACTTCACCAGTTTCTGGATCAGTACGACGAGGCGAAGCCAAACTGTATATGACTAAATCAACTTTACCCATATTGGCTTTTAAGGTATCGATAACCTCTTGTTTCATTTCCTTACCAAAAGCATCGCCATTTAAAGTTTGAGCATATAAACCAGCGGCTTGTGCTTCTTGATGGAATGCGGCGGTATTGTACCAACCGGCCGTAGCGGTTTTTCTATCACTAGGTGGCTTTTCAAAACAAACGCCTAAGGTGTTAGCACCACCCGCAAAGGCCGCAGTAATTCTAGACGCTAGGCCATAACCTGTTGAACAACCAATAACCAATACGTTTTTAGGCGCATTATGTAACTCACCTTGCGCTTGAACATACGAAATTTGCTGTTTTACATTTGCAGCACATCCAATGGGATGTGCATTAGTACAAATAAAGCCACGGATCTTAGGCTTAATAATCATGTTTTTTTCCTACTATTTTTATCTGCCAGTATTGTACCCGTTCAAAAGCCAAAAACAGATCTGAACAGCTTAAAAACGATGAATATCTTAGTCATCGCTACCATTTTTATTAGATATTACCCATCTAGTGCGAATACGGCGGTAAACTATAACAAAAAAGTCGATTAACGATGAAACCAAACCTATGCCTCACTCATTTTCCAATCAAACATCAAGGCTGATTTTATGGTTGCTCACTCGCACGATTTTTATAATATTCAAATTCAGAAATTTTGTGGTATTGCGCCACCTTAGTTTGGAATGCCATATACGACTCATACACTTTTTTAAACATCGGATCGGCCGCTGCTTGCTCCTGCATAACTTCGAGCGACGCTTTGCGCAGACCTTGCATTACGTCATTGGGAAGAGGTTGCATATTAACTCCATGTTTGTTCACTAAGGTTTGCATCGCTTCGTTATTACGTGCTGTGTATTCGGCTAACATATCTTGATTAACGGCTTGAGTGGCAACTTCAATGATAGCTTGTAAGTCCTGCGGTAAGGTTTCAAAAGCAGCTTTGTTAACAATGAATTCTAAAGCCGCGCCAGGTTCATGCCAGCCAGAATAATAATAATAGTCAGCCGCCTTATACAAACCAAAAGCGAGATCATTGTAAGGGCCAACCCATTCAGTGGCGTCAATAGCGCCCGATTGCAATGAGGTAAATAGGTCACCACCGGTAAGTGCCACAGGAATACCGCCTACTTTTTTGAGCACTTCACCGCCCAAACCAGGTATGCGCATCTTTAAGCCTTTCATGTCATCTAGGCTGGTGATTTCTTTTTTAAACCATCCAGCCATTTGTACACCGGTATTGCCACCAGGAAAGGGAATGAGACCAAAGGGCTCATAAACTTCTCGCCATAGCGCGAGTCCACCACCGTAGTAAAACCAACCATTCATCTCCTGTGCGTTCATGCCAAAAGGAATAGCCGTAAAAATCTGCGCGGCCGGAGCTTTACCTTTCCAGTAATAAGCCGCGGCATGACCCATTTGGGCGGTTCCACCCGCTACAGCATCAAACACCTCAAAACCGGGAACCAATTCACCGTCACCATAAACTTTGATTTTCAAGCGACCACCCGACATGCGCTCAACCTCTTTAGCAAAGGTTTCTGGTGCTTTGCCTAAACCGGGAAAATTCTTCGGCCATGAGGTAACTAACTTCCATTCATATTGTTGTTGTGATTGCGCCCCTTGGGTATCTACTTGCTCTTTACCACAGCCTTGTAATATCAGGCTCAGGCCCAAGACAGCAATAAAACCCAAAAAAGTTAAGTTAAAACGAATTTGTTTAGTAAACATTGAATTTATCCATATAGATAATGGGGCAACCACGTGGCCAAATTAGGCCATATAGCCAGGACGATTAATAGCAAAAGTTGGATCAAAATAAAGGGTATAACACCCCGATAGATGTCGGATGTCAACACAGATTTAGGGGCTACCCCACGCAAATAAAATAAGGCAAAACCAAAAGGGGGAGTCAAAAATGAGGTTTGTAAATTAATCGCAATCATAATACCCAACCAAATTGGATCTATTCCCATCGCCAGTAAGACCGGGGCCACTAACGGTACAACCACAAAAGTAATTTCGATAAAATCGAGGATGAAACCCAATAGAAAGATGACAACCATTACGAGCAATACAGCGGCAAAGACGCCACCTGGCAACTGATTAAATACGTCAGCAATCAACTCTTCACCACCAAAGCCTCGAAATACCAATGAAAACACTGAAGCACCAATTAATATCAAAAACACCATAGAGGTAACTTTTGTGGTATTTAGCATCACTTCTCTAAGCTTGTGTATAGTCAATTGCCCCTGCAGCAGAGCAAGCGCCAAAGCCCCCATAGCACCCACACCAGCAGCTTCTGTTGGGGTTGCAAACCCACCTAAAATAGACCCTAGTACTAACAAAATTAATACGATGGGCGGCAATAGCGCCATAAAAATATTTGTCCCTTGCACAATATCCGGCGCCGCTTTAGGTACTTTATGTGGTTGCAGCCAAGTCACCACTAATACATAGATGAGATACAACGTAACTAATATTGCCCCAGGGATAATCGCCCCCACAAACAAATCACCCACGGAGACAGAATCGGGCGAAAAGTTCCCCATGCTCAACTGAGCTTGTTGATACGCGTTGGATAACACATCACCCAATAACACAAGTGCAATAGAGGGAGGGATAATTTGTCCTAATGTACCCGTTGCACAGATACTTCCTGCGGCAAAACTAGGTGCGTAGCCCTGTTTTAACATAGAAGGCAAAGAGAGCAAGCCCATAGTCACGACAGTAGCACCCACGATACCTGTGCTTGCGGCTAATAAGGCCCCGACTACGATCACAGAAATAGCTAAACCGCCTCGGTATTGTCCAAAAAGTTGAGTCATGGCAGCAAGCAGGTTTTCAGCGACCTTAGACTTTTCTAACATTACCCCCATAAATACAAAAAGCGGCACGGCAATAAGCGTTTGGTTGGTCATAATCCCATAGAAGCGACTGGGCATAGCATGTAAATAGGCTTCGTCAAAATGTCCGGTCACCAAACCAACTAGTGCAAATATCAATGCAGTACCGGCTAGTGAGTAAGCGACCGGATAACCTAAAAGCAGCACAAGGCATACTGCAACAAACATAAAAAGGGGGATAAATTCAATCACTGGCTCTCTCCTTGACGCCAATTCATAAGGTTACGCAGCAACTCAGCTAAACCTTGCAGATTCATCGTGATGCAAAAAAGTAAAATGAGTGACTTAAGAGCGAAAACAAGAGGAAGACCGCCCGCTTCTGGTGAGCGCTCTAAAAGATCCCAAGCAGAGCTGACATAGTCCCAACTCATCCACAAAATAAAAAAGTTTACCGGCATTAGGAGAAGTAAGGCACCAGCGATATCGACGAGTGCTTTATTTTTTGGACTAAAACGACGATAAAATATATCCACTCTAACATGTTCATTTACTCGTAGAGTATGTGCCGCACCCAATAAAAAAACCATGGCATGCATGTACATAACCGATTCCTGCATGGCAATCCAACCGAGATTAAAGCCGTATCGCAGAACAACAATTAAAAACGTTTGCAGGACCATAAACAGGGTAAACCAACTGACTAACTGACACAGACGAAAATGCAAGGCATCGATATGCGCTTGCCAAAAACTGGCATTTATTGAAGACATGACAACTATTCGATATCCATGCGTCGAGCTATTCTCCCAAATCAAAGCTTTTTTGCAAAAGCTGAAAGGATGTTAGCCAAAATTAAGGTGAGGATTTTTAACAAAAATTACACATAAAAGGAAGGGTGAAACGAAAAATGCTCAACCTTATCTGCCCAAGTGGCTCAGATAAGGTCTATATTCGGACTAACTATGCGGGCACCCGACCTCCCCCAAGGCATCTGGGCGAATCTGGTGCAGCACCAAAAAGATGATGCCATTCATCATGAGTGTAAGTGTGTAGAGCCAAGGCGTGGATATGTTGGGCCAATTCTTCTTTCAGCACGGCATTTACCGCACGATGCCTATTGATTAGACGTTCTCCGGCAAATTTAGGGGTTACCAATACAACCTTGAAATGACTCTCCGAACCGCTTGGCACATTATGCATAAAGCTTTCATTAATCACTTCCAGGTGGGCAGGTTCAAAGTGCGCTAGCAACTTCTTTTCAATATTGTTTTGGATATTCATATTTTCTTCCTGACGCTTAAGCAGATAAAAACAAAAGCGTAATAGTCGACTTGGCTATGGGTGGCCTACACATTAAATTTAGTCCTATTTTCTTACTAAAAAAATCTGTTTTTCGTCATTTTTGTTAAATTGACGCTAAGCCATTGAGCCATAGCGAGTTATTTATTGAGACTCTAACATTCAACAAAAGCGACCTATTTGAAAATGGTTCGAAAAGTTAGATTAACTCTCGCTTGCAAAGGTCGTTTCGTTTTAGCAATGCCATGCTGCCAATATTTTTGGGTTTTTCCCTTCATAATCAACAAACTACCAGAAACCAAGGGCAAACGAATTCTCTCCTTGCTACTTTTATGGGAAAAAATCAAGGTGCGCTCTTGGCCCAAACTTAAAGATGCGATACAAGGCTCTAGCCCCAGTTCAGGTTCGTCATCGGAGTGCATCCCCATACTGTCTTGGCCATCTCGATATAAATTTGCCAAAACTGAATTGTAAGTATGACTGGTTTTTTGTTCACATAATGCTCTGAGGGTCAGTAGAGGATCTGTCCAGCCATTCGGCTGCATAGTTAAGTTAGAATAACAATAACTGGCCTCGCTATCGCCATACCATGCCTGTAAACGTGGCACTTTGAATAACTTACCGTACAATTGAATTTGCTCTTCGCGCCACTCTAATTTGTGTTTCAGCAGATTAAAGTAATGTAGCGCTTGGTCAGGGAGCAAAAAACTTGGATAATAGTGTACATCTGCATCCACCATATTGAGTTGAATGCTTTCGCCCGCTCCTTGCATACCAAAGAGTTCTTGTTGCATACCTAAGAGACTCCCTAGAGGTAAAATAATTCATGAAAGCCAGTTTAACGCTTATCGACAAGAGCCTAAAGCTTCTTCGCTATCCCCCACAGTTGCAACATCCAAGCTGGCAGGCCTGGGATGCGGCTGACGAATACATCATAGAATATGTGCAAGCTTTACCGAGCCTCAGTGCATCAACTCGCCTGCGTATCTATAATGATGACTTTGGTGCGTTAGCTTGTTGGTTTGTCGATTACCCAACAACGTGGATTAGTGATTCCTTTGTAGCCCATCAATCTTGTTTGATGAACCTAGCTAGCAATAATCTTAACGCAAACAATATACGTTTTGTCGATAGTTTGGATCGTATTGATAATCCATGTGATCTCGTGCTGATTAAAATTCCTAAAACCACGGCTTTACTGGAACAGCAATTAATTGATTTGCAAGCGGTTGTCACACCCGATACGCAGGTCATTGCTGCAGGAAAAATGTTAGCTATTCAAAAATCCACCCTGGCTTTATTTGAAAAATATCTCGGCCCTACCACGACTTCTTTAGCTAAGAAAAAAGCTAGACTGATTTTCTGTCAGCCCACTGGTAAATTAAGCCATACGTCGCCCTATCCCACTCGATGGTTAACAGAAAATCCCCAGTTCGAGTTGAGTAATCACGCGAACGTGTTCTCTCGACAACAATTAGATATCGGTGCTCGATTTATGCTGCAACATTTACCTAAGGTTGGTAAACAAAGGCTGGTTGATTTGGGTTGTGGCAATGGCGTACTAGGTTTGCATGTATTGCATAAGAATCCTGATGCTCATGTTATTTTTGTTGATGAGTCTTATATGGCCGTCGCATCGGCGAAAGAAAATATAAAAAATAATTTGCCTGAGGCCCTTGAGCGCAGTGATTTTATTGTTGGCAATTGCCTTGAAGAATTTCTCACAGACTCGAAGCAAAGCTCTGTCGACTTTGTGTTGTGTAACCCACCGTTTCATCAACAAAATACCATTACAGATCATATCGCCATGCAAATGTTTAGTGATGCAAAAAAAGCCCTAAGCAATGGCGGAGAGTTGATTATTGTAGGTAATCGGCATTTGGATTATCCCAATAAACTAAAACGCATGTTTAAATCAGTGAACCATGCGGCTAACAACCAGAAATTCAGCATATTTATCGCTAGAAAATAAGGCGTCGGCAGCGAATACCTCTTATAACATTAGGTGATTCGCAGCCAATTTAGTCAATAATGGCATATTAAAAATTAACTCTAATAGCATTATTTCACATCAAACTAACTCCCCCTTATATTCACCACTTCTGCACTTTTTCTGCACAATCAAATGACATACTTACGTTCAGATAATCTAGTATTTGGAAACAATATGAAAACAATTTACCCCTTTATTCTGTGTGCAGGCTCTATCTTATTTTCTGGCAATTTATTGGCCCAAGAAGACAATCAAAAACCCGGCCACAAACCGCCTCAAGAAGCGGTTACCGCCTGTAAAGGAAAATCAGAAGGCGACATAGTGAGTTTTGAAACCCCTCATGGCGACACTGTTGAAGGCACTTGTAAATTGATGCAAGAGCAATTGGCTGCAGTACCTGCCAAGGGGGAGCGCCCAAAACGCAAAAAAGACTAGGAGGTAGTGAGGTAAATGATGCACAAGTTTAGGCTTGGGCTTAATTTTAAATTAATGGAGTACTCAATATGCAAATAGACGGTGCAAATAATCAATTGATTACGCCTGCAGCTGTTAATCAACGCCCACCACCCAATGGCGGTCCACCTCCACCAGGAAGCACACCACCGGGCCTTGAAAATGCCGTCTCAACTTTGTCTCAAGAGGAACAAGATAGCGTATCTTCAAGCTTAAAGGCTCTTAGCAAAGAGCAACAAGATGAACTTAAAAGCATCTTAGACGAGCTTCAGAGCAGAGCAACTTCAATGTCTGATCAAGAAATAGGGCAGTCTTTCTTAACTGCTTTAAACAGCATTTCAAGCAACACAAGCCAAACAAACAGTACAAATATCATTGATACTTTTGCTTAAGCTGAAGACAGCACAGAATTTTGTGCTGTTTTTAATCTAGTGTGCAGGCAGAATAATCAACAACTACTGATTAACCTTTTGCCAATCTACCCCATAATATTGTTGCATCAGTGCCTTATAAGAAGGGTCGGCGACTGCGGTTGCCGTGGCCCTTTTAAGTCTAACAACATCAATTGATGTCGGCGTTTTTTTTGATAATTGCAACCATTGTGCCCGAGTTCCAAGCACCAACTTATTTGCAAAATCAATCGGTTCTTGACCTAAATACACATGTGACAACTGATAATAAAGCACCAAAGCGCTACCTGCTACCGCGTCTATCCTGCCTTTATTTAGTAAAGCTGCGGCTTGCCCATAATTAGTAAGCTCAACGACATTGAATTTCCCCGCTAAACTGATAGTGTCACTTAAATCTGTACCTCTAGTTTTACCGATTATCAATCCGTCTAAGCTGGCTAAGGAAGAAAGTTTAAAACGTCTATTGGCAACTATGATAGTTTGCATATCTTGCACATGCTCGACGAAGTCTATAAAACTCGAATTCTGCGGATATCTGAACAATATCCCACCATCATGTTGACCCTCTTGAAGACTGTGTAAAATTCGGGCGTACGGCATCAACTCAAGGCGAATACAAATTCCAGAAAGTTGCTCAATGTTTTTTAATAATTCGATATGCACGCCACGCTTTTCTCCATTTGAGTCGACAAAACCGAGTGGCGCTGAATCAATAACATGAAAGTTCAGGCAGTTTTTTTGGCCGTAAGCACAGGTGCCAACACACAAGAGCAATAACAAACCAAACTTAAATTTCATACCATGCCTTATAAACTCAAATCTTTGATATGAGTATTTTGTATCTTTTTTAAGCAAGTTATCAGGATGGATATTTAAAAGCAAAATTGCAAATTTGATAATCATTTTGAGAAGTGTTAAAAAATTTGCTAGGTTGCCCCTAAATTCTCTAAGTACTTTTATTAAATAGGCGTTTCATGTTGCGATACATATTGATTTTAGTTTTGCTTTCCATTTCCACTAGCATAGTTGCTGCAGCGAAGGATGATGGTTCACAAATTCAAGCGGGTAATTATTATCCAAGAGTTAAATTTGAAACCTCTATGGGCGACATTATTGTAGAACTTAACCGGAAAAGAGCGCCACTAACGGTAAATAACTTTTTACGTTATGTGCAAAAGCGCAGTTATGATGGCACGATATTTCATCGAGTTGTCATTGATTTTGTGGTGCAAGGCGGTGGATACGATGAAAACTTTGCTGAGTTATTTTCTTATGGGGATATTTTCAATGAATCAGGTAATGGTCTGAAAAATGACAAATACACCATAACAATGGCCAGACAAGACGACCCACATACCGCAAACCGCCAATTCTTTTTTAATATGGACGATAATGTCACCTTAAATCCTGGGCGATATTGGGGTTATGCGGTATTTGGCTCTGTAGTAGAGGGTTATGAAGTATTAGACAAAATTTCCCTAGTGCCCACGGGCATCGACCCTACCTATGGTTGGTCGGATGTACCAGTAGAAAAAGTTATCTTAAAAAGAGCGATCATATTACCGATGCAGTTTTAAGCCATGTTGCCTTACTTAGCTCAAACAAATTGCTGCCAGGATCATTTTCATCCATATGGTGCAGCCCCTTAAAAGTAAAACCGAGTTTTTGTAATAAAGCCTGGGAGCGCACATTGATTTTTGACGTAATAGCCGCTAAACAGTCTATGGATCTATGCTGGAAACTATGGGCAATCACAGCAGACGCGGCCTCATACGCGTAACCTTGTCGACGGGCTGCGGCTAGAAATGCAAAACCGACATCAGGCATGGGCAGATTATCGCGTTTTAATAAACCACAAAGACCGAGTGGTTTGCACGACTCAATACTCTCAACCAATAACAAACCCAGTCCATGTTGTTGATACATGGCTTGAGGACCATCACAAATATAACGTTTCGCATCTTCGATAGAATGCACGCCTTTGTCGCCAATATAAGTCAACCAATCCGGATCGGTCACCAGTTCTAGGATAAACTCTGCATCATCCATAATCAGTGGTCTTAAACGTAAGCGCGATGTCAGCAAGTTTTGTATCTTTTCCAAGCCATTTAATTCCCCGCCACCATGCACAATACGATGTACATAAAAATCAGCACTAGATGCGGATATGCCACAGTGGGCCTTAAGGCCTGACCCAAATATTCATTGATTAAACCCTTACTCGACGGACGAAGCGCCAACCAACTCTGATTAAATTGAAAAGGCACAATTTCAGGGTGATAAATACCACTTATATTTTTATGGATAGCTTCTTCTACGAGCAATAAACGTTGCGAAATCCTTTCTTTGAAGGTGCACCAAATAGCATCTTGTAGCCATAGAATAGCGACGACTAACAAGGTCCATAAGCCCACTCCTAAACTAAACCACAATAAACAACTGAGGCTAACATTAAGCAATTTAATCAATAATGAAAATTTTTCATAACTGTCAAACTGATTTTGTAAGGTCTGCCATTCATTTTGAAAAAGTAAAACGGTATCGGTTTGCATTATTTATCCTTGTGGATGATAAAAATTAAGCATTGGCATAACCAAAAGCTAATACTTGGGAAATGTGCTGGCAATCGAGGGCCAACATAATAAGTCTATCTACACCGACGGCCACACCAGCACAAGGTGGTAGGCCCGACTCCAACGCAGCCAGAAAAAACTCATCTACTGCTATGGTGGGCAAACCCACTTGGTGTCTTTTTTTATTATCTTGTTCAAAGCGCCTACGCTGCTCGCTAGCATCACTTAATTCATGAAAACCATTGGCTAGTTCAACACCGCGATAATAAAGCTCAAAACGCTCAGCCACCAAAGGATTGTTTGGATTAAGCCGTGCTAAAGCCGCCTGACTTGCGGGAAAGTCATACACAAAACAAGGTTGATGTTGACTTATTGCGGGCTCAATATGCTGACTAAACAGCAAGTTTAATAAAATATCAGGATCAGTTTCAGCAAGCGCTAATTCAGTGTAACCCCGCGACTCACATAAACGTTTAAGACTCGCCATATCTTCGAGTAAAGGATCAAATTGCAAGTGTTGTATAAATGCTTGTTGATAAGTAAGACGCCCTGCGTTGGCTGTGCCAAGAATAGCGCAGGCCAATGTTTCAACTTCATCCATCAGCATAAAATGGTCATAATCAGGGCGATACCATTCCAACATGGTAAATTCTGGATTATGCAAACGCCCTGCTTCTTCGTTTCTAAAGGCTTTACTCAGCTGATAAATGGCACCGCTACCCGCACACAGTAAACGCTTCATGGCAAACTCAGGTGAGGTCTGCAAATACAGTTGGGTGACGACAGGCGATAGAGGATCATCAAATCGACAACTAAAGGCGCGTAAGTTTAAATCCGTCACACTGGCGTGGCACAGTGTGGGTGTGTCAACTTCCATTACGTCTCTTTCTGCAAAAAACTGCCTAATTTTCTTAATGATTAATGCACGCTGACGCAGTACATCGAGTTTTGCTGAAGGCTGCCATTGAGTAGCTAGGCTCATGATGATGACTCAAATTTAATTTCTTAGGTTTAACGAACAAAAAAGCTCACCTAAGTGAGCTTTTTAAGTTAACTACTGACTATTATTTTTGCGCTCGTGAGACGTATTCACCACTGCGGGTATCCACTTTCACTATTTCACCTTGCTGCACAAACAAAGGCACTCTAACTACGGCACCTGTTGTTAAAGTAGCTGGCTTACCGCCGGTCCCTGCCGTATCACCTTTTAGGCCGGGATCAGTTTGCACAATTTCCAGTTCAACAAAATTGGGGGGAGACACGGTAATTGGAATACCATTCCACAAAGTAATAGTGCAAAGATTGTTTTCGACCAACCATTTAAGATTGTCACCAATTGCTTTAGAATCAGCAGCGATTTGCTCAAAAGTGTCGTTATTCATAAAGTGCCAGAATTCACCGTCTGAATACAAGTAAGCAAGTTCAACATCCATGACGTCTGCTGTTTCAAATGTTTCATTGGATTTAAAGGTTTTTTCGAGTACTTTGTTGGAAATCAGTTTACGTAACCTAACGCGACTAAAGGCTTGCCCTTTACCCGGTTTAACAAATTCATTTTCAAGAATGTTGCAAGGTTCGCCGTCGAGCATTAATTTAAGGCCCGCTTTAAATTCGTTTGTACCTATAGTAGCCATGTATCCTCGTAAATATAACTATGCTGAGTCTTTAATTGTTAGCAATAATACCTAAAAAAATCATCGCTGTAGAGCATAACTGGCAAAAAGAACTGGCAATGGCTTTTTCTGACCCTATTGCCTTGCTCAATTACTTGCAAATACCAGCTGAATCCTTCGAGCAAGACATCAAAGCGAGGTCACTGTTTCCCTTGCGTGTACCGCGACCTTTCGCGGCAAGAATGGCTAAAGGCGATCCTGATGACCCGCTATTTAAGCAAGTTTTTACCAGCCACTTAGAGTTCAATAAACAGACTGAATTTGTTGCCGATCCATTAAATGAACACCAAAATGCTCAGCCTGGCATACTGCATAAGTACCAGAGTCGTTTGCTGATGTTAATACGCGGTGGCTGCGCAGTTAATTGTCGCTATTGTTTCAGGCGTCATTTCCCTTACGCTGATAACCATCTAAATCGAAGTGAATGGCAAGAAGCTCTGCACTATATCCGCCAAGATAAGCAGTTAAATGAAATCATTTACTCCGGTGGCGATCCATTAATGGCCAAAGATGATTTTTTGCAGTGGCTAACCCAAGAAATAGCCATCATTCCACATATCACTCGTCTACGTATCCATACTCGTCTGCCGGTGGTTATTCCTTCACGCATTACCACCGAACTTATTGACTGGCTGACGGCTACGCGACTAAAGCCCATTTTAGTGCTGCACATCAATCACGCCAATGAAATTGATGAGAATGTTAAGCGCGCTATGGGCAAACTGAAAAAAGCGGGAGTAACCCTACTTAATCAAGCAGTATTACTTAAAGGTATTAATGATCAGCCAACACAGCAAGTCGCTTTAAGTGAGGCCTTGTTTGATTGCGGCATTCTACCTTACTACTTGCATGTATTAGATAAAGTAGAAGGTGCCAGCCATTTTGATCTTGATGATAATCATGCCCGTGACTTACTCAGTCACATGATCAGATTATTGCCGGGTTACCTTGTACCTAAATTAGTCAGAGAAATGAGTGGCCAACCAGGTAAAACCCCCATCGACTTAAAACTACATCCTTAAAATAAGCCCCACAGATTCTTTACGAGAACATGAGGGGCTGCACGATTAAACTCAGGCAAACGTGTCTACATTAGAACCGATTGCTGAATTAGCCGATGTTACTTTTGGCACGTCAGCTGCTGATTCCAGCAGTTGAAGCGTCGCTCGACCGTCGCGTTCTTGCTGTGATTTAGCAAGTTGCAAAGCTTTTATTTCAAGCGCCGACCCGGATGCACCAGAGGAACCCGCCCCTTGAATATCCATACCAACTCCCCTATTACTTGTAGCAAAGTTTAAAAACGGGCAGAATTGCCCGCCTCGTCACGTTATCGACCAACTATAGAAAAACTTTAGCCATGCAATCAATTATTCAACAATTATCTGAAAATCTTCAACTTATTTATCGAAAAGCCATCGATGCGGATCAAATCATTGGTCATCTGCGCAACGATGGAAAAGGCAAGTTTAGCGCGATCTTTCCAGCACAAGCAGGCTTCGAACATCAAGGTAAATTTTTTAAACCCTATGTAGAAGAGATAGCAAAAATCATATTAGAGCTGGAGCAGTTTGATCAAGCAACTCAGAAAAAAACAATCGCTAAAATAGTCAAACAAATGGAGCTACTGCTATCAACCCTGAGTCAATTTCAAAATAGTGTGCGTTAAAACAGCGGTATCTTGCGAGTTAATGTGTCGATTTCTTTCAATTTTGGCACTTAGCGACCATACTTTTAGATGAACTAAAATATTATTTTTTGCGGGGGGATTAAAATGGATATTTCATCGGTTGGCAATGTACCTCAATTAGCCTTTGCCTCTACCCCTGCGAAACCCGCACAAAGCGACAATAAAATTGCCTTTGGTATTGGCCAAGATAAAGCTGTGGAATTATCTGCTCAAGGTAAAATTTTACAACAAGCTGAACAAGCCCAAAATCAACGCACTCAAAATATTCAAGCAAACCCAAAAGATGCAGAACCTAAGGCTAATACAGAACAAATGAATGACTTTGTTCGAGTATCAAGTAGCGCAGGCTCTGCGCAAAGAAACAACCTCAGTAGCGAACAGGCAACTGAGGTTTATCGCTCTATCGAAAAATTATTGTAATTTAACATCTAGCCGCGGCTTACTGCCCCGGTTGGCTTATTGATGGATGGCTAATGAGTCAACCCTACTATGAATTTCATTGATTAATTTAAGATATTCAGGGCTATCTATCGTATCAAAGCGTTGCTTAAATTCAATTTTACTGAAGCCTTCAGGTAGCCCCGATATACTCGGAAAGAACACGGTCTCACTTGAAATTCCGGCTAGCAGACTTTGGAGTTGCAAGGCTTTTTCTGGTTCAGTCGCCGTTTGAGCAAATTTAACACCTGCATAATCAGCACTTAAATCTACAAAGCTATAGCCACTGCCGCCTTCGCCTCTGTCCATCAACTCTTTAAACTCGCCGACTGCAATACTCAAACCTTGGTCTGATAAAACTTTAATCGCTGCTGAGAAAATAAAGTGCTGATTAAGATCAACCCGCTGAGCCAAAATAGCGGGTGCCTTCGGCAGCGCTATCTTACCCACCACTGGCTGGACTTCACCGACAAAATTAGCAAAACGGTAATGGCCAACAAATATAGCCAATGCCATAATGGCCGCTTCATTTTCTTTAACGGCTGTTTGATAACTGGAACGCTCTTTCACTTTAACAAAAACCGGGCCAATAAACTTAGCTAAAGATTGCGATCTGGATTTTTTTGCTACATCTAAGCTGTTTAAATATTTTAAATAATAGGCAGTGCGCAAACCTAATTCTTCATCACCGATAGGGTTCATACTTTGCTTGACTGTATTTAACTCATTCAAAAAGTCATCAAGAGGCTGGATATGCACGGTCATCACTCCATCCATCATAGTGATGTTTTCAACTTGCGCAATAAACTGCGTAGCAATATCGCTGCGGGTATACCAATCAGCTAAATAGGTTACTACTGAAAGAGCAAGACTTCCTGGTATTGCCAGACCACCGACTTTCACATGCTCTAATTCAATGCCTTGGGCCGGTAATACATTAATATTAAGATTAACGTATTGTCCAAAAGGGTTAGCAGGTAACTTATACGAAGCAGACAAAGCCGTACGCTTGGCTGAAATGTCAACCACTCCATTAAAATGTTGATGAGCGCGTTGGGCAAACCCAACCAGGCTATTGAGTTGCACAGCATTAAGTTCAATCGTTTGGCGTTCAGAGCGGTTTCTAAAACTATCACTGATTTGGCTCATCAAAGCTTTGACAGAATCCGCTTCATCCACCTGCTGGCTGCTATTGGCGATGACCAAGGGTTGAGATTCAATAGCAACAAACAGCAGTCCTGCCAAAGTGATCATTAACACCAGTAAAATAATGAATAAAAATTTAAAAAATCTAAGCACTCTAAGCTCCAATTAAACCGAAAACATCCCTAATCTGAAGTGGTCAGTGCTTATATACTACAAAGTCACTTCAGCTAAATTACCTTTGGACTCTAGCCATTCTTTGCGATCTGGCGCGCGCTTCTTAGCCAGTAACATATCCATCATTTCTAACATGGATTCTGCATCATCTATGGTCAATTGCACCAAACGGCGGGTATTCGGGTCCATGGTAGTTTCGCGCAGTTGCAAGGGGTTCATCTCACCCAATCCTTTAAAGCGTTGAACATTAACTTTACCGCGTTTTTTTTCAGCTTCGATACGGTCGAGCACACCTTGTTTTTCGCCGTCGTCCAGGGCGTAATATACTTCTTTGCCCACATCGATTCGGTATAAAGGCGGCATGGCCACGTAAACGTGACCTAAGTTGACCAGCTTACGGAAGTGTTTTACAAACAAAGCGCACAGTAAGGTGGCGATGTGCAAACCATCAGAATCGGCATCGGCTAATATACAAATTTTATTGTAACGCAGACCGCTCATATCTTCTGAATCTGGGTCAATGCCCAACGCCACAGAAATATTGTGGATCTCTTGGGAAGCCAATACTTCTGACGAATCCACTTCCCAACTATTTAAGATTTTTCCTCGTAGCGGCATAATGGCTTGGAAATCTCGGTCGCGCGCCTGTTTAGCTGAGCCACCAGCCGAATCGCCTTCGACTAAGAAGAGTTCAGAGCGAGTGGTATCTTGGGTAGAGCAGTCAGTTAATTTGCCCGGCAACGCTGGGCCCTGGGTGACTTTTTTACGCGCTACTTTTTTGCTTTGACGAAGTCGATTTTGCGCATTATTGATGCACATGTCAGCGAGTAATTCAGCAATATCGGTATGGCGATTGAGCCACAAACTAAAAGCGTCTTTTACCACACCAGAGACAAAAGCAGCGGCTTGGCGAGAAGACAAACGCTCTTTAATTTGGCCTGCAAACTGCGGGTCTTGCATCTTGGTTGAGAGTATATAACTGCATCGGTCCCAAATATCTTCTGGGGTTAGTTTAACCCCCCGGGGCATAAGATTGCGGAATTCACAAAATTCACGCATTGATTCTAACAATCCTTGACGCAAGCCGTTCACATGAGTTCCACCTTGCGCTGTGGGTATTAGGTTAACGTAACTCTCTGTAACTAAGTCGCCGCCTTCTGGTAGCCAGACTATGGCCCAGTCAGCTGCTTCATTATTTGCTGAAAAAGAGCCAACAAAGGGCGCATCAGTGGGCAGGGTGATGCTATCTTTAACTGCTTGCTCAAGATAGTCACGCAGGCCATCTTCGAAATACCATTCTTGACTTTCATTGCTTATTTTATTGTCGAAACGAATTCGTAAGCCAGGGCATAACACTGCTTTGGCACGCAGAATATGCAATAGTTTGCTGACCGAAAACTTTGCTGAATCAAAGTATTGCGGATCGGGCCAAAAGTGTACTTTGGTACCCGTATTACGTTTGCCACAGGTATCAACTACCTGCAACTCTTCGACCTTATCACCATTTTCAAAGGCCATTTGATAGACATTGCCGTCGCGACGAATACTCACTTCAACTCGTTTTGACAGGGCATTAACCACCGAAATACCAACCCCATGCAAACCACCTGAAAACTGATAATTCTTATTAGAAAACTTACCACCAGCATGGAGTTTAGTCATAATCAGTTCCACACCAGAAATTTTCTCTTCTGGATGAATATCTACGGGCATACCTCGACCATCATCGGTAACGGATAAAGACTGGTCTTCATGCAATACAACGCGAATTGACGTGGCATAACCACCCATTGCCTCATCAACACTGTTATCAATAACCTCTTGGCTAAGGTGATTGGGTCGCGTGGTGTCGGTATACATGCCTGGGCGACGTTTTACGGGGTCAAGTCCATTAAGGACTTCAATGGCGTCTGCGTTATATTGATTTGTCATAGTTTTTATTATTTTTCAGTTAAGTAATTTCAACGTTGGCTATAGAGCTACGATGTGATGTTATACCAAGCTTCATTTAGTCTTGCAGTAGAAACCTAAAAATATCTGGTAAGAATCGTTCAAAATCTTGAAAACTATGGTCACCGCCCTCTTCAACCGTTAACTTAGCGCCCTGATATTTTTCTAAGGCTTGACGATAATCCAAGGTTTCATCTCCGGTTTGCAACAACACCCAAAAGTTTTCTACTTGTTCAATTGTTTTTACATCCAGATTGATGAGCTGCTCAATATGGCTTGCATCTAGAGTGAATTCCTCATGTGTATAAGGATTAACATGGGCGCCCATATAATCTGCTAATAATTCATAGGGCTTGACGGCTGGGTTGATAACAACAGCCTTACCTCCGAATTTTTGCACCATATAAGTAGATAAAAAACCGCCCAAAGAACTGCCGATAAAGTGGCATTTTTTCCCAGCGTGGCGCTTTACCAATTGCTCGATCAAATCGACTGCAGCTTGTGGATAATGGGCTAGTTTAGGTATTTCTATCAATATATCAGGGTAATGCGTCGTTACATAGGCAAGAGTTTGCTGGGCTTTTTGCGATTGCGGTGAGCTTAAAAAACCGTGCAAATAAATAATTACTTTTTCCATAATCTAAGGGTATTCCACTCTAAAAACTTCAGTATTGAACTGACCTGAATCGGCCAAATTAAGGATACGATAACCTGGGCCTTGTTCACTTAAACCAAACTCAGGCTGCAGTGCCCACTGCCAACAGGTACTAGGACAAGCAAGGTAACGACAATGATCAACGGTAACTTCAGTGGCGGCATGAATATGACCGTAAACCATGGCTTTAACAGAATCAAAACCTTGTAAAATTCTTACCAATTCAGCGCCATTTTGCCATCCATGGGCATCCATCCATGATTCACAGGGTATGGGGTGATGGTGGGCCGCAACCAGTTTATAGTAATTGCTTTGCTGACTCAGAACCTCAGATAAACCTGCTAATTCGTCAGTGGGCAACTCGCCGCCAGTACCCTGCGTTTTGGTATTGAGCAAATATATTTGCCAATTCGCCAAAGTTAGAGGGGCATGCAAAGGATAGTGTAGCCATAAGTTTGAGGACGCAAATTGCTGCTGTAATATGACTAAACTGTCATGATTGCCTGGCAAAATAACATAATGACTGCTTATACCGTACTTAATCACTAAGTCTTTGAAGTGCTGATAACTCGCGGCGCTACCGTCCGCACTTAAATCACCGGTAATTAATAATAAATCAATATTTTGCGGGGCGATATCCTGCAATACCTTAGCTAGGCTTTCATAAGGCGCGATATGTCCATAGCTTGATTTACTTGCCTCGGCAAATAAATGACAGTCCGAAATCTGCGCTATGCGGATCACGATTTTTCTCTCAGGAAATCCTGCATCTTTACACGCTTGTAGACTGCAATAAATCACTGTGTTTTAAACAAAACACTAACCACTCGCCTAGAAATAAATTAACCATCTCTTTTTCATTACGTTGGTACATTTTATTGTTGGGGTATTCATAACTGGGTTTAAGTGCGCCAATATGTTGTGACGTCAATACTTCAGCCATTTGTGCATCATGATAGAGCCTGACTACCACTACTGGTTTTAAAAAATCAGGGCCGTCGATACAACGTTGCGACATTTCGATGGTACTGGTGTAACGACTGCTATCGATAATTTTCATTTGATAACTCAAAGAACCATTCACTTTAAAATGATATTCCAGTGACTCTGTGTCGCAATCAGGTAGTAAAGACAACAAACGCGCATAGTTATGCTCACACACCTTGTGCATGTTAGCTAACTTGGGAACATAGCGCGTTTTATTCGGAAGATTCATTTAGCCCTCTTTCCACTCGGTTAAAATTTTGTGTTTATTCAAACAAAACCACTGCAGTGCAATCAAAGTGGCGGCATTTTCCACCACACCTTGCTCAATCCAATCCATCGCTTGTTGTTCAGCAACTCGGTGCACCAGAATATCTTCACTTTCATACTCTAAACCATGTACACCATGTGCCTTACTGGCATCGACTTTGGCAATATACACATCTAAGCGCTCAGTTGTGCCACCAGGACTGGCCAAATAGCTTACGGCTTTGCGCAATTGTTTTATTTCAAGTCCCGCCTCTTCTAAGGCCTCTCTTTTACAAACATTTTCAGGCGTTTCACCTTCATCAATAATGCCGGCGACAATCTCGATTAACCAAGGCGTTTTTGAGGTTGCTAAGGCACCAATACGGATTTGTTCTATCATAACGAACTCTGCCAGCTCAGGATCATATAGTAAGACGGCAACTGCATGACCACGCTCAAATATTTCACGCTCGACAACCTCACTCCAACCACCGTCATAAAGCCGGTGTTTAAAAGCATATTTGATCATCTTGAAAAAACCATCGTATAGAGTCTGAGTTTTTACAATCTTTACGTCTTTTGCTGAAAATTGTTGTATTTCTGGCAAAACAAATTTCCTGTGAGGGGCAGAGAGACACATGTGAGTATGCTATCACAAATTAGTGTTTATGCATTTGGTCAGCTACTGGTCTTCGAGTAAAATATTCTGTTACACTTGAGGGCTAAGTGTTACCACTAAGCGTTTTGGGTTATCGCTTGATTTGCATAGACTTTAGACAAACTAAAATACACACAGCTAAGTCATCTGTTCGGATACCATCGGATCAGGAACTATCAAAGGAAAACTAATGAAGAAAACACTTTTGGCGCTACTGATTGGTATAGGCATGACATCGTCTGTTTATGCTGACTCATTAATGGAAGTCTATCAGCAAGCGCTACAAAATGATCCCGCGACTTTACAAACTAAAGCACAGAAAGATGCGGCCTTTATCGATATTGATAAAAGTCGCTCAGGTCTCTTACCACAGGTTTCACTTTCGCTGTCAGCCAACGAGACTTTCGGTGATTTTGAGCGCTCGACCAACTCAGCTTCAGTAAACCTGAGCCAAAGTATATATGATCGCTCCGTGTGGGTTGCTTTAGATCGGGCAGAGCTTGTTGCTAGCCGTGCCGACACCACTTACGCTAATGCGATGCAAAACCTAATTGTCAGAACGGTAACAAGTTACTTCAATACTTTGCAAGCCCAGGATGATTTAGAATTTGCTCGCGCAGAGAAAAGGGCCATCGAACGCCAGTTAGAACAAACCAAGCAACGTTTTGAAGTCGGTTTAACTGCTATCACTGATGTTCACGAAGCGCAGGCCCAATATGATACATCGGTAGCGGCAGAAATTAGTGCACAGAACAATGTGGAAACTAACCTTGAAGCCTTAAGAGAAATCACTGGTGCTTATTACGAATCGTTGAATGTATTAAACACAGGTAGCTTTTCTGCCAGCATGCCAAACCCCAATGATATTAACAATTGGTTGAAATTGGCAGAAGAACGTAATTTACAATTAATGGTTGCAAATACCAGTGTCGACATTGCCAAATATGATATTAAGAGTGCCAGAGCAGGTCATTATCCTTCGGTCAGTTTAAGTGCTAATGCATCAACTTCTGACAACGGTAGTTTCATTATATCAACTGACGGCGTTGCAACACCCGCGGGACGGGCAAACACTTACGGCATCGGCTTAAATGTATCTGTGCCACTTTACACGGGCGGCCGAGTTACTGCTAACGTCGACTCAGCTAAATATAGCTTTATTGCCAATAGTGAAGAACGCGAGCGTATCCATCGTTCAGTTATCCGCAGTGTTCGTTCAAATTACAATGATGTTAAGGCTGCAATCTCGCGAATTAAGGCCTTTGAACAGGCTGTTATTTCTGCTGAAAGTGCTTTAAAAGCTACAGAAGCTGGTTTTGATGTTGGTACACGTACTATCGTTGATGTACTTAATAGTACGCGTAACCTGTTTGACGCTCGTCGTAACTTATCTCGTGTCAGATACGGTTATGTCACCAGCATGATGAGCTTAAAACTAGCCGCAGGTACTCTTAGCGAAAAAGATGTCAGTGATATTGATCAGGGATTGATGGCCAAACAAAAATAATTTGTGTTGGTTTCAAAAAAGGCAGCGTAAGCTGCCTTTTTACTATCTGCTATTTACTACAAAGCTAACTGGTGGTTGAGATAGTGGTCATACTTAATAAGGGCTAACTATGATAAACAAGGAGCCCCTCTCGTACTTTGGCCGGAATCGGCACCGGCAAACGCGTTTGGCTATCAACATAGACATGTACAAATTCACCCAAAGCCGCGACGTTATCTGCCCCCTGAACAAATACACCTAATTGGTAGGTTACTGAACTATTTCCGAGACGCTTAACTGACAAACCAATCTCCAATATCTGTGGAAAGGCGATCGAGCTTAAAAAGCGGCACTGCGTTTGAGCAACCAGTGCAATGACCTTATCTTGCAAAGGATTTAACCAAGCTTGTTCAATCAGTAGACGATTAACCACGGTATCAAAATAGGCATAATACACCACATTATTGACGTGCCCGTACATGTCATTATCTCCCCAGCGAGTGGATAATGTTTCAAAATGACGAAAATCACCTCTCGTTTTAACAGCATCACTCATGTTAATCATCCGTCCTAAAAATCAAGTTAATTGGGTAAAATTTCGTTCTACCAAGCGTCTTGATAAAGTTGTAGAGCATCTTCAAACAAAATGGGCCTAGGATTATTTTGCAATAAACGGCTTTGTAACATGGCCTCTTTGGCCAATCTTTCAAGATCCGTTTGTTTAACCCCATAGTCGCGTAAACGTCTATCCAGTCCCACGCTTTTACTTATTTTTTGCATACAATCTAAAAATGCTTGCGCTTGTTGATCCACATTTTTGGGTAAGTCATTCAATAATAATCCCGCAAGTTGTGCATATTCAGCCTCAGCTGCAGGTAAGTTAAATTTAAGCACATGAGGCAGCATTAAGGCGTTACTTAAACCATGGGCGAGATGAAAAATGCCGCCTAAAGGGTAAGCTAGTGCATGTACACCGGCAACGGGGGCGTTAGCAAATGCCTGACCGGCTAACATCGCGCCTAACATGGTGTCTTGGCGATATTCAAGATTATTGATGTTTGCATAAGCCAATGGCAGTGAATGGCTTAGCAATTTGAGCGCTTGTTGGGCCAAATTATCCGACAATGGATTTTTTTTCAGTTTACTAGTAAATGCCTCAATGGCATGCACCATTGCATCCACGCCAGTTTCTGCGGTTATGTGGGCTGGCATGCCGAGTAATAAAGTCGCATCTAACAAAACTAAATCTGCATATAAGACCGGTGACACCACCCCTGATTTAGTTGTTTCTCCGGTAGTTACTACAGAAATAGGCGTCACTTCTGAGCCGGTGCCTGCTGTGGTAGGTATTTGCACTAAGGGTTTGCGCGATGACCTAACGTTGTTGACGCCATACATCTCGGCCAAGGGCTGTTCAAGACGCGCCAAAACCGCCGCTAACTTTGCCGTATCCATCGAACTACCACCACCAAAACCAATAATGACATCGACGTCTTGAGCTTGCTCAGCTGCCTGTAAAATTAATGAATCTGAGGGGTCAGGTAAGACTTGGTCAAATACTTTTACCTTAATAGAGCTTGTCTCTAATGATGTTAGCAATGCTTGCAGTTTCCCCAATTTCACCAAACCTTGGTCGGTGATAATCAGAGCGCTGCGTGCAGCAAACTTTTCTTGTAGAATTACACCTATTTGCTCAGTGCAATGTGCACCAAAACGAATATCATTCACAGTTTGAAAGACAAAGGAAGTTGACATAGTTTCACCTAAAACAGAATACAAACGCTGTAAACCACTATAACGCAGCGATTTACATTACCAAATATCAAAGACATCATAATTATTGATGTATACCCATATACAATGATTGACAGGCTTTGTTAAATCACTACCCTATCGTCGAATTTCTCTAACAACCTTCAATATTCCGAGCTTAAGTTAACTATGAAAGCCAGCAAGCTAAAAGACCAATTTATCGCCATTCGCAGCAATAAGCTGTTTGAAATATTTGTCGTGTCTGTGATTATATTTTCTGCCCTGTTGGTTGGCGCTAAAACCTATGAAATGTCGTCAACCATGCTACAAGTGACCCATTTTTTAGATTGGTTTATCAGTGGTTTTTTTCTCACCGAAATAACTATTCGCTTTTTGGCTGAAAAACGTAAACGCGATTTCTTTAAAAGTTTTTGGAATATTTTTGATACCTTAATTGTATTGATAAGCATGATCCCCGTGAATGATACCGACCTTGCTTTAGTGGCCAGACTAGTTCGAGTCTTCAGGGTGCTGCGCATGATATCGATTATTCCAGAACTTCGTATTTTATTAGTTTCATTGATAAAAGCGATGCCGCAACTCGGCTACGTCATGCTGTTAATGTTTATTATCTTTTATATCTATGCCGCAGTGGGTAGCACTTTATTTGAAAGTATCAATCCTACATTATGGGGCGATATCACTATTTCCTTATTGACCCTGTTCCGTGTGATGACCTTTGAAGACTGGACCGACGTCATGTACGAAACAATGGAGGTCTATCCGCTAAGCTGGATATTTTATTTAACCTTTATCTTTTTTACTGCCTTTGCTTTTTTAAATATGGTCATCGGTATTGTAGTTAATGTCATGGAGCAAGAAAATGCCAAAGCCCGAGCCGAAGCAAGCGAAGAAGAAGGTGAACCGAGTTTAAAACAGATATCTCAACAGATTGCTGAGTTACAAAAACAACTAATACTGGCAAATCAATCAAAGACAAAATCTTAAAAAAGTAATTGATTTCGGCCTCATGTCAACTCAACCATGTTGAAAAATTTGCAACCGACAATACTAGGCTCTATATCAGTAAGCCTGGTATTGACTAACAGCATATTTGCCTAGTCAGGTCCTTTCCCATTCAAAATTTGGTTTTAGAGTCATATGTATAAAGTGACTAACTAACTAGACTCCCTCTTAACATAATAAGATTTTTGATAGCTTGAAAATGTAACATAAATGTTACATACGCTAATGCTACACCAATTTTAATAAGTAGCGATTTGTAAGAATTTATTACATAGTAAAAGCGCTTACACTTGGTTTTCTCCTGAGATAAAGCACGTTATGTAAAAACTATAATAAAATCAAACACTACAATAAGAGAAGTCCATAACATGATAATAAAGACACTCGTTAAAACAACTCTCGCCCTCAGCATCATGACAGCATTGCCTGCTTTAGCCAGCAAAGTAAACGTGAGCTCTGGTGAAGCTTTAAATAAAGCACTTGGTTTAAGTCAGGCCAATAGTTTCCAAGCAACTAAACAGTTTAAAACCAGCCAAGGCAGCCTGAAAACCAAACAACAACAAGTATTTAAAGGCATTAAAGTATACGGTCACCATCTTGTTGTAGACAAACAGGGTACGCAGAACAAGATAAAAGGGTTAATTGCCGATCTTAGCGATGACTTCTCGGTAGTTCCTAACATTACTCAAGGACAAGCCATTGCTGCACTCAACCGTATATATCAAGGAGCCTCAGCAGGGCACAAAGATGTGGAGTTGGTAATCTTGTCAGAAAATGGCGCTAATCGCTTAGCCTATCGTGTTTCCTATTTGAGCGAAAAAAACAGTATCTTGGAAAGACCTGCAGGTCTAGTTGACGCCAATAGTGGGGAAGTTATTCGCCATTGGAACGAGCTGATGACAAAAGGTAAGCCATCTGGCGGTGGCGGCTCTGATCCAGGGGTTTCGTTTGCGGCTACCGGTCCCGGTGGAAACAGCAAAACCGGTCAATATTACTATGGTGCTGACTTTAGTACCTTAGACGTCACGGCAAGTTCAGGTACGTGTACCATGCTCAATACCAACGTAAAAACGGTTGATATGAACAACAGCACACGCCGTGGCTCTACTTTTACGTTTACCTGCCCAGAAAACACCTACAAACCGGTTAATGGCGCGTATTCACCACTTAACGACGCACATTATTTTGGCAATGTAATTTTCAACATGTACCAAGATTGGTACAACACTGCACCACTGAGCTTTCAGTTAGAAATGCGCGTACATTATGGCCGTAACTATGAAAATGCCTTTTGGGATGGCCGTGCGATGTCATTTGGTGATGGGGGAAGTACTTTCCATCCATTAGTAAGTTTAGACGTATCTGCTCACGAAGTAAGTCATGGTTTTACTGAACAAAATTCAAGCTTAGAATACTCTGCTCAATCTGGTGGAATGAACGAAGCGTTTTCTGATATGGCTGGTGAAGCCGCTGAATTCTTTATGCGCGGTAGCAATGACTGGAAAGTCGGAAGTGACATAATTAAAGGTAGTGGCTCATTGCGTTACATGGATGACCCAAGCCGTGATGGGCGCTCAATAGGACATGCTTCTGATTATACTGCTGGCATGGACGTGCACTATTCTTCTGGTGTGTATAACAAAGCGTTTTATTTATTAGCCAATAAATCTGGTTGGGATACACATAAGGCATTCGACGTTTTTGTGTTGGCTAACCAAATGTACTGGTCACCTTCATCAAATTATAATGATGGAGCGTGTGGCGTAATAAACGCTGCAGGTGACTACGGCTATTCAGTCTCTGACATTACTGATGCATTTGCTTCTGTAGGCGTAAGCTGCCAATAAAAGCACACTAAGACCAAAACACAAAGGGCCAGAGCAAATCAATTACTCTGGCCCAAATAGTGTCAAGAGTTGTCGACACTCAATCCCATCAGGATAAGTGCCCCCCTAATATCTACAAATTATATTTGGCTTTAAATTCCGCAACTCGCTTGATTGAAGCATCTTCCTGATACTCTTTTTGTAATAATTTACGCTTGGCTAAAAAGTCTTGTTTAGCAAGAAAAAGGGCCTCTACATAATTTAAATAGATTTCCTCAGTGACATTTTTGTCTGTTACCGCACGTTCGTAATACTCTAAGGCATCATCATAACTTTTTTCTGCAACATAGACCTGTGCCAAGGTATCCAGTGTAGCTGGATTAGTTGGCATGATTTCTACTGCTTTTTGCGCGTACTCCTTAGCCTTTTGTAATTGTCCTTGTTGTAAATTAAGGTAGGCCAAATTATTCAAAGCGACATAGTTTTTCGCATTTGCTTCAATCGCCAACTCATAAGAACGCATCGCATTAGCAGTGTCGCCACCTATTTGTCGTTCAGCCAGCAACATTCTTGATGGCATATCACTAGCATGGTTAGCCGTGTGTGCATTCAAAAATGTTAAGCTATTTTCAGTTTGCTTTAGTTGATCGTAAATAATCGTCACTAATATGACATTGCGATAACTTGGATTAGCTCTATAGGCTAATAGTGCATTGGGTAGTGCCTCTGTGGGATTCTTATCTGCCAGCAGGAAGCGTGCTAAGAAGCCTTTAGCGATAGGCATATCAAGTACGCCTGAGGGCAATTTTTCATAGGCAGTTTTGGCTTTAACAATGTCTTGGTTCATCAGCAAAAAATGTGTGAGCAAAAGCTGCATTTGCACATCATCGCGCTTGTCTAAAAAGCTCTCGGTCATTTTAATGCCATCAGCAAATTTATTTTCACTGTCTAGCAACAATAAACGTCCAATAGTGGCTTCTTTATCATTGGGAAAAGCTTGCAACCAAGCATCATAGTGTTTTTCTGCATTACTGCGCTGATTGCTAGCAATTAGACTTTGCCCTTTTATTTTCCAATAGGTCTTCGGCAAATCACTAGTATCAGTAAAGGTATTGAGAACTTTTAAACTTTCGTCAAACTGTTGTTCTGCGAGGTAAATTCTGGCCAATAATAGTCGAGCATCCACATCTTGTGGTTTTTTACTGACTAGTTGCTTAATTTTGTCTATGCCCTTAGATGCTTCGCCATTTTGTTTTAATAACAAATAATTAGCTGCTAAGGCAGGCAAATAAGACGGTTCTTGTTTTAATAATACCGCTAACCTTTCTTTGGCTTGCTCTATATTATTTTGAATCATGGCTAAATTCACCAAGGCCATTTGTGGCTCAAGTGATTTACTGTCTAACGTTAAGGCACTTTCATACTCTTTTTGCGCCAGCTCAAACTCTTGGCGTTTAATGTGTATCTGGCCTTTTATCATATAAGGCTTAATGTCCTTAGGCACGCTAGCCTTCCATCGAGTGGCCAATTCCAAGGCTTTATCATATTGCCCTGTGGCAACATAAGCGGTGGCCAAGGTTGTTTGCGCACTTGCTAACTCTGGTGATTTCTCTACTGCCTCTTCAAGATTCACAATACCGTCAAGATTATTAAGTGATAATTGCAAAAGTCCCAGCCGAGTTAAATCTTCTGCGGTTTCACTTAACTCAGTCGATTTTTCAACCAATTGACGTGCGTCTTTTTCATAACCTTCTTTCATCAATTGATAGCTAGCCTTGGACAGTAATGGCGCATCTGCTCCACTCAGGTCATCTATTCTTTCTAGAACATCACCAGCTTCACTGGTTAAGCCAATTTGTAATTGACTGGCCGCGAGCATTCTTAATGCAGGGTGATTATCAGGTAGTTGACTAACGATAAAAGACAAATGCCGATTGGTACTGGTGTAATCGCCAATCTTAAACGCTGCATATCCTGCAACTAGGCGCAAAGAGGGGTCTGTTGCACCGTTTAAAATGGCAACTTCAGCAAATTTCAAAGCATTTGCATAATCTTGTTGAGACGCTCTCACCGCCGCTTTAAGCTGATTTAACAGGGGGTTCTGTTGATTTATTTTCAGTAAGCTATCGATGTTAGGTTCTGCTTCGTCCATACGGCCTAAATCAACTAGCAACTTGGCCAGTACAAATTTAATCTGCACGTCTTCAGGATAAAACTGCACATACTCATTAAATGTATCAGCCGCATCTTGTGGTTTACCCAGAGCCAACTGCAATTGCGCTAACAATTTCAACACTTCTGCATCTTGAGGCGTTTGCTGTTTAAGTAAAATCAAGTCTGCTAAGGCTTCATCATAATTTTTATCAAGCACCTTTACATAAGCAGCCGTTAAACCTTTATAAACAGAATTAGTTTCGATGCTGGCCAGCTCTTCAATTAAAGCGCGCGCCTCATCCTCTTTGGCCAATCGGACTAACGATAATACTTTGAAGTAACCAATTTCAGCACGTTCAACAGAGGTAAGACCCGCTTGCTGGTGCTCTATCTTACTTAGCGCAGAATAGGCACCGGTCTTTTGATAGGCTTTGGTCAGTAGTGGCAAAACTTTAGCTGGGTCGTAGCCAAACTCAAAGGCTCGATTTAGCTCTTTTTCAGCATTCTCAAATTCCTTGGCCTCTAAATAAACTTTACCTAATACAAAACGCGCCTCGCCCGACTTAGGGTCAGTTTGCACCGCATTTTTCAATGCTACGATGGCTGCAGTATTATTTTTTTCGCTAATGTATTGTTGAGCTTCAGCAATATGCTCCTCGGCGGTTTTTGGACCGCAACTAAGCAGTAGAGAAACGCTTAATCCAACAAAGCTTAGTTTCAGAATTTTAGGGAGTGATAGTTTGGTATTCATATTCTCTGTCTATAAGCATCAAATGTTGCACATAAAGATACTAGAGTTAGGATGCAATTAAAGACTTTTATTGTAAAAAAGTAAAAATTTTGAACCCTTAGCCACTCAAAATTAAACAAGCAAGCACTAGTTGTTTATTTTTCGCTCAAGCCAGACAAAAGCGCTGCATGTTAATTAAGCACTCACCATAGATCACAAATATGCAACATTATTGACATAAAAATGTAATTTGGACTTAACTTAGCTGACTATTTGAAAAAAAACAGCAATTAAACAACGCATTACGTGGAGTAAATGCAGGTTATCGAATATAATTCATCCTTTGAAACCGAGCCGGCTTCGCCTAAAAAAATTGTTTGACCGATTAAAATTATGCTGTGCCTGCTAGTACCCTGGGACTCTTGATGACCACCACATCTGAAATAACGTTTAAAGATCTAAATTTACCTGAAGAAATTCTCAAAGCCTTAGAAAAAGTAGGCTACGAAAAACCTTCGCCCATTCAAGCTGAGGCAATTCCACTTCTCCTACAAGGCCATGATTTATTAGGCACAGCGCAAACAGGAACCGGAAAAACTGCAGCATTCGCCTTACCCATGTTGGCCAACATTGATCCTGATGCTGACTTCACACAATTATTAGTATTAGCCCCTACTCGTGAGTTGGCTATTCAAGTAGCTGAAGCCTTTCAGGTTTATGCTAGTTTCAGCCGTAAAATCCGTGTTTTGCCGGTTTACGGTGGTTCATCATATGATAACCAAATACGCCAGTTGAAACGTGGTGTGCAAGTTGTTGTTGGAACACCTGGTCGAGTGATCGACCATATCAAAAAAGGCACATTGAAACTCGACCAACTTAAATTCTTAGTGTTGGATGAAGCCGACGAAATGTTGCGTATGGGTTTTATTGACGATGTTGAATGGATATTAAGCCACGCACCTAAAGAACGTCAGACCGCCTTGTTCTCTGCGACTATGCCAGATGCGATCCGCAAAATAACCCAGCGTTATTTAAAAGATCCAAAACACGTTAAGATTGCTTCTAACGTGACTACTGCGGCGCAAATTACTCAACGTTACTGTCAAGTAGCGGGTCATCACAAACTAGAAGCCTTAACTCGTATTCTAGAAGTTGAAGATTTTGATGGCGTTATAATTTTTGTGCGAACCAAAACAGCCACCTTAGAGTTGGCTGAAAAACTGTCGGCTCGTGGTTATGATGTTGAACCGCTAAATGGTGATATACCGCAGAATGCCCGCGAACGTACTGTAGAACGTTTGAAGAAAGGCAATATTGATATCTTGGTTGCAACCGACGTTGTGGCCCGTGGTTTAGATGTTGAACGTGTTAGCCACGTTATCAACTATGATATCCCCTATGACACTGAATCATACGTACACCGTATTGGTCGTACCGGCCGAGCAGGACGTCAAGGTGATGCAATATTATTTATTTCTCACCGTGAAAAACGTATGTTGTTTTCCATTGAAAAAGCGACTAACCAGTCAATTGAGCCAATGGCAATACCTTCAATTTCGCAATTGAATGAAACCCGTTTAAGCCGTTTCAAAGCGAGCGTTTTAGAAGCCATCAACGATGCCAGCATCGAAACTATGATCCCTATCGTTGAATCCATTATGAAAGAAGCAGATGCTTCACCCGAAGTGGTAATGGCAGCTTTGGCTAAAATAGCCCAAGGTGATGAGCCTTTGATTCTAAAAGAATCAGATCGTCCTAATCTTGAAGAACGCGCTCCTCGCGGCGAACGCGGTGCACGTGACAGTGGTGGTCGTGACTTCGGTGACAGACCTTCACGTGGCGGCGACCGTCCTCAACGTGGTGAACGCTCAGATCGTCCTGACCGTCCCAAACGTGAACGTAAATCAAGCCCTCCTAGTGAAGGGATGCAACGTTACCGTATTGAAGTGGGTCATACTCATGGCGCAAAACCTGGCAACATCGTTGGTGCTATCGCTAATGAAGCTAATATCTCTAGTAAAAATATCGGTGCAATTGAAATTTATGACAATTTCAGCACGGTAGATTTACCTAAAGATATGCCCAAGGCCACGCAAGACGTATTGCAAAAAACTCGCGTAGCAGGTCGAGCTCTCGGTATGCGTGAATGGTCAGAAACACCGCCTAAGCCTCGTGCAAAGCCTAGCTTTAAAGAATAAGCAAGGTAAGTTGAATTGAAGAAGGAGCCAAACGGCTCCTTTTTTTGTATAAATGAATCAAGCTAAGCACACCTAAGGTTATCCTAAGGCAGTAGTAGTGAGGAAATATTGAGCTGCAGTTAAAGAGCAAAGATAATTAGCTGCATAAGAAGTCTTTGCTAAGCAACATTTTTCAATTTACTCGTCTTGGTCTGAAGCCGCAATAAACGCTATCTCTGCCAAATAAGCGGGATCAGCAAGTTCAGCTTTAATGCAAGCACGACTTGGTGCGCAGCCCTGCGGTAACCACGCTTCCCATTCTCGATTCAATACATCGAAATTAGCAAAGTCAGTCACATAGATAGTCACCGATATTAAGCGAGACTTATTGCTCTTTACCGTCAGTAAACTGTCTTCGGCCTGAGTTAATATTTGCCTAATTTGGCCAAGCATGTCCACACTTGGATCGTCTGCAACCTCAACGAAATACGCGGTACCATTAAAGACAGTAGCGTCTGACCAACGGGGACTAGGGTTAATGCGTTTAATTTCCACTTCTATCTCCAAATATTTCTCAACACTCTACATCAATACAGTCTGATATTTTTGATTTACGTAGCATGAGGCAAAACATGTACACTTTTATTACTACTAAAACGCAGCAAACAAGCTTATTGGCGTCCCACACCAATGCCGGTTTGCTGCGTATAAGCCAACAAAGCCGAGCTGTCTGAGTGCTTACTGCTTTGTAAACCAGTCACTGTACCTTGTTGATCGGCTACACTTTTGTGCTGACCAAGTTTATGTTTGCCTTCAATCTGTTGAATTTCAATTTTAAAACCAACAATAGCGGTAGCCAACTTGTGTTGGTTATCAGCCGGCATCAGCGCTTCATTGTTCAATAAAGCGGGCTCATATTGATTGACTAAGGCCTGCACCGCTTGAAAAGTCTGAACGTCATCTAACAACGTTGCCTGTCCACTAACATGTACTGCCGCATAATTCCATGTCGGCACGGCTGGACCATTAGCATACCAACTGGGTGAAATATAAGCATGAGGACCGTTAAATACCACCTTTACCTTTTGTTTATCGAGTGTTCTCCAGTGTGGGTTTGCTCTAGCCATGTGTGCATATAGCACACCCAAGCCGCTCTCTTCGGTGACTAAGGTCATTGGCAGATGAGTCACTTGTAAGTCTTCACTGACCAATAAAGCAAAACCAAATTGTTCAATGAAGTCATGTTTCTCAGTTAAATCATTCATCAGCATATTTTTAGGAATAAACACAAGACCAACTTTGGCTAACTAATTGCTTTAGAAAATAATAGTAACGATTTTCAGACTGATTAAAACACAATTTTTTAATAACCAAATAGCATAACAACAGCCTTATCAATTGTTCCTTGGTGATAAAAGAAAAGGCAAAATATGTGTTCTTTCATATTAGGTGGCTCCATACATGCAATATTTTCCAATTTTTTTGGACACCACTGAATTAAATTGTTTAGTGGTAGGCGCGGGAGAGGTCGCAGCCCGTAAAATTGAACTACTGCTTAAAACACACGCCAAGATAAGCGTAGTGGCCCCGTGGGCCTGTGATACGGTTTTGCGCTTAGTTGACGAAGGCAAAGTAAGTTTTGAACATCGTCCCTACCAAGCCAACGACTTAACTGAAAAACAATTGGTATTTGTGGCAACAGATGACAGTCTAATCAATGCTCAAATACATGCCCAAGCCAAGGCACTTAATATTTTGGTCAATGTGGTAGATAACATCCCCCTTTGTCAATTTATCACACCTTCTATTATTGACCGTTCCCCTATCGTGATTGCTATAAGTAGTGGCGGTGTTGCACCAGTATTGCTCAGATATTTAAGACAAAAACTCGAATCACTGATCCCACAAAAGGTTAGCTTGCTAGGTCAATTTTCAGAAAAATTCCGCGACTTAGTCAAACAAAAGCTAGCTTCGGTGACAGAGCGCCGTTTCTTTTGGGAAGATGTGTTTGATGGTGATATTGCTGAAGATGTGCTGCTGGGCAATCACCAACAAGCAGAGCGTAAATTACTAACTAAATTAGAGTCTGATGATTCACCGCACAAGGGCGAGGTTTATTTGGTCGGCGCTGGTCCTGGCGATCCTGATTTATTAACGTTTCGAGCTTTACGCTTGATGCAAAAAGCCGATGTGGTGGTCTACGACCGTTTAGTTTCTCCCGAAATACTCGAGTTGGTTCGCCGCGATGCCGAAAAAATCTATGTGGGCAAAGCCAAAAGTAAACATACTGTGCCGCAAGAAGAAATTAACCAACTACTGGCCAGTGAAGCTTTGGCCGGTAAACGTGTAGTGCGTTTAAAAGGAGGCGACCCCTTTATATTTGGACGAGGTGGAGAAGAGCTTGAAACCTTAGTTGAAAAGGGAATTAGTTTCCAAGTGGTGCCGGGGATTACAGCCGCTAGCGGTGCCGCGAGTTATGCAGGAATTCCCTTAACCCATCGTGATCATGCTAAATCAGTGGTATTTGCTACCGGCCATTTACGCGACAACACCATCAATCTAAATTGGCAAGGCCTAGCCCAACCCGACCAGACTATCGTGTTTTATATGGGATTAACCGGGTTAGCGATTATCTGTGAAGAGTTGGTCAAACATGGTTTACCCGCCACAACGCCCATTGCAATGGTTCAATCTGCCACAACCGCGCAACAAAAGGTCATTACTGGCACTTTGATGGATATTCAGACCAAGGCAGAGGCAGCAGGTATAGAACCTCCAGCCTTGATCATTGTCGGCTCAGTAGTCAGCTTGCAAGAAAAGCTCAATTGGTTTGCCCAAAGCTAATACGGATTGTCTTGTAACAAGGTATGCAGCTTAGCTTCATACAGGCGCCTATCAGCAGAGGTATAAGTCAGTTCTATAGCTCGTGTAAGGGATTTTTCAGCCAAGTTAAGCCGACCAAGTTGATAATAGCTTTTAGCTAAGCCAAACTGACCTTCGTGCAGGTAGGGCGCAATATCCTCGGCTTTTTTGTAATATTTATTCGCTAAGGTGTATCGATTCTCTGCAAAAGCCTGTTCGGCTAAATCAATCCAGATATAGGGATTATCAGCGTTAATCGCATCAACTTCTTGTGTCAATTCTGCCACCTCACTATCTCGACCTTGAGACTGTAACAAAGCAACATAGTTACTAATGACATTACCAGAGGCGAAACTATGATCTAACATAAACTGGTACAAGATCTCCGCCTGCTTATGCTCACCAGCACGATTAAAAGTTACTGCTAAAGAATTTAAGGTTTCGGTATTAAAAGAATTAAATGACAGGCCTTTTTGCAACGCCGCATGAGCATAGTCCAATTTGCCATTTAACAAGGCCTCAGCAGCAATATTTTGATAGTACATGGCCCTAAAATCGGCTTCTGACACCATTTTACCAGCAACATCTGATTTACTCGGAAAATAATCAATAATGATGCTTCTTCGCCTTATCACGATAACGTCTGGTGAAGGTGCATAACTTGGATCATAAATATAGGTTCGAACATGAGATGACAAGGTCATTAATGTTGAGTTACGTGCATATACAGGGGCACTGTGTACACGTTGAAATGCAATTTCTAAATTCACAACATCAGCTAACGCCTTAGTGACAATAGCAAGAGTAAGACAGTTACCCGTTTTTAGCGATAGTGCTTCAGATGCGTTTAATGTAGCTCCTCGAAACCCGAAATCGCCAATAAATGCATGAAGATAGTCAAATAAACGCAGATGCTCTGGCGTATCCTGATTGTTCGGATCTTTATAGTAACGAAGAAAATCCTTCTGTTGTTCTTCACTTAAACTAAATATCTGATGTTCAGTGGGCACAGACACAGGTTTAAATATATCTGTATTAAAGCTTGGTAGAGTCAAAGGCACTTGTGCCAATGACGCTTGTTTTTTTGCCACTGAAGAACATCCGATTAGACATAGAACAGCACAGGCTGTAAATAATATTGATCCTTTTTGCATTAATATTATCCCCTTCAATTTGACTGGCTTACCAATAACGCTCCATAGAAATTTGCCCGGGCGAACGACGTAAATGTTTACTTAAACCGAGCTCACTCAGTAAATCCACGGTATCTTGGATCATTTCAGGATTACCGCACAACATGACTTGGCTGTCTGTCGCGCTCAGATGCAAACCAAGCCGAGATTGAATCTCTGTTGATTTTAACAACATGGGGATGCGCCCCTGTAGACATCCTGTTACTTGTTCGCGGCTCACCACCGGCACAAAATGAAAACGTTCAGGAGACTGTGCCTGCCAACTTTCGATAAGTGGTAAATAAGCGAGGTCTTGCTGCCAGCGAGTGCCATAGATTAATACCACATTCTCATAACTTGCCCACACTTGTTCAGTTGCGAGTATAGACAAAAAAGGCCCCACTCCAGTGCCCGTGGCAATCAACCACAAATCACGACTTTTAGGCACTTCATCCAAGATTAAAAAACCCGTCGGCGGTGCCATAATCTTAAGACTATCGCCTACTTGCAGCTCATGCAACTTAGGTGATAACACCCCGCCTTCAACGGGTACAGCAATAATTTCTAACTCATGATCTTGCGGGCCATTAACCAATGAATAGGGGCGTGAAACAACCTTGCCATCCTCTTGCAGTAAACCAATTTTGGTAAATTGGCCAGCCTTAAATTGAGGAAATTCAGCACATGAAAAGCGCAAACTAAATAAATGATCATTCCAATCTGTGCGCTTCACTACTGTTGCATCTAACCACTGTGCCATTTCTCTTCCCCTTGTAAACCTAGTTTAGTTCTCAGACTTTCATTTAAGCATGTTGTCACGATCGGTTCCAACAATCTGCATTCTGACAAAAAATCAGTCAGCTTTAGCTTTGCGATTGCTCACTTTTATGGAATCCTAGCAACTCGTTGACTCGATTTATTAGTTAAAACTTTCAGCACAGGATTTCATTTTTTATGCCCTTCTTTCTACTCTCAATTATTTTTCAAGTTGCCTTAGTGATCCACATTGTTAAAACAGGCCGCAATACCACTTGGATTTGGATAGTAGTTGTATTGCCTTTAGCGGGCTCTATCGCATATTTGTTGATTGAAGTTTTACCCAGTTTAGGTCAGTCCAGAAACGGCAGAACCGCGGTGCGCAAGGTATCTTCTGCTTTTAATCCAAATCGTGATTTGAAACTGGCGCAAGACCAATTTGAACGCAATGACACCATCGATAATAAGATGAAGTTAGCCAACGAATTACTCAATAAACAACAGTTCGAACAAGCCCGTGACCTGTTTAGCGCTTGTTTAACTGGGCTCTACATCACCGACCCTTATATTATGTTGGGATTAGCAAAAGCCCAATTTGCTTGTGAGCAAATTGCCGAGGCTAAAACGACCCTAGATCAGTTAATTGAGCACAATCCTAATTTCAAAGATCATAGTGGGCATTTGCTATATGCTCGATGTTTAGAAGCTCTAGATAAGAACGACGAAGCGGCCCATGAATACCAAACATTATGCCAATATTACGCAGGACCTGAGGCAAAATATCGCTATGCTTTGCTCTGTATCAAGATGGCTAAGCCCCAAATTGCCAAAGAGTTATTCGACGAAATACTGCTGGACGCTAAGAATGGGGGCGCCCATTACAATAGCGTACACAAAGAATGGATCAGCCAAACTAGAGCACAATATGAAGCACTTAAAGTCTAAGTTTTTGCAAGCATTCAATTAACTGAGTGGCTTGTTGTTCAGTATTGTAGATATGAAAGGACAATCTCAATACACCAGCACGCTGGTCATAATAAGCACCCAAAGCACGCAAGTCTTCAATAAAAGCTAACATCGCCTCTGGTTTAAAATCTAAACACAAGGTACCGCCTTCATCATCAAGCTGATGTACTGACAATAGTAAAGGCTCTGCGGCTTGATAGACTCTTTGACGCAGCAAGCGATTGTGCCGGGCAATCTGCGCCACCCCAATATGTTTGATAAGCTGCAAACTACCTAGGGCCGTGGCGTAAGCAGCAATGTTTGGTGTACCACCCCAAAACCGCTTAGCCTTATCTGCATAAACAAAATGTTCAATCTCAAATTCAAAGGGATTAGCATGGGAAAACCAACCCACATCAAGAGGTTTGAGTTCGCTAATGTGAGTAGGTTCAAGCCACATAAAGCCTGCTCCTGGCCCACCGCACAGCCACTTAACACAAGAACCTAATATACAATTAACTTGCCAACTCTTAACATCAATTGGCACCACGCCAACCGATTGGGCAACATCCACAATAACTTTGGCATCAAACGCTTTGGCTAATTCTGCAATCTCTTTGACCGGTGACTTTACTCCGCTATTACTGTGCACATGAGTAACTACTACAAAAGCAGTGTGTGAGCTGATCTTTTCCGCCCACACATCGAGATCTCTAGGATCAAATTGCTGGTCTATTAATTCAAGTATATAGCCTTGCTGTTCTAATGCTTTAGCCACAAACCCGACTGAAGGAAATGCACTGGCATGCATCAAAATGACGTTTTTATTAGCTCGAAGTGGCATCGACATGAGGTATTTAGTTAAGCCACTCGATACATTCTGTTGCGGGCAGATATCATTTGCATTGGCACCTATTACGTCGCCTAACTCGCGACAGAAATCGTCAATAATTCCCAGCCACTTAGGCCAAGCATCGCCCCCATGCTGTTGCCATTGAGTCAAATAACGCTCACTTAATACCTGTTCAGCTTGATGACTTAAACATCCCACAGAGTGACTCAATAAATACATGCCTTCAGGCACACTAAACTCTTGTTTCATGGGTGAAACGGACATTGACTAATCGACTCTCGGACTTGCCCATATTCGCCGCCCCAAGTGTCAGTCATGCGACTCCGAATATCCCAAAGTTGAGGAAAGAAACGGTGTTTGGCACCCTCTACTAGTAATTCTACCGGACGCCCTTTTAATGACTTAGACGCCATGCCTATTGAACGCTGAATAAGGAAAATATGATTAGAACGAAATTTTTGTAAGAGCTCATCAAACTCAAGTAAGGCCTCGGCAAGGGCATAGCTGTCATCGTGGGCAAATTCGCTGTCATAAATTTGCTCTACGGTTTTACCTCGATTGATCAAGTACTGCTGACTAAATACCTCCCATAAGTCAGCAGGCATTTTAAGTAAGGTACGAAAACCCGGAGACTCTTGGCCGCTACCGTTGCCTAATTGCAAACGAATTTGCTGGTACTCTTTAGGTGACATGGTTTCGAGTAGGTCTAATTGCTGAATCATCATGCGCTGCAAAAAGTGCACACGTTGCATGAGGTTAAGCACTTTTAAACTACGTTGTTGCTGGATATTTTCCAGCACATCGATCAAGGTATAGATCATTAACTTCATCCACAACTCTTCTACTTGATGCACTATCTGAAACTGTAGTTCGTCAGCATTACACAGCTCGTTAAGAGGTTTTTGGCATGTAAGTAAACGCTCACACTGAAGATAAGTTCCATAATCTAGCATGGTTGGTGTATTTAACAAAGTGGCATATTTATCGCGAAACATAAGGTTCTCAACAGGCAAAACATTAAATAGATGATATGCCATTGGTCTTTGAACATTGTTCCGATTAAACTTATAAATTCAGACAATTAAGAACGTTGGCCTTAAATATGACCACTTTAGAAAACAAAAGCCCTACAAAAGTCTTAGATACCTTAGATAGAAAAATTTTACAGTGTTTAGAGCATGATGGTCGCATTTCTTTTGCCACTTTGGGTGAGCATATTGGCTTAAGCAAAACCCCTTGCTGGAACCGAGTAAATGACTTACTTAAACACGGTATTATAGAGGGTTATAGTACCCGAATTGACCCGGCAAAATTAGGTTTAACGATCAGAGCGCTAGTCCACGTAGTGGTTGATTTTAGTTTTTACCAAGCTTTTGAAGCTGCAATTATCGCCCATCCTAATGTACGCTCCTGCCAAGCAGTAACCGGCGATTACGATTACGTATTAGAAATACTTGCTACCGATATTCATGCCTTTGACCGATTACTGCGTGAAAACTTAAGTCAGTTGCCAGGCGTTGAGCGCTTTAATACGGCAATCTCAACCCGCCTGGTTAAAAGCAATGGCCCTTATACTGCTATGGACTAACCCTTGCCATAACACTCGACAAAGGCATCGACAAAACGTTGTGGCGACGTTGGGTCCATATTAAAGTACAAAGAAGGCTCGATTAGTTCAATTTCCATCAAGGCATATTCGCCTTCACAGCGCACTAAATCCACTCTGGCATAGAGCGCGTCGCTTGGTAATGAAGCCAATGCATGACGAGCAGAGGTTAACATTTCTTCATCGGGCTCGATACACTTGAGCTGACCACCATGCTCTTCTTGTACCCGAAAATCACCTTGTTTTGGCTGCTTCAAAATAGCGTGACTGTAATGGCCAGCAAAATAGAACAACGAGTATTCACCCTCATGGATAATCGCGGGAATAAAGGGTTGCACCATAAAAGCTCGTTGGCTAAAGGTTTGACTTAACTGCGGCGCTAAATCTAACAATGCCTCAGGCGATAATCGGTAGGTATGGTCGGCGTTAGCACTCACCAGAGGTTTGAGTACCAATTGATCAGTCGCAAAATGACTAAAACCTTGCTGCACATCTGCTAAGGAGAATTGCTCGAACCACAAGGTCGGCACTATATTGATGCCTTGTCCTTGCATATCTTTTAAGTAGGCTTTACTAATATTCCATTTTACCAGTTCTAAATTATTTTCAAGTTTGGCACCGGAGGCAACAATTTCATTTAAACACGCCTCAAATCCCTTGGCATCACTCTGGTAATCCCACGTGCTGCGGATAATGACCACATCATATTTTGACCACTGCACGTTTTTATTTCGCCATGATACTTCTTCGGCGTGCCACCCTTGTTTGGCAAATGGCTCAACTAACATGTCGTCATAAGCAAAAAAGTTTTCCAATGAATCCATCGACAATAAGGCGCAATTTTTCATATTTGATATTTTCTCCTAGTAGTTGAGTGAGCTAGATAAAAGACAAGCTTTATTCAGTTGAATCCAAACACTTTTCAATAACTAAATTATTAATTAGTACGCCAAGCACATGGCTGAATTCAAACCCTTCAGCAAAAAAATTAAGTTTACAGCCCGTTTTAGCCTTTTTTCTGTCTAAATTGAGGAAATACTAAAAAATATTAACATTTGCAAATACTAAGTTGTAAACAGCTAAGGTAATATAACCCTGATGTAATTAGGGTTATATGGACGAATAATAATAATGAAGAACACTTGGACAAAAATTGCTTTACCGATTGTTGTACTGATCGTTGGAGTCGGCGCAATGTATACAATCACAGTTTCAGCCGCAAAAGATGAAAGTAAAGAAGCGGTTGATACTCGCCCCACAGTAAAAGTAGAGAGCATTCAATCAACTGATTATCCGGTACTAATCACCAGCTTTGGTGAAGTTACCCCGCTTGAAAGTACTCTTATTTCTTCTCAAGTTGCAGGAGAAGTAACGGGCTGGAATGAGAATTTTGTAGCCGGCGGCTTAGTATTGCGTGGCGAAATCTTATTCAGTATCGAAAAAGACACTTATGAAGCCGCGTTACTGCAAGCTGAAGCCAACTTAAGCTCGGCCCAAGCCTTATTAATCGAGGAACAAGCTCGTGCCAATGTCGCTAAACAGGAAGCTAAAAATCTGCCTAACAATAAAGTCAGCGACTTGTACCTGCGCATACCTCAAGTATTAAGTGCTGAGGCTGCGGTAAAATCAGCACAAGCAAGACTAAAAATTGCACAGCGTGATTTAGCTAACTGCGAGATTAAAGCCCCTTATGATGCACTAGTAATCAACCGTAATGTCGGTGTTGGCCAATATGTTAATCAAGGTGCCCAAGTAGCCGTGTTAAACAACGTAGAAAAAGCTGAGATAATTTTTCCTATCGCAGGTTTTGATAATGCGTTTTTACCTACAAATATTGCCGGCACACCAGTAACCATTAGTACCAAGGGTTTTGACGCAATCAGTCGGGAAGGTTTAATAGCAAGAGATTTAGGCGTTATTGACCAAGCAACCCGTATGAGTCAGTTAGTGGTAAGAATATATGACCCTTATGGCATTAAAAATGGTTTAGTCCCATTAAAATATGGCTCTTACGTTGAAGTGCAGTTTATCGGTAGAACCTTGCAGCAGGTTTATCGTTTACCGCAAGAATTAGTGACCAACCGTACCGTGTGGATAGTTGATCAAGATAACAAATTAGAACCCCGCAAAGTCGATATCATCCGCGAAGAAGGTGCTTATTTTCTGATTGGCGATGGTTTAAACAACAACGATAAAATTGTTATTACCTTGCCAGAGTATCCACAAAAAGGCATGGAAGTAAAAATGGCACAACCTAGTTCAGGATCGTCCAACGACGATGTTTTAGCCATCAAAAAATCTTCTTAAGGGGCGCAAATGGACATTAATAGCACTAAAGAAAAAGGTCTAATTGCCTTTTTTGCTGGTAATCCAGTGGCCGCGAATTTAATGATGTTTTTCATCATTGTGATGGGTCTTGTTAGTTACAATACTATTCAGCGGCAGATGTTCCCCAATATTGAAATTAATTATATCAACATCAATGCGACCTATCGCGGCGCATCTCCACAAGAAATAGAAGAAAGCATTCTGGTTAAGATTGAAGAATCGCTCAAAGATATCAGTGAAATCAAAAAGCTAGTAGGCCGTGCTTTTCGTAACGGAGGTAGTATTAGTTTAGAAATTTATCCTGATGAAAAACTGACTGATGTACTCGATAAAGTAAAAGCCAGAGTCGACAGTATTGCTACCTTTCCTGCTGATATGGAACCGGTGCAAATCTCTCAGGTAGAATTTAAACAAGATGTAGTGGAAATGTCTCTGGTGGGCGATGTGCCGCTGACAACCTTAAAACCACTGGCCAAACAAATTGAAAAAGAACTTCTTGAGCTAGATAATATTTCTTTGACCTCTATTAGCGCACCAGATGATGAAATATCCATAGAAATCCTACCTGAAGTCTTACGTAAATATAATCTGACGCTGAATGATGTTAGTGCTGCTATCAATCGACATTCTGCCAACTTTTCAGCAGGGCAAATTCGTACCGATTCAGGACTCATCTCGGTACGTATCGAAAATCAGTATTATCAAGGACAAGAGTTTGGCCAAATTCCCATCAAAATTGGCGCGAATGGCGCAAAGGTACTCTTACAAGATATAGCCACCATTACAGACGGTTTTGTTGAAGGTAAACGTTATTTTAAATATAACGGTAAAAATGCCATTGCCTTGGATGTAAAAGCCACCAAAACTCAAAATATAATTCCGGTTGCACAGTCAGTGCACAGTTATGTTGATCTTAAAAACCAATCTTTGCCTGATGGATTGGAGTTAAAAATCTTAGTAGACATGACATATTACCTCAATGGTCGTCTTGACATGATGCTGAAAAACTTAATTCAAGGCGCTATTTTGGTGGCTATTTTGCTATCGATATTCCTGCGGTTCAGGCTAGCGTTTTGGGTGATGATGGGTTTGCCTGTGTGTTTTTTGGGCGCGGTCATGATGATGCCGATGTTGGGCATTACCATTAATGTTATGTCTTTATTCGCTTTTATCATGGTGCTGGGTATCGTGGTGGATGATGCCATTGTAATAGGCGAAAGTGCCTACAGTGAGGTAGAAGAAAAAGGCGGTGGTATCGACAGTGTGGTGCGGGGAGCAAAAAAAGTCGCCACACCTGCAACATTTGGTGTTCTAACCACTATTGCAGTATTTGCTCCATTCGCTTTTTCATCTGGGCCTCAAGGCGCTATTTTCTATAATATAGCCGTTGTATTTATTTTGTGTTTGGTGTTCAGTTTAATTGAATCAAAATGGATATTGCCAGCTCACATTGCCCATATTAATTTCACACCAATAAAACCAGGTAGCTGGCGAGAAAGGTTTAATAAGCGCTTTTTTAATTTTGTGAATGGTCCTTACCGCAACTTTGTAAGTCGATGTATTGAATGGCGTTACCTTACTTTTGCTGTTTTTATTGCCTTATTACTGCTTAGCATTGGGCTTTTAAATGGTAATTATGTGCGCTTTATTCCCAACCCTAAAGTTCCCAACGACTTTCCTAGGGTGAGTATTGAGATGAATGAAAATGTCTCAGATCAAAGTACCATTGATGCATTGCAAGCAGTTGAAAAAATAATCTGGGACATTGAAGACAAGACCAAAGAAGAGTTTGGCCAAGGCATGATTAGAGATTTGATGGCCTTTAATCAAGAACGCAACACCGGCAGTATTATTGTGCCTTTAGTCTCGGAAGACGACCGACCATTCGATACCTTTGAATTGTCTAGGCGTTGGCGAGAAGTGATGCCTATTATTCCCGGTATGAAGTCTTTAACCATTCAAGACAGCATAAACGGCGGTGGTGGTGGTAATGGTGGCGGAGACTTCGGCTATCTATTGTATGGACCAGATGTTGAATTGCTCAATGCTGCAGGCCGTGAATTTATCGCCATGTTGCAACAACAAAAAGGCTTGTATGATATTAGTTCGACTATTGATCCTGCCAGTAAAGAAATTCAACTTGAATTACTGCCAGTTGCTTACGACCTAGGCTTGAACTTATCGAGCATAGCTAGTCAGGTTGGCGCGAGCTTTTATGGCAGTCAATCACAGCGTGTTATCAGAGGCGGAGAAGAGGTACGCGTGATGGTACGTTACCCTCAACTAACCCGTGAAAGCTTTGCTGAACTTAAATATACCGTTATTACGACTCCCAATGGCAGTGAGGTCTTACTTGGCGATGTTGTGACCTTAAGTGAAAAACCCGGTATCAGTTATATACGTCGTGAAAGTGGCTATCGCAGTGTTTATGTTTTTGGTGCTATAGACGCAAAAGCGGTCGAACCCAACGAAGTCGTTGAGCTCATCGACAGCAAACTACTCCCTCAATTGAAAGAGGACTTCCCTTCGGTTAAGACTGAATTAGGCGGTTCCATTGAAGAAGACCAAGCCCAGCAAGATGAGCAAATGTTGTTTTTAATTGCGGGTTTGATCATGGTGTATATTTTACTGGCAGTACCACTGAAAAGTTATGGCCAACCATTGATTATCATGTCCGTTATCCCATTTAGTTTGACCGGAGCCCTGTGGGGACATTATGCCTTTGGCATGGACTTAAGTTTGATGTCGTTCTTTGGTCTGATCGCAGCAGGCGGTGTGGTAATTAATGATAGCTTGGTGATGACCGATTTTGTTAACCAGCGACGAGCAGAAGGTTACTCTATTCGAGAAGCGGTAGCAGATGCAGGTTCAGCAAGATTTAGAGCTATAACACTGACATCGATCACCACCTTTTTTGGGGTAGTGCCGATTATGTTTGAACCCAGTTTACAAGCTAAATTTGTCGCACCCATGGCTAACGCCCTAGGTTTTGCGGTTTTATATGCCACTGTAGTTACCTTGATATTAGTACCTTGTTTGTACATGGTGCTCGAAGACATTAAAGGTGGATTGGTCAGATTCGGTGGTTTTATCGCACGTATATTTAAGCGTAAAAGTACCTCGGTTGACCCAAGCCCATCGCGGTTATAAAACTCAAGTCAAAATCAAAAAGCGCCAGTTGGCGCTTTTTTTGTATCACATTGTAATCACTTAAGGTTTTTGAGTTTTGCTGGTATGAGCTGAATCGGGCATGCCTAGCCTACTCAAGTAGCCTTAGGTATTTGCAAAAAACACAACGCGAGATGTGAAACTTTCAAAAATACCTACCCTTCACTGCCAACATGCTAAAAATGTTAATAAAACACACGTATCTATTGCGTCTATTTTGCCAAGATAAACGCTGGTTCACAGTGTCCGATGGGACAAGAATATTTTTGTTACTCGCTAAAACAAAGTCTTTAGCCAGCAAGGGGTGCTTACCATAAACAGATCAAGTATATTGACTCATCGTTGCACAAAATTTTGCCAAAAATATAAAAAGAAGTTGTCTTATGAAAGAAGTAAAGCAGCCAAGTGAAGTAACACTATCTCCCATGTTAAAAGAGCACTGATATCTCGATGTCTCAACAAGCAATAGAGCTCTTTTATATCGGTGACTGGCAAGTATCAGCTAGCACCAACAGTCTGCGTAATGGCGATACAGTCAAGCAACTCGAACCCAAGGCTATGAATGTGCTCATTGCCCTTTGCCAGCAACAAGGTGAGGTACTCAGTGCAGACCAAATAGTCGATCATTGTTGGGGTAATGTTGATGTAGGTGACAACCCCGTACATAAAGCGATTAACCAATTACGCAAAGCCTTTGACGACAAACCTAACACACCTACTTATATTGAAACCATACGTAAACGTGGTTATCGCATCATTGCCGAGCTTACTTTCCCACTCAATCAAGAACTAAAAGCCGCACAAGCAAATTGGCAAGGTGCATCACCCTTTCCTGGATTAAGTGCTTTTGAGCCCAACGAGGCCACTGTCTTTTTTGGTCGCAATGAACAAATATCCACCTTACTTAGCCGTATTTCAAAACAAGTCATTGCTAAGCGTGCTTTTTGTTTAATTTTAGGTCCAAGCGGCACCGGTAAGTCATCGTTGGTTAATGCGGGAGTCTTACCCAATTTACTAGACCACAATGGTTATGACGGTATTGGGGTTGTTTCTTACAGCCACCTCGACTTTGCCGACATCAACCAAGGTCGTTTATTGCTTGATTTAGCCTCATCTATGCTCGACTGGGATATTGACGATCAAGCGGTTTTTGCAGGAATGAGCGCTGACAACTTAGTACAGCAACTGCAAGGTGATTGCCAAACCCTCATTACACAATGCCAAAACGCACTCAACAAAGCCACTACCCCGTTTAGCAAACCACACTTTTTTTTGTTTATTGACCGTCTTGAAGTGTTGTTATCATCGCCCCTGTTTAGTGATGCAGAGCGCAGCCACTTTTTAAGCCTGATTGAAACCCTAGCCACCAGCGGCTGCATTATGGTGTTTAGTGCCTGTCGCAACGATTTTTACCCCTTAGTTGTGACGTATCCAAGTTTGATGGCAGGTAAAGATAATGGTGCGCATTTTGACTTATTAGCCCCGACACGCAGCGAACTGATGCAAATGATCCGTTTACCTGCCATTGCAGCTAATTTAACTTGGTCAAGTAACAGTCAAACAGCCATGTCACTGGATGAGCTGCTATGTAACGAAGCCAGTAATAACCCAGATTCTCTGCCTATGCTGCAATACACCTTGCAAGAGTTATATTTGCAGCGTAATGAAAGTAACGAGTTACAAGAATCGGTCTATCTATCGCTGGGTGGAATTGAAGGAGCCATAGGTAAAAAAGCCGAAGAAATTTTTCAGCAATTACCCGAATCACAACAAGCTGAGCTTGACTATGTATTATCTCTTTTAGTCACCTTAAACCCAGACGGTGAAACCATCACCAGTCGTGCAGCACGTTGGTCACAGCTCAAACAAGACAGTCAAAGCGCTTTTGTACAAGCCCTGGTGGACAGCCGTTTATTGGTTTCACACTTACAAAATAACGAAGCCTGTTTTAGTCTCGCCCACGAAGCACTGTTACGCCGCTGGCCGCGAGCTAGTGACTGGATAAGTACACATAAAAGCAGCTTGGCCATCAAAAGTCGTTTACAGATTCTAACCCAACGTTGGTTAGTTGAAGGTAAAAGTACGGCCTATTTATTGGCTGACGGCAAGCCGCTGCAAGAGGCCATGAGTTTACAACAACGCCCGCTATTTAATCTTGAGCCAGATGAACAAGCACTTATTCACAGTTCATTAAAACGGGTAAAACTCAAACGCTGGTCAACGGGTGCAACCATTATTATTTTATGCATTCTGTCTTTTACCTCAGTATTAATGAGCATTAAAAGTCAAGAATCACAAAATATTGCTCAACAAAAAAGGCTAGAAGCAGAAAGTTTATTGGGTTTTATGGTGGGTGAATTTGCCGACAAGTTGCGCAGCGTGCAACGTATGGACTTACTTGACGGTATCAGTAATAAGGCCTTAGAGTATTTTAGCCAGCAAGATAAAGCACCTTCACTGTTCACGTTTGGTAATACTGAACAAAATTTTAAAGCTCGCTTTCAGCATGCTCAAACCTTAAGTGCCATGGGCGAAGTGGCCTATTCACGGGCAAAATATGATGAAGCACAACAAGCCTTTAGTGCCGGAAAATTAATTTTAGATCAGCTTTACCAACAATACCCAGACAACATCGATTTGTTAAAAACACTAGGGGCTAACGCATTTTGGTTAGGTCAACTAGCCTATGAAAAAAGCGATTTTGCGCGCGCGCAGCCCTTGTTCGAGTTGTATCGTGATTACAGTGAGAAGATGAACAAACTTGAGCCGGATAACGTGGATAGCTGGATGGAACTTGCTTATGCTCAGAGTGGTTTGGGCGCCTTGTACTTTTTAATCAATAACTACCATGATTCCAAATTGGCATTTGAGAACGCAATGGGGCTGATGCAAAATGCCTTAGTAGTACAACCAAATAACAACCTAATTAGAACCAATCTTGTTGATGTTTATTCTTGGCTGGCCACAACAGAACAACATTTGGGAAATTTAGCACATACCCTTTCCTTACATCAGCAAGGACAAAGAGACCTTGAATTGATCCTGCAAGATGACGTCACTAATGCAAACACCATGGAATTACTTGCCTACTCGCATTGGCATCAGGCCAGAATACAACATTTTATGGGTCAATTTGCCAACGCAGCTAGGCAAGCTGAACAAGCTGAGCAATTAATGCAAACGATTTTAAAACAGGACAGTGCTAACGAGTTATGGCAAGAACAATATACCAGCATTCAAGTTTTACATATTTTACTTAACGCCAAGGCTCAGCAGCAAAAGGTTGATCACTCCTCCCAATTAAATCAAATAAGCGCACAATTTTTTAAGAATGAAAATAGCCGGTTAGAAATACCTATTAATATTATTAAGTATTATCAATACCAAGAAGAATGGCTTAAGAGTAAAGAAATAATTGAGTTGATGGTTGATTATTTTGACGCCAGTCAAAGAGAGCGAGAGACAGAGTATGTCGTAGCTTGGGCAGAGTTGAGCATACTACAAGCTTATCAAACCACAGCTAATGGCCATTCGACACAGAGGGATATTGCCTGCAACGAAGCTATTGAGCGCCTTAAGCCCTTGATTGCGGTAAGTAAAAACGTAGAATTCTTAGCGCCTTACGCTCAAGCCCATAGTTGCATTAAGCAATTAGCCGCAATACCAGAAGAAGTAGAAGCTCTGGATGCCATGGGTATAACTAATATCGAATTTTAAAAATACAACACTCTCATTAAGGATGAAACACAATATGACTGATCCAACAAAAATTAACTTTACGGTTTATGTAGACATTACCACCAGTCCTGCCACTTATACTTATACTGATGCTCAAGGAGTATCTTGTGATGGCTCAGTTACGGTTACTGAAGACAATACACAAATCGTTTACACCATGGGTACTAATGGTTTGATTTTTTTACCTCCAACAATAACAGGTGATACCGGCGGAGACCTCCTGACTTCAATTACTGCTGACAAACAGTGTTTAACCATTGTTGATAGTGATATTGATAATGAGAACGCGTGTTTAATTTTGGTTGTAGCTGAAGCTTCTAATCCCAATATCCCCTACCCAAGTCCCGATCCAATGATTAGAAACGTACCTCGTTAAAAGCTAACAAGTTTAAACTTGCTCGGGGACAAAGCTCGAAAGTCGCTACGATAATCGCATTGGTCTAGAAACTGCGGAAACTGCGGGGTCAAAACTGCGGAAAACTGCGGGGTCAGAGCCTGACGAAACTGCGGGGTCAGAGCGGTTGAAGACGCTTTTGATGGAATACTTCTGACTTTCTGTCTCCACCTTGAGGCAACGGATTAGCTCTTCGACCAGTTGCTGTCTCGATCTGCTGTATAAATCTATCTTGTCCTAACACCCACGCTTTATTGGTCGCGGTTCGAAAACTGCGGGGTCAGAGCCGTTGAAGACGCTTTTGATGGAATACTTCTGACTTTCTGTCTCCACCTTGAGGCAACGGATTAGCTCTTCGGCCAGTTGCTGTCTCGATCTGCTGTATAAATCTATCTTGTCCTAACACCCACGCTTTATTGGTCGCGGTTCGAATTTCATTAAGGGTTACCTTTGGTATTTGTTGTGCAAATAAATCTTTATAAGCTTTCTTACGTTCCTCAGACCCTTTTCCTAAGGCGTCATAGCAAGAGTGTGGAGTAATAAGCTGAATATGTTTTTCCAGCGCATTGTGATGATAGCTTGTCCAAGGATACTCTGCCGGATGCTGAACCATATTAGCTCTGACGGGATTTAATTCGATATATCGGCTTACTGTTAAAAAATAGTGCTCACTGTCCACTAAAGTAGATTTGTAGCGACCCTCCCATAAGGTGCCGCTTCGTTTATGAGTTTTGTTGATATACATCACATAACAGCGACCTAAAGATTGCATAAGTTGACTCACTCCCTTTTCTGTTGAGGGCGTCATCAACAGGTGCACATGATTTGTCATTAAGATAAAAGCATGAACGCTGACTGAAAACTTATCAGCATAAAGTCGGAGCTTGTCTAAATATACGGCATAGTCTTGTTCGGTAAAAAAGCAGGCATGCCGGTTGTTGCCCCGCTGGATCACATGTTGGGGAATATTGGGTAGGTTTAATCTTGGAAGTCTGGCCATCACTTTCATCCATGAAAATTATTAAATAGAGCATAGTACTTCGACTTAAAACCACCAAACTTGTTTAGTAAGATACGCCAATACCTATCATCGGCTCTGACCCCGCAGTTCCGCATGTTGGGGAATATTGGGTAGGTTTAATCTTGGAAGTCTGGCCATCACTTTCATCCATGAAAATTATTAAATAGAGCATAGTACTTCGACTTAAAACCACCAAACTTGTTTAGTAAGATACGCCAATACCTATCATCGGCTCTGACCCCGCAGTTCCCGGTTGTTGCCCCGCTGGATCACATGTTGGGGAATATTGGGTAGGTTTAATCTTGGAAGTCTGGCCATCACTTTCA
>NZ_JBDYKM010000006.1:0-190196 GCF_040012495.1 Paraglaciecola sp. 25GB23A
TGGGCAACATTACCCACTCAGAAGTGTGGAACATCATCAGGAAAAACGCAGGCTCCGCGCAGCGGCTTAGTTCAACAATATTAATATCCGGAAAAGTTCCGTGTTTAAACACGGCATTATTCCGCCTTTTTCCATGAGTCTTTTTTAACACAGCTTATAAGGTACTGTACAGGTTAAATTTATTGCCTTTATAAAAAAGTAGTTCTGGGGAAAGACGGAAAAGTTCCAAGATCTTGCTGTTATGCGGAAGTTTTACTATAGCTGTATAAATAACCAGTTATAAAGTAAGGAAACTAAGATGGCCAAATCGATATTTTTAAACATGATAAAAGATGAAATGTTCAAGCTGCGTTATGCTAAACGAACTATCGAAAGTTATTTAAAATGGATCGGCAGTTACATTCATTTCCATCAGAAAAAACACCCTAATTTGATGCACGACACGGAAGTTGAAGCTTTCCTGTCTCATTTAGTATTAGAGCTTGATGTTGCAGCTGCAACACAAGCTTCAGCGTTAAATGCTTTGGTGTTTTTGTATAGAGATATCATTCGTCAACCATTAAATGTAAAACTCAACTTTGTTAAAAGTACAAGGCAACAGAAACTGCCTGTCGTGTTAACCACCGATGAAATGCGGCGCTTATTGGCGGTCACTAACGCTCAACAGAAACTGCCTGTTTCCATCCTTTATGCCAGCGGGTTGCGCTTAATGGAGTGTGTGAGACTGAGAGTGAAAGATATTGATTTTGATTATAAATCCATTCGAATTTGGTATGGCAAAGGGGGCAAACATCGTGTCGTTACCCTTGCTGATGAACTCATCCCTGGGCTGCGGTAACAGGTTACCCTCGTGCAACAATATTTGAACGCGGATTTAATTAACCCCGATTACTCTGGTGTGTATTTACCCCACCGTCTGCGACTCAAATATAAAAACGCCAATCGTTCGTTAGAATGGCAATATTTATTTGCCTCGCGTCAATTATCAAAAGATCCTGAAGATCAGTCCTTACGGCGTCATCACATCGATGAGTCAGCAATCCAAAAGGCCATTCGTTTTGCGGCTAAAAAGGCGCAAATTGGCAAGACAGTAACACCTCACACTTTACGTCATTCGTTTGCTACCCACCTACTTCAATCTGGTGCTGATATTCGCACCGTGCAAGACCAGCTAGGCCATGCCGATTTACGTACAACGCAGATTTACACACATATTTTACAGCGTGGAGGTAATAGTGTGGTGAGTCCATTTTCCCGTTTATAGACACCTCATTAGTCGAGAGTCGTCATACCTACGGTTCTTAATAACACTGGCTTGCGGACAATAATGCTTAAGCAGAAGATAGTTCAGGCTTGTGCGCAAAAGCTATTGGTTGATGATGAATTTTTACAATAAAAAGACGTTTCACCACAGAGCGCTGCTCGACACAGAGGCCGCGCTCACAGAGAAAGGCAAGGCAAAAATATTGATACTAAAAAAATGACTATTGAAGTGCTAACACAAAAATTAACAGCTAATTATCTAAGCAATCTTGCAGGAGCTGCCGTTAAGCGGTGTCGTCCGTAACGGATGCGATTAGTGTCGCAAAAATCAACCATAAATGGTGAATTTGCCAGCATTATTTGTTGGTCAACATATGGAGGATTATTCGCAGCGTCTAACATGTGCTCCTACCCAATATTCCAGTTTATTTTTTCCTCCCTAAACGTCTCGTCCTCTGTGCCCTCTGTGGTGAAAATAGCTTTTGCTTTTGCTTTTGCTCGCATCTAGTATCTCGAATCTAGTCCCTAGTTTCTAGTATCTAAGCACTATTTACCCCCAGCTATTTTAACCTTTGAGCTAATCCGCTGCCCCTGACACATTGTTGTTTAAGACAAATCTGCAAAGCTTGTTGCTGAGCATAGAGGGTGAATTGTTGTTTGGCTCGGGTTAGGCCAGTATATAACAGTTCGCGGCTAAGGCCCCTGCCCTTTGAGTGTTGGTTAATTAGTGGTAAACATAAATGGACTTGTTCAAATTCAGAGCCTTGACTCTTGTGAATAGTCATGGCGTATAGCGTATCGTGAGGCGGAATGCGATTGGGTAAAAAGCCGCATAATTTGCCATCAGCCATGTTGAACCATACTTTAGTTAGTGTGGGGTTGTTAGGATCTGCCATGACGATACCAATATCGCCGTTGAACAATTTGAGGTTGTGATCATTACGGGTCAATATCACTGGTCGCCCGGCATAAAAATCGGCGCTGTTATTAAGCAGTCCTTGGGCATGGAGTTCTTGCTGAACAAGTTTATTCAGTTGCATCACTCCCCAAGGTCCACTGCGTTGCGCGCACAATACTTGCTGGCGGGCCAGGCAAGCAAATGCCCGCGTTAAATCCCCTTGTTTGATAGCGGTAAAATAATCGCGAAAAATAGGCATAAGGTTAAGCACTAGGCTGTGCAGTTGTTCTTCTACCATGGCCTGAGCAAACGTTGCTTTTGGCTCTAACCACTTGATATCGGCCATTTTGGCTTCTTTTAGCAACCTAATACTCGGCTGTATCGCGCCTTGGTTAATTGTGTGAGCCAGTTGTCCAATGCCGCTTTGCGCGCTAAATCGATGACTTTTTTGTAACATCACCAAATTATCTTGGATTTTACTCGCGATATTGTGGTTTGCCTGCACATGGTCTTCACTAAGCCCTAAGCTTTGCTGTAATTGTTGTTGCATCTTAAGGCTGTAGCGATTTAAGCCGGTGTGCCTGTCGGCGCCAAGCCCAGCAGCGCAAATATCAGAGAGCACACTACCGGCCTCTACCGAGGCGAGCTGATCTTTATCACCCAGTAAAATAACCTGTGCTTTATTGGGCAAGGCAGCAAAGAGTTTACTCATTAAGGGTAAGTCCACCATCGAGGCTTCGTCGACCACTAATACGTCTAGGTGTAAGGGTTTAACGGCATTGGCTTTAAAATAGGGGCTTAGCGGTCTCGCGCCTAATAAACGGTGTATGGTTTGGCATTGTTCTGGCAAGTCTTGCTGCAGTTGTTCAGGTAATTTTTGTTTGGCGGCGGCAATAGATTCGGTTAACCGTGCCGCTGCTTTTCCTGTGGGGGCCACTAACTTAATCGATAATACCTTGCCTTGTTGTCGCGCCAAACCTTGCAATAAGGCCAGTAATTTAGTCACTGTGGTAGTTTTACCGGTGCCTGGGCCCCCCGTAATAAAACTGATCATCTGCCTCGCTGCAATACACACCGCGACCTGTTGCCAATCAATATCGGTGCCTATATCTTGGCTAAAAAGCTGCTGCAATAATGCACGGGAGCCTTGTTCATCAACCGCTTTTTGTTGCTTTGCGCGCTGCAATATTTGACTAGCCAACTCGCCTTCATATAGCCAATAGCGTTGCAGGTATAGACTGTTACCGTCTAATACAATGGGTTTATTCGCGCTTAATTTTGCGATGGTAAAAGGCAGGCTCACCACCTCAACTAAGGGGCAGTTTTGTAGGTAGGCTAGTAACTCTGTTTGTTCGGCAAAATAAAAAACCGGTGCAAAGGGTTGATCCAATTGATGTAAATCAATACAGCTGTGCTGTGCGCCTAAGCTCACACTCAAATAAGCACTTAATAGCCCCAAGTTAATATATTGGGCGGGTAGTACCTCACCTAAACCTTGGGCAATAAACAGCGCGAACGCTTTGTCTAGTGGGCGGATCAGGGCTTGGCTTTGCAACTCGTTTAATAATGCGAGTAACGCAGTTTGATGGCTTGTAATGTGCTCAAATTCTTGGCCTACCATAAATCAAGCTGTCCTTTTTCTGTCTCATTGCCGTGCTGTTCTTTGCCAGGTTTTAGCGGCGTTTTTGCTTGGCTAAAGTCAGCCAGAGGCTCACCATTAAATAAACTATCTAAGGCCATAATAAACGTTTCATCCGCTAAATAATGGTAAACCCCACTGGCTGGTTTTTCACTGTGCATGCCACGCAAAAATAAATAATAAGCGCCACCCATATGTTGCTGATAGTTATAATGTGGCAATTGCTGCCCTAACCACCGATGCAAGGCTAAGGTATATAAGATGGCTTGCAGATGATAATCATGCTCTTGCATGGCGCGTTCGAGCGAGGCAAGTTGATAGTCTGCATAATCATGGCCCAAATGGTTTGATTTATAATCGGCAACATAAAATTGACCATCAAAACTAAAGGTTAAATCGATAAAACCTTTAAGCATGCCATTAAGTTGGGCAAACTCATATTGGCGCTGTGAATGGGGCATAAAATGGTTAATAAGCTGATTAAACGCGCCCACTTGTACTTGCTTAAGGGGCATATAAAATTCCATTTCCACCTTAACTTGGCTGGCATCAAGCTGGGCTAAACTCAACTCTGCGCTACTTAGGGTGGTGGCAATATTGGCCTTCAGTACATCACTTAACCAGGTATTTAGCAGGTCGTGCCACTCTTCATTAATGGCAAACTTGATACTTTGCTGGGCAATCGCCTCAGGCAAGGTCTCGGCTTGACTAAAATCAATATTTTCTAACACACCATGTAAAAACGAGCCTGCATTTGCGCCTTTTTCAAAGGTAAAAGCGCTATGGCTTTGCTCTGAGTTCATCAGCAGCTCGTCTTCGTCAGGTTGGTCACGCCCTTCATCCAAACCGGGTATGAGTATTTCGAGGTGAGATTGCTGTTGGCTGATGGCTGAATAACTGGTTAAACGCCATTGTCTTTCAATGGGTTTAGCCAATTGCAGTGCCACCAAATCAGCCACTATCGGGCTGCTGTCTAGTGAGTCCACCGGCGCAGCCACTAAATAGGCTTGGTCTTGCTCATCGGTGGCATTAAAAGCATGGTAAGCAATCGCGGCTTGCTCACTTAAACTGAGCAACTGGGTAGCAATCAAGTCATCTTTAACATCGATACCGGCTGGCATCAAAATAGCACCAAGGGCTGTTTCTAAAAATGCCGAGCGGCGGCGTTTATCGTCACTAATATTATGCCAAACACCCACAGCGCAGTAATATTCAGCCCGCGTTAGTGCTACATACAATAAACGTACATCTTCTTCTAAACGTTCTTGCTCTGCCACCGCCATGGCTTGGTCCGAGCCTAAAAAATCCACTAACAATTGGCCCTGCTCAGCATGAAAAACCGCCGCCTGCGCTGACTTATAGCTATTACCAAAGGGGATAAATACTAAGGGATATTGCAAACCTTTAGAGGCATGTAAGGTACAAATTTGTACCAAATTAGCATCGGTTTCCAAGCGCAATTGTTGAATATCAGCGTAGTGATCAGGCTCTTGTAAACACTGACTAAACCAATGCATTAACTGCCCTTGGCCCTGCACTTCTAAGCTGCGCTGTTGTAATAGCTCCAGTACATGGCGTAAATCCGTGACACGGCGTAAACCATCGGCAAAGTGCTTGACCGCTTTTTGCTCAATTTTGAAATAGTTAATGACTTTATTCATGGCCATCATCAGGCCGAACTTTTGCCAGTCTTGATGCCACTGGTGGAACAAAGCAATTATGTTCTGCCACTCGTTGTCGTTATTAAAGAGCGCATCTAGTTCATTGGCTTGGTTGGCAAATAACTCGGTTAACAAGGCCGTTTTAACTTGTCTGTCATCACTGGGCTGACTTAAGGCGCACAATAGCCGGTAACAATCCAGCGCTGTTTGGCTGGCAAAAACACTTTTGCGGGCTAAAAACACACTGGCAATACCTTGTGCCTGCAAGGCTAATTTAACCAGTTGAGCTTCGCCGCGATTGCGCACTAATACGCAGCAGTCACCGGCCACCACGGGTCTGGTGGCTACATGGCTATCAGTGCTTAACACCTTAGCAATTTGCTGGGCGCAATGCTGCGCTAGTGCCTGCTGAGCCTGGCCCTTGGCGATAGGTCTATCATTTTCAGAGCACAAGTGCCAAAAGTCTAGACTGGTGCAAGGCTCGCCATTAATAAACAAACCTGCTTCATGTTTACCCGCTTTAACAGGGTAAAACGACAAGGCCTTTTTAGCCTTTTCGGCCTGTTGATTATTCAAGAAAAGGGTATTTACCGCAGCAATCAATTCAGGAGTTGAGCGCCAATTAGTATCGAGGGTAAATTGTTGCTGGGCAGCTACCTGATTTTTAGCTTGCACATAGGTAAAAATGTCGGCCCCACGAAAACCATAAATAGCCTGTTTGGGGTCGCCAATCATGATCCAACATGGCGCCTCGGCCGTTGTGTTGTTGTGGCCATAAATATGTTGAAAAATACCGTACTGCAGTGGATCGGTATCTTGAAACTCATCAATCAATACCGCGGGGTAACGTGTTCGTAAGGCACCTGCTAATAAATTCGATTGAGTGTCTGTATTGAGCTGTGAGCTCAGTGCGTGACCAAGATGACTTAATAGATCATCTGGCGAAATCAATTGTAATCGACTTTTGTGGCTCGCAAGATTTTGCGCAACTCGCAGCAGTGCGTCTTGGCAAAAAGCCTGCTTAAAGGTGTTGAGCATTGTTTGCTCTAATTCAGCAAGGCGCTCAAAACAACTAAAGTCTGCGTCCGGTAACGTGGCATTCTTTTTCAACGCTTTTGCAAGGGCCGCGGGGCTGTATAACAACCAGCCCTCTTTAATAAATTTGGGATGCAGCTCAGTGCTTTGACAAAAAGCTTGCATCAGCGCCAGATTAGCCGGTTTGCCAGCTATCACATTGGCTTTTAATTGGCCTTTATTCAGTTTGCTGGCCAAGTCATTTTCTAGCCACCAGCGTTTTGTCTTGGCCACTTGCCCGCTATATTGTTGATGCAAACTAAAGGCATGGCTTAGCTCAACATTTGATTGCGCTGCGGCTTTACGATTAAGCAACGGTTGTAAGGTGCTGAGTAACTTAGCGGGCTCAGACCAAATGTCTAATAATACAGATTGCACCTCGGCTGTTTGCGTCACAATATAAGTGCGCCAATAGTCAGCCACCGCCAGTTTTAACCATTCACTTTCATCTAAAATAAATTGTTGTTCATACATGGCACCGCTTTCAAAGGCATGCTCAGTTAAGGCCCGCTGGCAAAAACCATGAATGGTAAATATGGCAGCCTCGTCCATTTGTTTACTGGCCAAGGCCAAGCGTTGAGTCGCTAATGCTTTGTTGTCAATTTGCTCATACAAGGTTTGAATAAAACTATCGTCGCTGCTGCCGCGATAGAAATCCAAATATGCGCTTTGCAAGCGCTGGCGAATACGCTCCTTAAGTTCAGCCGTAGCGGCATTGGTAAAGGTCACGACTAAAATTTGCTCAACATTTAGCGCCTGACATTCATGGCCAAGTAACTGACGCAAATACAAATTAACAATGGTATAGGTTTTACCGGTACCGGCACTCGCTTCAATCAAAGAGGCACCATGTAGGGGAAACGTTAGGGTATTAAGTGGCTGCATTACACGTCACTCAACTGTTGAATGGGCAATAGAATTTGCTCACTTAATTGGCAGAATTCATTAAAAACCGCATTAAGATCGGGGCAAACTCGATAAATATGCGGCTCGGCATTTTCCGCAAAGTTAAAGCCCCCCTCTTGACCACTAAAGGTATCCAGTACTTTTTGTTTGTCCCCGCTGCTTATCCACTGCCAGCCGGATTCTGGATAAAAGGGTAATAATTGCTGTTGGCCTTTGATAAACAAGGCCACCAGCTCGGCTAATGTTTGCAGCGCATCGTGTTGTTTGATGTGGGCCAAGGGCCAACTTTTTACAGATTTGCCATCCAGCTCAATAAACACCGCTTGCTGCATGGCTGCCTCACTGTCTTGCGCGCAGATACACAGCCAGGTTAAATAGGTATGTAAGCGGTCTTTGGCGCGCAGTTTACCGCTGCGCCACAAAATCAATTGGCTGCCATAAATCTGCTCAACTTGCCCTTGAATATTCAGCTGCACTACTTGGTTTTGATACTGGCAACTCAAGCTCAGGTCAATAGCTAACAATCGGGCTTTGTGCCCCGCTGCGTGGTCTGCCATGGCTTGGGCTAAACCTTGACTGCTATTAATAATAGTTTGCAAAGCATTGAGGCCCGAGTAGCCCACCGGTAATAGGCCTTCGGCTCGCAACTGCTGGGCAAAGTAAGCACAAATATCACCTTTGTTTAGACTGTCATTTTGTTGTTCTTGAATTAACTCCGACATTAACCTGTCGTTAAGTTGGTACTTATCTAATCCATCAAAACTAAAGGGCTCTTGGTCGAGTAATTCATCACCTAGGCCACTAAACCGACATTGCCAGCGTTGCATAAAAAATGCTTTGGCAGGATTAATAAAAAATTGAATTAGTTCATCTAGGCTGATATCCACTGGCATACCGTCAATACATAAACGCTCATGTTCAACGCTGTACAAAGCAGGTAATGCTTGCTCGTTAAAACGATGAATTTCAATGACTTGCTGGCGAGTTAAGGCCACTTGTGAGGCTTGTTCGTTGTAACTAGGCAGTCTTGGATTACCCATAAAATAATCGTCAGCAAAGGGCTGCAAACTGTGCTCAGTCGTCATTTGTGCGCGCAGGTTTTTACAGGTAATGTCAGGCACCAGTGTCAATTCGCCCACCAAGGCAAAACCCTGCTCACAATATTCAAGCAGTTCACTGACTAAAATCGACGGGCTTAATGCAGTATTGTCTTTTTGACTGGTGCCAAGATAACTAATATAGAGTGTTTCACGCGCTGACAATAAGGCTTCTAAAAATAAATAACGATCGTCTAAGCGCCGCGAGCGATCGCCACGTTTTGCTTTTGATACGCGCATTAAATCAAAGCCGACAGGCACGGTTTGGCGCGGATAATCTGCGTCATTCATGCCCAGTAAACACACCATCTTAAACGGAATACTGCGCATCGGCATTAAGGTACAAAAGTTCACATAGCCGGCCAAAAACCGTTGACCCACGCCTTTTTCATTAAGCTGTTGCTCCACTTCGGCGACAAATACCCCTTGATCGATGGGGCTATCACATTGGCTTTGATGACTGGCTATTTGCTCAAGAACTTCCCGTAATTGACTCAGCTCTATGCCCTCAGCTTCATCACTTTCGTATATCGCATCAATAATATCCATTGCCCCCGCCACTTTGTCGGCCAAACTGGCGCGCTGCTGACAATAGGCTAAAACCACTAATAACTGCTGAGCAAAGAGATAAAACTTACCTAAGGCGACCGCTTGTTGACCTTCAATATCCCCATAGGGCGAAATGCTCTGTTGCTGATAAGCCAACAGTTGCCCACCATCCATGGCGTAACCTGCCAGTAGTCGCTGTAAACCAAACAACCAGGTGTTTTGCCCTTGCTCTGGTAAGTCCCAGCGGCTTTTGTCCTGCTCATCCCAGCCCCAACGCACACCTGCATCAGCTAACCAATGTTGCAACAAAGCGTATTCTTGCTCACTAATGGCAAATTTTCGCAATACCGCAGGTACCGCCAGCCATGTCATTACCTCACTTAAGGTCAGGCGGCTTTGCTCAAGTTTCATTAACTGCACAAAACTGTTTAATAGCGGTGATTCTTCACTCATATTGCGATCAGATATACCAAAAGGAATGTAGCGATGACTCGGTGCGGCGCCAAATACCCCTTCGATAAACGGGGCATACACGCCCACATCAGGCATCATTACAATCACATCACCAGGTTGGCAATCTGGATTATGGGCAAGCCAATCCAGCAGTTGATCGTGTAATACTTCGAGTTCGCGCACCCGAGAATGGCAAGCGTGTAATTGAATCGACCGATCGCTGCTGGCGATTTCTATTTTTGGAAAGTCTTGGCCATTACTCAATAATTCAGTGGGGCTTAAACTGTCAAAGCTGTGCCTAAATTGCAGTTCATATATTTCAGCCTGCATATGTTCCAGCATTGTATGGGGCTCAGTATCGACAAAATAATCATGCTGCTGCACATCAAACATCAGCAACATATCTTGATAATCACGGCCCAATTTGCCCCAAGAGGCCAACAGTGGATTACCCGCTTGCAAATAATCAGGCTCTTGGCTTTGCCCTTGGTTTTTGATTAACTGTTGTAAGTTAGCCCGCGCCATGGTTTTGCCATCAACAATGTCCCCCCAGTAATGCTGACTGGGGTTAAACCAGAAAACAAATACATCACGGTTTATCGCCAAGGCATCGAGTACTTCAAGCTGTTGCTGCGGCATCGCGGATAAACCAAACACATACAAGGGTTTTGCCACTCCAGCGCTATTAGTCTGCTCAGCCAGTTTTGTTAATAGTTGTTGATGCAAATTAGCCCGATGATAAACCGACTCACCTAAGCCCTGACTCATTTCACACAAGGCGCGCCACAATATGCCTTGCCATGGATGCAAGCTCTCATCGGGACCAGCATCACTGCTCGTTTGTTGTTGATCTGCCCCACGCTCTGACGAAGTTGTTTCCCAGCCTAAGATCCACTCGGGTCGATACACCAAATATTGGTCATAAATGTCGGCAATTTTATGGGCTAATTGATATTGCTTGAGCAGTGGTGCCTTATCTAAATAACTGGCGATTGCACTAAATTCAGCTTGCTGCAACATCTTCGGCAGCAAACTCATTAACTTCCAAGTCATATTCGGCTTGGTGAAGGCTGATTGCTCTGGCAGATGATCAATATGCTGGCGGTATAAATTCCAGATAAAACTAGAGGGCAGCGGAAACTCAATATTGGCGGCAATACCGCGTTTTTCAGCAATTTGAATTTTTAACCACTGCGACATACCGGGGCTTTGAACGAGGATAGTGTCGGCAACAAACACAGAGGCACCTTGTTTGTCTTGTTGACTTAAACAGTCAATCAAACTGTCAGCCAGGATTTCCATTTTATTTGACTGAACGAGATGCAACATAGGGTTATCAGGTCTTTTGTTGTTGTTTATTATCTTTTGTAGTGTATCAAAGTCTCTGATTTTGATACTAATTTTCTTTGCCTTTCTGCTAGTGACTGTGGCGATTAAGACAAATTTGCTCAATGAATTTAATTCAGCTCTACGCGACTATTTGCTACCATAGCGACAGTTTACGCTCTGTGCGTTTGTTTGTTAATTTCACTTAGGTCAGGCAATGAAAGTAGTTTCTTTTAATATCAACGGTATCCGAGCTCGTTTACACCAACTTCAGGCCCTTATCGATAAACACCAACCGGATATTATTGGCTTACAAGAGATAAAGGTGGATAACCCACAATTTCCCATCGCTGATGTTGAAGCCATGGGCTATCACGTTTATTTTCATGGTCAAAAAGGCCATTATGGTGTTGCCATGTTATGCAAGCAGCCAGCCATTAATGTTCAATACGGGTTTCCAACAGACGAAGAAGATGCCCAGCGTCGAATGATTATGGTGGATTACCCACTAACGAACGGCAAAAGCGTGCGCGTGCTCAATGGTTATTTTCCGCAAGGCGAAAACCAAAATCATGAAACTAAATATCCAGCCAAACGTAAGTACTATCAAGACTTAATGCACTACCTCAATCAATACCATAGTGCCGATGAGGCAGTTATCGTGATGGGTGATGTTAATATATCTCATACCGATGCGGATATCGGTATCGGCGAAGTTAATCGCAAACGCTGGTTACAAACCGGTAAATGTAGTTTTTTACCGGAAGAAAGAGTGTGGTTAAACACTCTGATTGATTGGGGTTTTGTTGATGGTTTTAGGCATCTTTATCCGGCGCAAACGGAAAAATTCAGTTGGTTCGACTATCGCTCCAAGGGTTTTAATGACAACCGAGGTTTGCGCATTGATCTTATTTTAGCCACCCACGTTTTACATGAGCAGCTGTTAGAGGCTGACGTTGATTATGAACTCAGAGGCATTGAAAAGCCCTCTGATCACGCGCCCATCTGGGCCGTTTACCAGATCAAAGAATAACTATGCCCTATTTTAGTGACATTCAAAGTGTGGCTCTATTTGTTAGTATCATTGCCGGTTTTTTTATTGGTAAAAAGCTGGCGTTTGAGCAATTAGTTAAGGACAAACAATGCCAACATTTAGTGTTTGGCAGTGCGGTATGTCTCACCTTATTGTGGGCTATTCAAACGGGTATTCCCGGCTCTCCACAGGTGCATTTTTTATGGTTGTCTGCTCTGCCCTTACTGTTGGGCTTTAGGTGGGCGATGTTGGCCAGTCTAATGGCCTTACTCAGTTTAACCTTGGTGGGCGTTGAACAGATTTCGATGCTGGGCATTAATTTCTTAGTGAGTTGCTTGGCACCCATAGGCTTAACCTATGGCATTTATAGTTTGACCTTTCACAAGCTGCCTAGAAATGTCTTTGTCTATATATTTCTGTGTGCGTTTATCCCAGGCGCACTGACTATTGGCTTAAAAATGCTGTTGATGAGTGGCTATTACTATTTTGATGGGATTTACACCTGGCAGCACCTGCTAGATAACTATTTGATGATCACGACTCTATTGATGTTCCCAGAAGCGATGTTTAATGGCATGACCATTACCCTACTTATCATCTACAAACCTCATTGGGTTTTCACTTTCTACGACAAACATTATCTTGATTCTAAAAACTAATTGATTGCATAAAAACTTACTTGTTTTTACCTGTAAATAGGACTATTTTAAATGACTGACCAGTCAGTTATTTAAAGTAATCCTATTTAATATGCAAAGAGCCACAACAGACCACGCCAAAGATCAGCGCCGAAATAGCCTGCTCCATGCTGCCCTCAATGAATTTTTCAACAAGGGCTTCAGCGCAGCGCGCATGGAAGATATTGCTAAACACGCCCAAGTGAGTAAAGGCACCCTGTATTTATATTTCGCCAATAAACAAGACTTGTTTAAAGCCCTTATTGAAGAAGTCGCGATCCCTACTATCAGTCGAACCAGCCAACATGCCCTAGCGACTAAAACTGGCGCTGAGGCACTGCAAACCTTGATGCAAAACATAGCGGGACTTATTCGTGATACTCCCCTACCTAAATTAGTTAAAGTGATTATTGCCGACGGTAAGGCCTTCCCTGAACTGGTAAAATTTTATCGTGAACAGATGCTTGAACGCATGTTTAATTTACTCGAAACCCTGATAACTCGCTCGGTTGAATCAAAAGAATGGCAGTGCAGCGATATCCCCATGACAGCACGTTTGATTGTGGCACCCATTATCTTTTCAGTGGTGTGGCGCATGGTATTTGAAGTCAGTGAAGATGAAAAAAGCCAGCTTAACCTTGACGCGCTCTTTAAGCTGCATACACAGTATTTATTGCTAATACTCAGCACCAATTCGGAGACAAACAATGATAAGTCATAACACATGGGCTGGGCACAAATTGAGTATAGTACTGTTGTGTATTAGCAGCTTAGTTGGCTGTAATGTCGATCCACAACAAACTGTATTTACCGGTTATGTTGAAGCTGAATTAGTCTATATTGCTGCCCCTCAAGCAGGATGGATAGAGGACATGCCATGGCAAGCAGGCGAGCAAATTAACATCAATCAACTCGCGTTTGCATTGGACAATCAACAGCAAAGCGCCGCAGTACAAGAAGCTAAAGCCCGGCTAGAACAAGCTCAAGCTCTAGAGCGCAATGGCATCAGTGGTGCCAGAGCAGAAGAACTAGCAGAACTGGCCGCTCAAGAGAATCAAGCGATGGTTGCCATGCAATTTGCCGCCTCAGAAAAAAAACGCTGGAACGCCTTAGTCGAACAAGGCTTAGCCCCTGCCTCTAAATCATCTCAAGTTGATGCCGATTATAAAAGTAGCGTCGCTAAACTGGATACAATTCAAGCCAGTATTAAGGTGGCCAAATTAGGCGTAAGGCAAGAGCTTACCAACAGTGCAATTGCAGCCCAAAAAGCCGCGCAATCTAATCTAGACCAGGCCCAGTATCTTTTATCACAACGCCATGTTATCTCCCATGTTGCGGGGCAAGTGGAAGAGCTATTTTATCGTCAAGGCGAATTTGTCAGCACAGGGAAACCGGTCATAGCAGTCTTGCCTGCTGACGCTCTTATTGTGCGTTTTTTTGTGCCACAGGCCGCTTTAAGTGATTTTAATGTTGGAGATAAGGTTAAGGTAAATGCTGATGGTGTCGCCGCCACAATTGAGGCGCGCATATTTCATATTGCCCGCTCAGCTGAATTTACCCCACCGGTTATTTTTGACCAACAATCGCGCCAAAAACTGATGTTTTTAGTCGAAGCGCGACTACCAAGCAAGGAAGCATCAAACATATCCCTGAGGCCCGGACTGCCAGTTGAAGTGAGTCGCTAATGACCAAGCAAGAATTAGCCGTTGATGTGCGTGGCTTAGTCAAACGCTTCGGCAACAAAATAGCCGTTAATGGAGTTGATATACAATTACCGAAGGGGCAAGTGTGGGGATTTTTAGGGCCCAATGGTTCAGGTAAAACCACGACTATTCGCATGATATGTGGCTTGCTTAGCACAGATGAAGGCAGTGGCCATTGTTTGGGCTTTGATATTATCAAACAAGCACCACAAATTCGTCGATTAACCGGCTACATGACACAAAAGTTTTCGTTTTGGAACGACTTAACCATCCGCGAAAACCTCGATTTTGTGGCACGCTTATATGCACTCCCTAAACGGCGCACGGTAGTGGATAACACCTTAGAAAAACTGCAATTGCAACATCGTCAAAATCAACTAGCTGGCCAGCTTAGCGGCGGGTGGAAGCAGCGTTTAGCCTTAGCGGCAGTCACCATGCATAATCCCAAGTTATTGCTGCTCGACGAGCCTACTGCTGGGGTTGATCCGCAAGCCAGACGGGATTTCTGGGATGAAATCCATCACCTCTCGGCCAGTGGTTTAACCGTATTAGTTTCAACCCATTACATGGATGAAGCCGAGCGTTGTGACAAAATTGTTTATCTCGCCCATGGCCAACTCATTACCCAAGGCACGGTGCAAGACATCATTAGTAACGCAAAGTTATTCACTTATAAGGCTATCGGCGAAGGCGTGCGTTTGGCGGCCGAAACATTACGCGCTCAGCCAGCGGTCGCCCATGCCGCGTATTTTGGCTCGGCGCTGCATGTCAGTGGTTATGATCAGAGTGCCTTGTTAAGCGCTATCCAAAGCCATACGCCCAATATCCATTGGCAAGCTGTTGAGCCTAGTTTAGAAGATGTTTTTATTGCTTTAATGGACAATGCAGGTCAAGACAAACGGAGTTATCAATGAGCTCACTGAGCCGTTCATTTTTGTCAAGCATTAGCCGATTGTTGGCTATTGCGAATAAAGAATTGATCCAAATGCGCCGCGATCGCATGACCTTTGCCATGATGTTGGGTGTGCCCATGATGCAGCTGATGTTATTTGGCTATGCGATCAACACCGATCCTAAACTGATGCCCACGGCGGTAGTCACTGAAGAGCAAAGCCCTGTGGTGCGCACTATTTTACAAGGGCTGCAAAATTCAGGCTATTATCATCTGACTCACCACCTAGCAGATCATGCACAAGCTGATGCCCTGCTGGCTCAAGGTGATGTGTCGTTTATTATTACCATTCCCAGTGGCTTTACCCGCCAGCTAATTAGGGGCGAAAGGCCGCAGTTGTTGATTGAAGCTGATGCCTCAGACCCTTCAGCCTCTTCTAACGCGATTAGCCGCGCGCAAACTATTATCGACTCCGCCTTAAGACACGAGTTAAAAGGCGCTGTTAGTGAACTAAACGTCGGCCTTTCCCCTGTAGATTTAGTCATTCACCGACGTTATAACCCCCAAGGATTAACCCAATATAATATTGTACCTGGCCTACTTGGGGTAATCATCACCATGACGATGGTTATGATTACCGGTATGGCCATGACCCGGGAAGTAGAACAAGGCACCATTGAAAATTTATTGGCCATGCCTGCTAAACCCCTCGAAGTCATGTTGGGTAAAATCATGCCTTATGTAGGCGTTGGGGCGATACAAACTGGTATTATCTTACTTGCTGCTCGTTATCTGTTTGACGTACCTTTTGCTGGTTCTTTGTCTCTTTTACTGGCTGCGGTGGCCTTGTTTATTGTGGCGAATCTTGCCTTAGGGTTTACCTTTTCCACCTTGGCTAAATCACAAATGCAAGCCATGCAACTGACCTTCTTTTTCTTTTTGCCTTCCTTATTACTGTCGGGTTTTATGTTTCCGTTTCGCGGCATGCCCCAATGGGCCCAGTGGCTAGGTGAAGTCTTACCACTCACCCATTTTTTGCGGATCGTGCGCGGCGTCATGCTTAAAAGTGCCGATTTGGGCAGTATTCAGTATGAACTGTTAGCTATTATCGCGTTTACTTTAGCGGTAGGATTAATTGCCATGACTCGCTATAAACGTACTCTCGATTGATAGCGGTTAATAATCTACACTAAAGCATATTGTGTTTTTTATCAGCTTCCTTATAATCAATTCACACTAGGCTAAAACAGCAAGTTTTATGAGTTTTAACTTTCCGCCACATGGCACTTATAGTTTGAAAATCAGCAACAATATAATCGTTGCTAGACTTGCTGGGAGCTGGAATAAGGAGTGTGCTCAAAATTATGCGCAAGATTTTAAATCCACAGCAAATGCACTCAGCCACCAATCTTGGGGCCATTTAGTTTATTTAGATGATTGGGAACTAGGCGTACCTGAGATAACGCCTATTATCCAAGAATTAGTCGATTGGTGTACTCATAACGGACTTAAAAAGTCAGCACAGATTTATTGTCAATCCATGACCAAAAGATATTCTTTGGATAAAATGATCATTGAGAGATGTGAAGATTTTGAACGGCAAATATTTACTGAAGAGTTATCCGCCATCTCTTGGCTGGACTTATCCGGTTTTACCCTCTGCCAAAGTACTGAGTCTTCAGCACCAGTATAAGCGCTATACTTTGAGTGATAGTCGCAAGCCTTTTTAAAAATATGATGCGATCTCTTAATACAAATTAATCGTTTAAGGGTTTACTTCCTAGTTACATTCAATACGTTTACGAGTTAATCTCAGATAATGCATATAAACCAACAGCAAATTACAGACTATGAAAGTCAATATCGCGCCAGACTGATCAACAGTTTATCGGGTTTTAAAAGCGCAAACTTGGTTGGAACGATCAACGACAAAGGCGTGACTAATTTATCTATAATCAGTTCTGTTTTTCATATTGGAGCGTCACCAGCGCTTGTGGGGTTGATTATTCGCCCACATTCAGTACCCAGACACACCTTTGAAAATATCCAGCAAACTAAACGCTACACTATCAATCACGTATCTGCAGGCTTTTGGCAGCAAGCCCACCAAACTTCAGCTCGTTATGCCCATGATAAGTCTGAATTCACTGCAGTAGGATTAGAAGAAGAATATATCGACGGCTGCATTGCTCCTTTTGTGAGGCAAAGCAAACTGAAATATGCCCTTGAGCTGCGCGAAGTTATTCATTTGGCGATTAACGGTACTGAATTAGTCATCGGAGAAATCACCGATATTATGGTGGATCACCAGGCTATTCGTAAGGATGGCTACATTGATATTGAATCACTAGAAACAGTCAGTGTATCGGGTTTAGACAGCTACCATAGGAGCCAACGTTTAGCGCGCTTGACCTACGCCAAGCCAGAAAAACCCCTAACAAACTTGAGTTTAGATGGAGAGGAAGGTGACAAGTGAAATTATTTGTAGTTTGCGGCTGGCTTGTCATGCTTTCGATTAAGTCCGTGATGGCCGAAAGTTTAGTCCCTGATCTTAGATGGTATATCGTCAACGACTCAGTCATGGGCGGCATATCCAACAGTAAAATGACCATTGAGCAAAATGAAATGAGTTTTACTGGTCAATTATCTTTGGCCAATAACGGCGGCTTCGCTTCCGTTCGGGCCCAACTGATGCGAGAAATGGGAGAACAACAACAAATTTCTTTTAAGGTCAAAGGTGACGGCAGAGTGTATCAATTTAGACTACGTACTTCTGATAGAATGGATGGTATCGCTTATAAGGTTGAATTTAAGACCAAAGGTAATAATAAATGGCAGCAATTCGATTTTAACGCCAATGATTTTGTCGCCAGTTTCAGAGGTCGGATAATAAGTAATGCTCCGCGATTACAATTTGCTGATGTCAGTCAATTGGGTTTTCTGATTGCTGACAAAAATCTCAGTCCTTTCAAATTAATTATCAGCGACATTTCGGTAAGCAAGTAATGGCTGAACCCACGCGGCTAAGATTGACTAAAGATGCAACTGAATTGCGCTTTGCTGTTGTTTAGGTAAATTGCTAACCACTAAGTTGAACGAGTTATCGATCATTCGTTCAATTTCACCCACAGGAATAGAGCCGTCAAGAATGAGCGTATTCCAGTGTAGTTTATTCATATGATATCCCGGAATAATAGCAGGGAATATATCCCGAAGCATCACAGCCTCTTGCGGATCACATTTTAGATTTAGCCACCAATAAGCAGGTTTATCTGCTTGCTGCTGATCGGGCTTGCCTAAAGACAATAGAGCAAACAACTTATTGTTGACTTTAAATACACTCACTCCTTCACCAAAAGGAAATGATTCGGTAGAAAAAGGCTTGGATAACAAATATTGTTTGATGTTTTTCATTACAAACCTCAAAATTAGGGCAGTTACCTGCCCTTGTCATGACTAGCAATAGATTCTAATTAGCCACGATTACTGTTTTAGTAAGTGCATAACATTAACCAAATCTTTTTTACCATGAAGTATCTCATCGGGAGTCAGCCCATCGATTTCATGGGGAAACACTAACCATTCTTCAGATGTATGCACATAATAATGTGGGACTAGATCGGTTTTGTTGTTTTTAGGTTTGTAATAAGGTGTAGCAATGCGCACATCATGGGGCATATTGGCGCGCGACAATTTTTTAATTTGCTTGATTAAGGCCTCAACACTGCGACCTGAATCAAATACATCATCCACAATAAGCAAAGTATCATCGGCATTGGCATTTTCAATCAAATAATGTAAACCATGGACTTTTATGGTTTTAGATTGTTGGTCGATGCCGTAATAAGAAGAGGTACGCACAGCAATATGGTCTGTGACTACTTTTTTAAAATCGAAATACTCTTGAACCGCGATACCAATCGGTGCACCACCGCGCCAAATACCGATAATAAAAGTGGGTCTAAACCCATCATCAAATACTTGTGCAGCAACACGAAATGAATCTTCAAGCAATTGCTGGGCGGTAATAAACGTTTTTTCCATGTACACAAACCTTAATAATGTGTGCTCCTAACCTTGATAGAAAGGAACCAAACTTGTTAACAGCTAGGCATTATATACCTAAGTCGATCACTTGGAGAACTGAATGCCAATAAATCTAGTAAAATCATCAGAAACAAGCCGAGTAATCATCCTTAATCTATTGAAAAAAACCCTATTTGCGTGCAAAGTATTTTTTGTCGTCGTTTTATCAACTTATCAGTACGCCAATGCATCAGTGGTACCATAATTTTCGTTACCGATTAACCTTATTAATAGGCGTATTGGTGATCGTTTTAGGTATTGGTTTTGTCAGTGTCATCTACCATGTCGCCTCACAAAAGTTAACCTCTGCCAGTAGTGAAGAATTAAATAATATCGCGCGCTCAACTGCCAATATGTTGGCTGCCACACTCAATGAACGACAACGCGAGATTATTTTGCTGAGCAAACGACAGATATTTGAGTCAGCAGACACTAATTTGCAACCCGTGCGTGACGCGATAAATCTGATGCAAGATTCCTACTCTCATTATGCCTGGATTGGTTTTGCCAGTGTTCAAGGCATTGTCGTTGCATCGGGCAAGGGGCGCTTAGAAGGAGTTGATGTAAGTCAGCGCCCTTGGTTTGTCCAAGGGCTTAAACAAACTTACCTCGGCGATTTACATGAGGCCGTATTATTGGCCAGCAAACTAACCGTTGCTGACAATACGGAACCTTTAAGGTTTGTTGATTTTTCTGCGCCAGTATTTAAAAGTGACGGCACGTTATTGGGCGTGGTGGCAACCCATGCAAATTGGTCATGGATCAGCGAAGTGCTGGCTTCCACCATGCCACAAAATGCCATAGAACGTGGGGTAGACGTTTTTATCACTGACCGCGAAGGTCAAGTATTGTTTCCATTTAGCAGTATTGGCAAAATTAACATACCGCAAACATTGCATCTTAACGGCCAAAGTCGCCCCATTATTTGGCAAGATGGCATTGAATATGTGAGCAGTCAAATTCCAGTAAAGACTATCAAAGACACAGAGTTATTTTGGCAGGTTGTGGTGCGTCAACCAACAGACAAAGCCTTATTAAGCGCTAGGGATTTATTAAAAAATGTACTGTGGCTAAGCCTCTTTGCCGCCTTATTTAGCATGGCACTGGTCTACAAATTGGCCAGTAAATTCAGTTTGCCGATTGAGTCGTTAGCCAATACGGCTAAACAAATTCAACAAGGCAATATCCTTGTTAATTTCAACATAAACAACAAATTAACTGAAATCAGTAGCCTTGCTCAATCATTACAAACGATGACAACGACCTTGTTAATGCGAGAAAATGCCCTAGCAGATATTAACAAAACCCTCGAACAAAAAGTAATAGAACGTACCGCCGCTTTAGAAACCGCCAATATTGAACTCAAAGAATTAGCCCGTCGTGATCCCTTAACCGGTATTGCCAATAGGCTCGCTATGGCAGAGGCCTTGCGTCATGAGTTTTTACTCTATAAACGCAGTGCAGTTCGGTTTGCGGTGATTATTTTAGATATTGACCATTTTAAGCGGGTAAACGACGAATACGGCCATGCGACAGGTGACATTGTACTAAAAAAGATGGCGAATCTGATCACCGAGTCCATTCGTGAAACAGATATGGTCGCCCGTTTTGGCGGTGAAGAGTTTTTAATTCTGTTACCCAATACCGATGAAACAGCGATAAGTGTGGCCAAAAAAATCTGTCAGGCAGTGGCAAATTATACCTTTCCTACCAAACATGCTATTACCGTCAGTATAGGCGTGGCTATTATTGCTAACATAGACCAAAACCAAGATGCCTTGGTTCATCGCGCTGATCAGGCGTTGTACAAGGTAAAAAATTCAGGACGCAACAATGTACTGATGGCTAATGAGCGCTAAGGTTTATTCGTATTTTAACGCTCGTGCCGGTTCAATTTTTACCGCACGATAGGCAGGGTATAAACTTGCCATAAAACACAAGCTAAAAGACGTAGAGACTAAAATAAGTACCTGTTGCCATTCCAGCTGAATCGGTAACCCCTGCCCATTGGGTCCTAAATAAATAGGTAAATTAAATAACTCAATCATATTATTTAATTGAAAAACCAATAATAATCCACCGAATAAGCCCCACAGGGTGCCTTTAACACCATTGTATAAACCGTTGAAAATAAATATTTGCATTACCTTGGCGCGTGTCATTCCTTGGGTGAGTAGTATGGCAATATCACCTTGTTTTTCAGTCACCACCATGACTAAGGCCGAAACAATGTTAAAGGCGGCTACCGCAATAATCAGTAACAACATCAATGACATCATGTTTTTTTCCATCTTAACCGCGTCGAATAATGCCCCCTGTTGAGTACGCCAATCCGTGGTTTTGAGCCCTTCAGCATTGAGCTGTTGCACAATAGGCAGGTAATTAAAGGCATCGTTTAAGAACAAGCGAGTTTCACTGACGTCTGGCGTGGTGGAACGAATTAACTTTGCAGCATCATCAATGTTAAGTAATACCACCTTATCATCGAGGGCTGAGGCCATATTAAAAATACCCACCACGGTGAACAAGCGCTGGTTATAAGTCCGACCAAAAGGACCAAAAAAACTATTTTTCGCAGCAAACAATCGGGTTTTTTCGCCAATAGTTAAATTCAATTTGCGTGCTAAAGCATGACCGATGACAACCCCATATTGCCCTGCCACTAAGTTATTCAAACTACCCACTAATAAATTATCCGCGATCACAGAATGTTGGTTCATCACCTGTGGTTCAACCCCTTGGATCATCACACCTTGTAAAGCTGAGGGCGATTGCACAAGTCCTTCGTAGTCTATTTGTTCTGCTTGCGCGCTTACTTCGGGGATTAATGTATAATCCCGCTGCTCTACTGATGTCTTATCTGAGTGATGCACCAAAATATGTGGTGTAATACCTAAATTCCGCAGTTTTAATTCTGCTTCAAAGCCATTCATAACGGCTAACACAGTAAGCAAGGCCATCAGTCCAAGAGCAATGCCAATAACTGAAAATAAATTAATAAAGGCAATAAAGTGACTACCTTTGGCGGCTTTTGCGTATCGTAATCCTATAAAGGCTGATAATGGGTAATACATTCAGTTTGAAACTCGAATTATCAAAAAATAAAACATAATTGGTGGTTTGCTGTTGGTATAGAGGCAATGTTAATGAATAATACGTGCTTGTTTTGACTCCCACAAGAGACTAAAGCAATTGCTTGTCCCTAACCTTTTGTTAATAGGAGAATAAATGCGAAATCTAAGCTTGGCGCAAAAACATCAGCAATTTGAAGAGTTTTTCATGATTACTCATGATCTTCACGTCAATATGCGAGTATTAGAGAGTCGTTTTGTCTTACCTGAACCAGATAATTTAGCTCAGCATATGCCCTACGCCTTTAAAATTGCCAGTGAACTGGCGGCAATCGATAATAAAAGTCTGCGCCATTTGCGCGGTTTGTCAGATCATGCCAGCGAATTAGTTGAATTTTTAAACCACCAAAGTCGTAAAATTGACTTAATGATGTCGATGATTTTAAAACACGAAGATGATCCAAGCCTAAATTACAGCAGTGTGAAATTTGGTGGTGGTGGGGTAATAATAAAATGCCCTAAGGCCGTCGACCTAGGCTCACAAGTTGAGTTAAAAATATTTATTCCTGAAGAATCCGCAGCGATTTTTTGTTTTGCTGAGGTGATAGCTTGCAAGCAGATCGACGATAACCATCATATTTCATTGATTTACAGCTGTATCCGCGAAGAAGATCAAGATTTACTGGTGCGTGCTAGCCTGCATTTACAAGCCGCAAATTTGCGTAAACTTAAGCAACAAAAGAACGAACAACATTAATGACTTTAAGTATTTTTACCCCTCCTCTGCCGGCCAATAAACTCAAACAGAAAAATGATATTATTCATTGGCATAATCTGCAAGGCAGTAGTTTAGCGCTATCCATCGCTAATGCCGCTCAGCAAATTAGTGGCCCACTGCTGCTCATCACTGCAGATACGCCAACGGCGATTAAGTTAGAAAAAGAATTAGATTATTTTTTACAGCAATCAGATATTGATGTGCAGCTTTTTCCTGACTGGGAAACCTTACCCTACGACAGTTTTTCGCCTCATCAAGACATCGTCTCGCAGCGGCTCGAAACCCTGTACCGACTGACCCAAAATGAACGCTGCATTTTCATTGTGCCCATCAATACCTTAATGATGCGTATGGCCCCGGTGGATTATATTGGCAAATATTTGCTACTGCTAAAAACTGGGCAAACTCTCGATATTAATCAATTTCGCTCGGGCTTAGAACGCGCCGGCTATTTGCATGTTAATCAGGTCATGAGCCACAGTGAATTTTCTATTCGTGGCAGTATTATTGATCTTTATCCGATGGGCAGTCGTCAGCCTTATCGTATTGATTTATTTGATAATGAAGTGGATAGCATTCGTTACTTTGATCCTGAGACCCAGCGTTCTGGTGATAAAGTACCAGAAATCCGGCTACTTCCAGCCCGTGAATTCCCCACAGATAAAGATGCTAATCTATTATTTAGGCAGCAATATTTAGAAAAATTTGACGCCAACAACAGTAAAGAGTCGATATATTATCAAGTGGGTAAAAACTCGATGCCCGGTGGTATTGAATACTACTTACCCTTATTTTTTAAACAAACCGCCACCCTGTTTGATTATTTACACGCAGATACCCTAGTGGTAATGCTGGGTGATTTAAGTGCTGCCAGTGAATTTTATTGGGCCGACGCACACAAGCGTTATGAGCAGTTGCGCTATAATTTAGCCCGCCCTTTGCTGCCTCCAACTGATCTATTTATGCGCCAAGAGGAGTTATTCGCAGCCTTTAAAGTGTGGCCGCGCATCAGTATCGAGCAAATAGGTGCAAAAGCCACTGCTGAACAAGATAAAAAAAGTGGTCAGCATTATTTCAATACCAGTGTTATTGGTGATATTTCTCTCAATCCACAACTCAAAGAGCCTTGGACTAACTTAAAAGACCGAATGGCAAAGTGGAAGAGCCAAAAGCTGCGGGTATTATTTAGCGCAGAATCTGCAGGGCGCCGTGAAGGTTTATTAGAAATTCTCGCCAAGGCCAATATTAAACCGAGTAATTTTAAACATTTTGACGATTTCATCACGGACAATGCCCCACTGGGGATCACCGTTGGTGCGATTGAACACAGCTTTATCTTGCAAGAAGGCAAGCAGTCTGTGGTATTTATTACCGAGACTGAATTACTTGGTCATAAAATCAGTCAACGTCGTTTACGCGATAAGCGCCAAGCAACTGATGAAACGGCCATCATTCGTAATCTGGCCGAATTAGCCATTAGCCAACCAGTGGTGCATCTTGATCACGGAGTGGGTCGTTATTTGGGGCTGCAAACCCTCGATGCCGGCGGCATAACGACTGAATATCTGACTATACAATACGCCAAAGAAGCCAAACTTTATGTACCGGTCGCATCCTTGCATTTAATTAGTCGCTACAGTGGTGGTGATCTAGAACACGCACCCTTACACCATTTAGGTAATGACACTTGGAGTAAGGCCAAGAAAAAAGCCGCCGAAAAAGTGCGTGATGTGGCGGCTCAATTACTCGATGTTTATGCCCAACGGGCAGCGAAACCCGGCTTTGCGTATAAAATTGCGTGGGACGAATATCAAGCCTTTAGTGATAGCTTCCCCTTTGAAGAAACTCTCGATCAACAAAAAGCCATCAATGCAGTTATTCAAGATATGGGCTCCACTAACGCCATGGATCGTTTGGTGTGTGGTGATGTTGGCTTTGGCAAAACCGAAGTGGCCATGCGAGCGGCATTTTTAGCGGCTAACCAAGGCAAACAAGTGGCGATTCTAGTGCCAACTACCCTGCTCGCTCAGCAGCATTTTGAGAACTTTAAAGACCGATTTGTTAATTGGCCTTTTAGAATTGAAGTTTTATCTCGTTTTGTCAGTGCCAAAGACAGTAAACAAACAGTGCAAGCGATTAAAGAAGGTAAGGTCGATATCGTAGTAGGCACCCACAAGCTATTGCAAGATGATATTAAATTCAAAGATCTAGGTTTAGTTATTATTGATGAAGAACACCGTTTTGGTGTGCGTCAGAAAGAGAAATTTAAAGCCCTGCGCGCTGATGTAGATATCTTGACGCTAACAGCAACGCCGATACCGCGGACCTTAAATATGGCCTTAAGTGGCATGCGCGACTTGTCAATTATCGCTACGCCACCGGCTAAACGTTTAGCCATTAAAACCTTTGTGCAACAACGTAATAATGACATTATTCGTGAAGCGATCATGCGTGAAATTTTACGTGGAGGACAAGTCTACTTCTTACATAATGAAGTTGATACCATCGAAAAAGTCGCTGAAGAAATTGCTGAAATTGTACCGGAAGCCCGTATTGCTATTGGCCATGGCCAAATGCGCGAACGTGAGCTGGAAAAAGTCATGAGTGACTTTTATCACCAACGCTCTAACGTACTATTGTGTACCACCATAATCGAAACAGGCATTGATGTGCCCTCGGCCAATACTATTGTCATGGACAGAGCCGATCATTTAGGTTTAGCACAATTACATCAACTTCGCGGACGCGTGGGTCGTTCACATCATCAAGCTTACGCTTATTTATTAACGCCCCACCCTAAAAGGATCACCAAAGATGCGGCCAAACGTTTAGATGCCATATCTTCTTTGGAAACCCTAGGCGCGGGGTTTGCGTTAGCAACCCACGACTTAGAAATTCGTGGTGCGGGTGAGCTGTTGGGAGATGATCAATCCGGGCAAATATCCACTATTGGTTTTACGCTGTATATGGAAATGCTAGAGCAAGCAGTGGAAGCCCTCAAAGAAGGCCGTGAGCCGTCTCTTGATTACGCCCTATCAAGCCAGACTGATATTGATTTGCGTATTCCAGCGCTGTTTCCAGATAACTATATTGGTGACGTGAATACCCGCTTATCTTTGTACAAAAAGTTAGCCGGCTGCAAAGATGAGCGAGCGATTAATGAATTACAAATAGAATTAATAGACCGCTTTGGTTTATTACCCGAAGCGGCTAAAAATCTGTTAACCATTGCCCACTTAAAACTGCAAGCCAAAGTTATTGGCATCACTAAAGTAGAGGGATATGCGACAGGTGGCGTAGTGGAATTTTCGCCGCAAACCAAAATTGATCCTAGTTTTATCATTCGCTTGATTCAATCTCAGCCGCGCATCTATAAACTAGACGGTGCGCAAAAATTGAAATTTAACGTGCCTACTGAATCTGGCGCAGATAGACTGAAGTTAGTCACTGATATACTTGCTCAATTTAGCCAACAATTAAGAGTCGCTTGATGTCTGAAGTAAATACAACTCCATCGCTTTCCTCTGTTCTTAAGAGATGGCACGCAGCCCAAAAACTATGCTTGATGCTTCTGTTAGGAAGCAGTCCGTCCTCGCTCATGGCGCAAGAACAAACATGGTGGTTTGATGTTGAGGTTATTATTTTCAAACGGGATTCGAATTTCAATGAATTATCTGAAAAATTTGCTCATCAGACTATCAATACAACACCCAGCAAGGCCCTAGATCTGCTTAGCCCTTATTTAAGCCCTGATTTAAGTTATTTGCGCGCAGGGCTGTCGTTTTGCCAAGCCTCGAGCCGGGCTGAAAAACAGCGCCAGTTTGAACAAGATTTTGCCTTTCCTGCCCCACAAGTTAAACCCGAACCTACGATGGATGGATCGACAGAGCAAGGTTTAACGGTGCCTCAAAAATCAAACAACAAGGCTGGAATGGCGCCACAAGCAACTAAACCATCGGCTGAGCAAGGTGTTGCTATGAGCAAGCAAGTTGGTCCTCAGTCTGGGACTGGTGAACAAAACGCCTCGTCACGTCCCTCTCAGGAAGATATGGCATTTCACTATGTTCCTCAGGATATCTCGGTAAAGTGGCTAGAATGGCAAATACCTAAACAACTGCCCTGCGTTTATAGTGAGCAACTGGCTCTATTAACTAACCCCTTTGATGAAGCTCAAGAAAAGCAAGACTCGCTAAAAAATATCACAAGTGTACCGGTAAAAATTGATGGAATTGACTGGGAGCGTAAGGGCCAAGCGTTTTTACTGCCACAAACTGAATTGAATTTACGCTCTCTGTTTACCGCTATCAACCGACAACGTGACTTAAACACTATGCTGTATGCTGGGTGGCGTCAGGAAGTGAAGTTTGGCCGAGAAAAAGCCCAAGCACTGCGCTTATTTGCAGGTCAAAACTACGGCATGAATTTTTCGACTAATGGCCACTTAAAGCCCACATCAGTCAACAAACAAGAGTTAGGCTTAAGCCCGTATTTACCGGCAGCGGAACGAGTCCAATTTAATGCGCAGCAACAAGCCGATAATCAATATAATGTTGCCCAGTTGGCCAATTCTGAATTATTTGCTGCGATATACGCCAGTCTTGGAGATGCCAATGAGCCGCTAGACATCGATACCTTTTTTGTCAGCGCTAAATCACCAAGGGATGGGCAAAATACATTGAGCCCCTTACACACCAAAGACAGTGAAATTTGGCAGTTGGACGGTGAATTAAAAGTGTATTTACAAAATGTGGGCAGAACTCCCTATTTGCATATTGATAGTAGCTTCGATTATAGGCAACCCGTATTTGACGCCAGTATGCAAAATCCGGCATTGAACCAACAGGAAGCCATAGTGTTGGGTGCACATAATACCCAGCCAAATAAATTAGAAAGTATTAATGTTAAACATTTTAAACGGGTGATCAGTAAACAACTACATTATTTTGACCATCCACTTTTTGGCATGGTTGTGTATATCTCTCGTTATCAGTGGCCTGAAGAACCGCAACAAGTAGATGAAATTAACTAATTAATACGTAAACATTTTACTGTGGATATTGAGTCCCAGATTTTAAGCAGGAGAACCATGAAAATTTATACCAAAGGCGGAGATAAAGGCCAAACCCAAATTTATGCCGATAAGGTGATCAGACTGAATAAAGATGATCAGGTACTTGAATGTTACGGTACCCTTGACGAACTGAATGCCCATGTGGGTTTACTCAGCAGTTATATTGAGCAAGCTCATGCTCAGTCTAGCATCGCGGCTCAACTAGCGCCCATTCAACAGGCCTTATTTCAAATAGGCTTTGCCGTCTCAGCAAGCACTAAATTGAGTCAGCAAGACGTTGCGAACCTTGAACAACAGATAGATCAGTTACAATTGACCCTACCTGAACAAGTCTCGTTTATTCTACCGGGTGGCTGTATTGCCGCATCACAAGCCCATGTCTGTCGTACGGTCGCTCGTCGCGCAGAGCGAGAGTTGGTCGCCTTACTGGAACATCATCCAGTACCCGAGGTATGTTTGCAGTTTATTAACCGCCTGTCTGACTATTTATTTGTAGTCGCTCGCACGCTTAATCATGAACTTGGCCTGTCGGATATTAAAGTTTAGGACAAAGTGAGCACTTTCTTATAAGTGCTCACTTTGTCGAGAATGGGTTTTAAACCCATTAAAAAAGCCTGACAAGCACAACTTGGCAGGCTTTTTATTTTTAAGGCAAGGCCTTACTAGGTTTAGAATGTGTAATTTAAGCGAGCGTAATAGTAACCACCTTGCCAATCAACAATGTTGCTAGACCAATAGGTGACGCCACAACAATCATCTCTATTTGCTTTATCGCCATTACCATCGCTGTCAGGGTACTGATCAAAGATATTACGTGCACCGGCGGAAATACTTAAATCGTCGCTGACTTGGTACTTCGCTTCCAAATCAAAGAATACCGTGGACCCATATTCTTGAATGGTAGTTGCGGCCGAATTAATCGCATTTTCATAAGAGCCATAGATATTGGCGCGAACTAAGATGCTAAGTAAATCAAAGTCATGTTTGGCCGACACCACACCACGCCAATCTGGCACTGCATTTTCCAGATCATACTGGTCTTCTGCATTTAAAAAAGCTGATGCGTCTGAATCGATTTTGGTATTGTTATAGTTCAACGAAGTAGTCAGTAAGGTATCACCTAAGCTGTAGGTTGCAACAAAATCAAAGCCTTGCGTAGTCGTATCGAAGGCATTTTGGAAGTAATTAACGCCACCAATTGAATTAGCACCAGCAACACCAGCTGCGTCTAACTTCAGGAAGTTATTATATGCAGCCAAGGCGTCAGCGTAACCCGACGCGGTAGGATCAGTTGGCTCTGTTGATGATACATCAAGAGTTGATACTGCATAAAAACGGTCCGTCAATTCAATTCGATAGAAGTCGAGGGTTAAATTGATACCATCAATAGCACCTGTCATGCCTAAGGTATAGTTCATTGATTTTTCAGGCGTTAAAGGATTTGCACCTAAGGCCTGACCCACTGGGCTGATGGCTGGGAACAAGCCCGTTGCAACCGGGAAACCATTTGGCAAGCGAGTCGATACGTTGGTGGTACCTTGCTGACCAGGTGTTGGCGCACGGAAACCGGTTCCGATTGACCCACGCAAATTAAAATCATCGTTTAGGGTGTATTTAAAGGCGACTTTACCTACCAGTTCAGAACCAAAGTCAGAATAATCCTCATAGCGCATTGCACCTTGTAAGTATAATACATCAGTCACATCTGAACTCACGTCAACATAAATACCTTTCATGTCACGGTCGTATTTACCTGAAAACTCTGGTGAATAACCTGGAAAACCATTAGAGCCAACCCCTACAGCTCGATAAACCGGATCATCGCTATTCGAACAATCCAAGGTCGAACCATTACCAATAACCGCTAAACCAGCTGCAGTAGCCGCATCTCCGTCACAAAATCCCCATGGATCCGGTAAGGCATAAGGACCTTGTGAATACGAATCAGGATCGCCACCTTTAAGCTCATAACTTTCTTTCATATAAGTTGCACCAAAGGCAACTAATACATCAGCATAAAGGCCCATATCGAAGTATTTAGTGAAATCAGCTGAGAGCTGTGTCTCTTCGTTGATCAAATCGCCAGGGCGGAATGAGGTAGGTGAATCAGGTCCCATTGACGGGTTGACGGTATTTTTAAGAGTATATGCAATTTCGTTAGAACCAAAACGAGCACTGAAGTCATAGCTTATTTCGTTGGCAAATTCGCCTTCGATACCACCTAAAATTGAGATATCAGTAATATCACCAAAGAAGCGAGGTGTGAAACCACCTGGGAATTTTTCCAGTGGGCTATACAAAGAGCCATCTTGCTTACGCAAATTTTCGATAGTACCGTTGCCAGGGTAACGATAATAGAAACTGCCATCACCTTCTGTTTTTGCATAGTTACCGAAGGCGTACAGTTTCATGGTATCGCTAATTTCATAACCGCTGTTAAAAAACACTTTAGCACCAGAGTAGTTAGGTTGGCCCCAAGGTTGCACAACATCTTCACCACCTAGATTAGCGGCACTTAAACCAGCGGCAAAGGTTTCATCAGAATAACCTGATAGTGTCTTGTCGAAAGACCCACCACCTAAGTAATTTGGATCAGTAGAATCCATACACGCCCAACTTTCACAATACTGCTCAGAGCGTGAAGTTGAACCAACGTCAGTGTACTCACCCGACAAGCTGAAAAAGCCTTTGTCGCCAAGGGCGAAACCAATATTACCAGAAACGGTAACTTGTCCACCGTCACCTTCATAATATTGCCCGGTTTCTGCAGATAAAGTGCCGCCCTCGTCATTATCTTTTAGGACAAAGTTAATAACGCCGGCAATAGCGTCTGAACCATACTGAGCGGCTGCACCGTCACGCAATACCTCAACCGCTTTTAGGGCAGCTGAGGGAATAGTCGCAATATCGGGCCCTTGGGTACCAGACCCACCAATTTGCACTAAGGCTGAGCGGTGACGACGTTTAGAGTTAACAAGGACCAAGGTTTTATCCGTTGGCATACCACGCAAGGTTGCAGGTCTGATAAACGACGCACCGTCAGAAATAGGCTGACGTTGCAGTGAATAAGAGGGTACCAATGTTTTCAGAATATCGTTGGTATCAGTAAATGGCACCCCAGCCATATCATCTGCACTTAACACATCCACAGGAACTGGAGAGTCAGCAAGAGAGCGAGGCGCACCACGCGACCCAGTAATAACGACTTTTTCATATGAATCAGCTTCAGCGGCCGCATCAGGTGTTTCTTGTGCCATAGCTGATGACAGGACAACAGTACTTAGTGCCCACGTCATTAAGCTGGTTTTTATCGCTGTATTGAGCTTACTTTGCTTAAGCATAGTGTGTTCCCCTAATTTTTATAATGTGCTTGGTAGTATGTGTTTTTGGCTAGTTTTATTTTTTTATTGACGCACCACTGGCTAGCCCTCAGTCATGCGCAGTTCTCACTTCGGTTTCGCAATGACCATTTCAATTTCAATAAGCATGTTGGGTCCGCCCGCTAGACCGGCAATTTGAAACGCTGAACGAGCCGGTTTATTCGGTTGCTCTGCAGTACCAAAGTACAAGGTGTAGGCTTTCATAAATCCGGCAAAATCCATTTTTCCTTCCATGCTTGGATCACCTACCATAAACACTTGCATTTTGATGACGTCACCAAAACCCACACCGAGCTCTTTAAAGGATTCTTCGAAACGTTTAAATACATTTAAAGCTTGTGTTTCAGTGTCGCCGTAATATTCGCGGCTGCCACGCTCCGCTTCCGGGTTGACAGGTCCTGGCACCATGCCACTATGAAAAATCAAGGTGGTTTGGGGTGACACTTCAACGGCTCTAGAGATAGGGAATGGGTTATTGTTTGCCAATGCATGGCGTGTGACATCAGCCATCGTTACTGTGCTAAATAAACCACTCATCGCAAATAAAGCTGATGTGGCAATTATCGTTTTATTTTTCATAAATAAACTTCTCCTAATATGAATTAATTTAGTTGGGTGATGTAACTTGCAAGGTTGACGGCATCTTCTTCTGATGTGATAACCACACTCCCTGCTTTCATTTGTTGGCCGTAGGAATCATCTTTATGGTCACCTCTTAAGTTGAGACGAAAATGGTTGAGCTGCGTGGCGAGATACCAGTCATCTAAGCCAGTTAATTTAGGAGCACCAAGTATATGATTGCCTTCGCCTTTAGAACCGTGGCAAGCAGCACAGCTTTGGTATAGGGACTTACCGGCAGCAATGTCGCCGTTTAACGATGGTGAGGGTAAGGCCGATTCAGTTTTAGCCACCCATGCGGCTATCGCGATAAGTTCCTGCTCACTTAAATTGACCACCATTGGACGCATTTCTGCACCTCGTAAATCTTCAACGTGGCTGCCGCGCAATCCAGACTTAAAATTGAGTAATTGCCGCTCGATATACCATTGCGGCAGGCCACTCAATCTTGGTGCACCAATATTGGCATTGCCTTTCAATTGGCTGCCATGACAAACGGTGCAATATTCAAGACCTTTAGGGGTTGCTGACTCTTCAGCCACAGCGAAAAATGCAGTGCTGGCGATGGCAATTGATAACATCAATGACTTAACTGACATGGCTAAGCTCCCCATGTTGTAATTTTGCACCGAGCAATTTATTAAGTTGTTGCAGCGCCTGTTCACTTGATGCCAACGCGCCTTCTTGCCAGCCGCTATGATGGCTAATTTGGTCACCAATCATAAAATGCCGCCCTTCTGGCTTTTGTAAAAGAGGGTAATACTTATCAAAATCGTCTGGACTCATTCGCATGCCACAGCCCATTTGATGGTTCATCCGCGCCCATGGAATGCTGATCCCGTTTTCGATATATTTGCTGTAACCCGGATGGATTTTTTCACCTGACTTAGCGCCTGCGATTAAACGCTCTGCTGGCGTCATGGCTTCAAATGCAGCGCTGACTTTTGGATCCCAGGTGTAAGCGCCAAGTAGGATCCCTTTGGGCGCATGAATATCGTGTGAGGGATACCAAAGTTGGGCTACTGGATCTGAGGTGTAAGATATACCACCGTAGATCCCTTCTTTTTCCCAAAAGCGCTCTTTCATTTGGTAGGCAATTTTAAATAAGTGGCCTCGTTTAATGCTGTTAAGGCCAGACTGATATAAGGCAGAGAAATTATTTTCTATGCCGGCCATAAAATAAGCTGGAATGTTATTGAAGCAATAATCAGCTTGCACCGTGTGAAATTTGCCGTTTTGCTCGTAAGTAACCTCAACCCCTGTTTCTTGGTTATAGATCTTCTTCACTTGAGCGTTAAGTAAAGGTTTTGATTTTAAATGGCCCAAAAATCCTTTGACGACTCCATCCATGCCGCCCGTAGGCTCCATTAAGGGTTCGCACCAGTCATACAGTTCGGCGCCTAATAGTCCGCCATACCAAAAACTGCTATCTAACATGGCTTTTAATTCGATGGGGGTATGAGGCTTGGGAAACTCCAACATCCGGTCGCTAGTAGACCCTGCCCGCTCCGTTCCTAGGTATTTGCCTGCATCACTTAAATCGCCATGTAACTGAGCAAATTTCATTAACTTCGCAACATCTTCTTCGTTTAAGAGTTGGTCATATTGCTGAGAGTCTGCTGATTTCCACAGCAACTCGGCCATCAAGCCGCGCACGTCAGCATGGTAGTCAATTTGCCTGATTGGCTTGCCACCAAAGGCTTTATCATCTTGAAAATAAGCTAGCTTGCAACTGTTCGCTTTGATCTGTAATGGCACACCCAACGCTCTACAATAGTGCAGTAGGCGTCGATGATGACCAGGAATTCGTGCCGGTCCACAGTTAAAAAATAAATTTTCTGCCTTATCAAACTGACAAATTTGCGGCTGGCCCATTTCATCAATTTTATCACCGTGGCGGACGGTTAAATTTCGTCCACCTGGCCGATGGGACGCCTCAATAATAGTCACCTGAAAGCCAGCTCGTTCTAATTCAAGCGCGCTAGCTAAACCCGCAATACCCGCGCCTAGAATAAGTGCAGTAGGCCGACTGTCTTTTGCTGCAGGCTTAACTGTGACCGGACCAGAGTAAGAATCGTCAGGCATCATCCCCAAGGCTAGGTTGGCTTTAAGCAGGGCTGAGGAGCCTCCTGCAGCACCGACATATGTGAGAAATTGTCTACGGGTTATATTTAGCATAGGTATTTACACTTCATCCTAATGTTGGGTTGATTATAAAAAGACACTGCAAATCATGACCTTATGCTAGCGACAGTCCTTGCCAGACAGAACGCAATATAATGTGGTAGGGCTCTATATTTTTTGTATACCCCTATTTGAATAGCGGCTGCGTCCGACTTATTTACTTGATTTATCGACTTTTTTGGCCTTTCGTTGTTGATGCTTTTTTTATCTTATTTAGCTGAATTAGTTTTGTGGCATCCATATTGCTTTACTTAATCATTTAAGGTGTTTTTAAGTTGTTAAAAGTAGGGATTACGATATAGACATGGCGGTTGATGGTGACACTAATTGAAGACGACCAACTCATTCAAACTAGGTAAGCAATGAACACCAAACAGTTGCAGTATTTTTTAGCGACCGCCGAACAAGGTAGTATTACTTCTGCGGCGAGAGAACTGGATGTTGCACAACCTGCCATCAGCCTACAGTTAGCAAATCTTGAACATGAATTGAAAATAAAATTATTTGAACGAGACTTTCGCGGAGTCGAATTAACTGAAGCGGGTCGTTGTTTCGAACAACATGCGCGTATTATATTAAGCCAAATTAACGCAGCAAAGGCTGACTTAACCGGCAGTAAACAGGAATGTAAGGGCAAGGTTGTAGTCGGTATCAGCCAAACTAGCTGCAATGTTCTTTCGGTAGAGTTGTTGACCGAATTAGAACATCGCTTTGCTAACATAGAATTGAGTTTTAAAATTGGTCCATCGCATTCTGTTGAACAATGGTTAATAGATGAGCAAATTGATATTGCCTTAAGCTTTAATCCCGCAGCACTTAGTGCAGCACCACGCTCGATTCCACTGATTCGAGAAAATCTGTATCTGTATATTTCTAACCATCCTAAAAATCCGGCTTACAGTGAACTAGCACTGTATGGCTCTATACCTTTTAAGGATCTGCAGCACTACGATATTTTTATGCCTGAAACGCAAGAGGCTATGCATCAATTGCTCAGTAATCAGGCTAAAAAGAGTGGTATCAAACTCAAACCGAAAAGTGCCTTTGGTCAATTAATGACGACACTACACTATGTCTCGCAGGGGTTCGGCTTAGTTGTCCTGCCCTCTTCTGGTGCTTTTCACCTAGAAACAAGCAATCAGATACGTGCCATTAATATTGTACAGCCGTCGTTGCAACGGGATGTGTTTTTACAAATTGCTGAAAAGAAGTGCCAAAATGCCGCGGTTAATGCGGTGTATGAACTCATTCGTGAAGTCACAGCCAACATGCACGCCCAACAACTGTGGCGTGGCAATTTGCTAGACAAAAAGTATTTTCGACCTGAAAGGCTTCAATTAGAAGCCTAACAAGCGAGTTAATTAAGCTGTTCTGTGCTTAAACTAACGCATGATAGCGAGAGCTTGCGCTCCAGTCATCCCCAGTTCAATCCCGAGCTCTTTGGCTGCTGCAGATAGGGCAACAATGGGTTTTACTAGCATATCTTCATGATTATTAACGCCACTTACAATTGCACAAGCTTCGCCGGTTTTCTCACAGGTAGCTGCATTAATGTAACCACAAGCCAAAATGCCTTTACTGCCCTGAACCGTTAATAATGGCAATTTTAGATCAATTCGTTCGCGTTTTAATTCACCCCAGTTGAAGGTTTCAGCACTGACCGTTGATACAAACAACACACAAGCACTTACCCAAGATACAACTTTCATATGTCTTCAATCCTTCATGACTTTGATTAATTTTGATGGTAGTAAGGCGCTTCATTAATCCTTAATATCCGTGTTTTCCACCATCCTTAAGCAGGAAAAGTGCCAGTCGCAAAACTTGTAGGGCTTTTTTAAGTCCTGACATCGGCTTTTATTTAATTCGACATCAAAAGATTGAACTCGTCGAGGCAGCGCTGGGCGTTTTGATAGTCATTAGATTGTTGTAATTGTTTGAAATTAAAACTAGGACGTTTTTTCAGGCATGCAGGCCGTTGGCTTACGGCTAAGTTACTCGGTAAGCCGTCAATCGCAGCCATGGCACTTTGGGGATCATTGCAGACTAAGGCCATATCACAACCCGCTTGCAAGGCCGCTTTCACTCGATCAATGATATCTCCGATTTGTTTTGCGCCTTGCATCGATAAGTCATCTGAAAACACCACCCCATCGAAGCCTAATTCCTTACGCAGAATTTCACCAACCCATTGCTTCGAAAAGCCAGCAGGTAGTGCATCAACGGCAGGATAAATAACATGGGCAGGCATAACGGCCGCTAACAAACCTTGCTGATTAATTTCTTTAAAAATTTGCATATCAAGATTCATAATTTCTTGGCGGCTACGCCGATCAATAGGCATAGCAATATGGGAATCTTCTTTGACATTACCGTGACCCGGAAAATGTTTACCCGTTGCTTTCATTCCAGCTCGGTTCATACCGCGAATAAATTGACTGGCCAGTCGCACTATCTGTTGAGGTTGTTGATGAAAACTTCGATCACCGATCACCTGAGAATTACCATTAATATCAAGCACAGGAGCAAAGCTAATGTCTATGTCAAATGCCAACAACTCGGCCGCCATTAACCAACCAAATTGTTCGGTCCAACGGTCACTTTGGGCTAGCGAAACAGGCTCTTTATCCCTGTGTGTTGGATACAACTTGCCCATGGCAGGGATCAGACTAAAGCCTTTTCTAAAGCGCTGTACCCTGCCCCCTTCATGGTCAACGGCAATAATAATATCGTTACGTGACGATTGCCTTATATGTTTAATGAGATCAGCAAGCTGTGCTTGATCATAAAAATTCCGAGTAAATAGAATCAATCCGCCAATCAGCGGATGATCTAAGATCTCAATTTCTTCATGTGTCAGTTCGTAGCCTGACACATCAATCATTAATGGACCCATCTTTGTTTCTTTTGGTTAAATTCGCTGGAGTCACTATAAAAACATCCCTGCTGGTGAGTCAATCGAATCCTTAAATAATCGAAGTAATGACTTTTTTGGTCTGAGCTAAGATAAATTTATGACAATACCTGACAGCCGTGCTTATACTAGCGAATGGTATTTTTTGATGTTGAACTATGGAATTTGCAACCGTTGGCTTAATTGGCAAACAAGCGCATCAAGGCGCAAACCTCAGCTTTAAAGCACTTATTGTTTATCTTAAAAAACGTGGTTGCCGCATTTTAGTTGAAGAGAATACGGCAAATAAACTCGACTCTAATGGCTTTGAGTCAGCCAGCATTAAAGAGATTGGCAAACAAGCCGATCTTGCCATAGTCGTTGGTGGTGACGGTAATATGCTCGGTGCCGCACGGGTGTTAGCAGAATACAATGTTTCGGTAGTAGGCATAAACCGTGGCAACTTGGGGTTTTTAACCGATATTAATCCTGAGGATTTTGAGCAGCAGTTAGACAGTATATTTAACGGCGATTGTGTGACAGAACAGCGTTTTTTGCTCGAAGTCGAGGTATTCAGACATGGCAGAATTCAAAGTAAAGATTCGGCTGTCAATGAAGTCGTTTTGCACCATGGTAAAGTGGCGCACATGTTGGAATTTGAAGTTTACCTCGATGATATCTTTGTATATAGCCAACGCTCAGACGGCCTAATTGTCGCGACACCTACAGGCTCTACTGCCTATTCCTTGTCGGGCGGTGGTCCAATACTCACACCCAACCTTGACGCATTAACCTTAGTGCCCATGTTTCCCCACACTTTGAGTAGCCGTCCCATTGTAGTCGATGCTAACAGTACAGTTAAAATGAAAATATCGCCGGAGAACCGCGACAACTTGCAAGTCAGTTGTGATAGTCACATTGTACTTACCGTGCTGCCAGGGGATGAAGTTATCATCCGCAAGAATCCGAATCGATTGACGCTAGTTCACCCTAAAGACTACAATTATTTCAATGTCTTACGCACCAAATTAAATTGGGGTACCAAGCTCTACTAAGGCTCAGCAGAAAAGTTAACAAACTATATTTTCTGTTTATACTGGACAGTGAACAAACACATGGTTATATTTACAGGTACTGTACATATAACCACCTATGAGAATTATGTTAACTCACTTGTCCATTCGAAATTTTGCCGTGGTAAAATCCCTAGATGTTGATTTTTCAAACGGAATGACTGCCGTTACCGGTGAAACAGGCGCCGGTAAATCAATTTCAGTCGATGCCCTTGGTTTATGCTTAGGTGAACGAGCGGATGTCGGCATGGTCAGAACCGGGGCCGACAAGGCTGAGGTCAGTGCCTTTTTTGATATTAAGCAATTAAAATCGGCGCAAACATGGTTAGAAAAAAATGAGTTGACTGACGACTTAGAGTGTTTAATTCGTCGAGTTATTTCTGCTGAAGGTCGCTCTAAGGCCTTTGTAAACGGTATTCCAGTATCCCTACAGCAGTTGAAGGACTTAGGCTCTCATCTTCTCAGTATTCATGGTCAACATGCCCATCAACTGATCCTCAAAAGCGAGCATCAACGCAATTTACTCGATAGTGTGGCTGATCATCAAAACTTATTGCAAAACGTCGCACAGACTTATCAAAAATTACGTGAACAACAAAAACGCTTCCAACAGTTACAAGAAGGCCAGCAGCAGCGCGCAGACAGATGCCAACTGCTAGCCTATCAAATTCAAGAATTAGAAGAATTTGCTTTAGCTGAAGGCGAGTTTACCGAATTAGAAATTGATCATAAAAAATTAAGCCATAGCCAAACCTTATTGGAACAAACACAAATCAGTTTTCATCAATTGTACGAAGCGGACGAGTTCAATGCTTTGTCAGCGGTGCAAAATAGTTTAGACAGATTAGCTGAATTACAAGAGCATGATTCAAGTTTGAGCCCAATAGTTAATATGTTAAACGAAGCCGCTATTCAAATTGAAGAAGCAGCCAAAGAACTGCGTGCCTACACGGATCAATTAGAAATTGATCCGATGAGAATGCAAACCGTCGAAGCTCGATTTTCACAAGCGCTAGATTTAGCCAGAAAACATCAGGTTCCCGCAGAAAATTTATATGCCTTTCATCAACAATTAAATGCTGAATATCAAGAATTAGTGAAAGATGATGATTTATTGGATGAATTATCCGTACATTTACGCACAAGTGAACAAGCCTACTATTTAGCAGCTAAAAAACTCAGCGACTCCCGACAGAAGACGGCGATCAGTTTTGCTAAGCAAGTACAACAACATATTCAAAAAATGAATATGAAAGATGCGGAGTTCGCGATCGAGGTGCAACACCTCACTGATAATACCCCACATAAATTAGGCTTGGACTCGGTTCGATTTAAAGTATCAACCAATAAAGGTCAAGCGATGGATGATTTGGATAAAGTGGTTTCTGGTGGTGAATTATCACGCATAGGCTTAGCCATTCAAGTAATTGGCTCAGGTAGTAATCAAATTGCCACAATGATATTTGATGAAGTTGACAGCGGTATCAGTGGTGCTACAGCATCAATTGTTGGTCAATTATTGCGAAAATTGGGCGAGCATACACAGGTTATTTGTGTCACTCATTTACCTCAGGTCGCTGCCAGAGCGCACCATCAGATGTTTGTTACTAAATTCAGTGATGAAAAAACCACAGAAACTCACATGATTTGTTTAGAAGAAAATGAACGAATTGACGAGTTAGCACGTCTATTAGCAGGAGACACTCTAACTGAGTCAGCGATCGCTAATGCAAAAGAATTACTACAAATCAGCAATTCCTAGAAATTAAGCATTGATTGCTAGAACTCGGCTGGGTTAGGATGCGTCGCTTATTTTAAATAGGTGACGCCGATAGGTCATTTTTTAAACGCCGAGATACTAAATAATAATGAAGTTCAGAAATTTATTGGTGGTGTTATGCGCCACATTGATGTTGTCAGCTTGTGCTGATTGGATTTTTCGTATTGATGTTCCACAAGGTAATTTTTTAGATGAAAAAGATGTCAAAAAATTACGCATTGATATGACAAAAGAACAGGTTACCTATGTACTTGGTAAACCTGTAGTAGAAGATTCTTTTGACCATGATACTTGGTACTACTTGTACCAAATGAAAAGAGGTATGAAAAAACGTGGAGAAGATTTTCGTAAAGAATTAACCATTACCTTTGTTGATGATAAAGTAAATCAGGTCGTTGGTGATTTTGAACTGTCTGAAGACTTTAATACACCCTTAGATCAATAGAGATGTATGACACCAGTTTGTTGTCTAACAACAGCAAACTGGCCGTTTAATCTTATTATTCTATCGTCTAATTTACTCCACCATGCAGCTGTTTTACCTTTATTGTTTGAGTGGAAATTCAGGAAAATGACCTAGCGAGCGATTATTTTGCACCATGCATGTATTGTGTTGCATATTTAGCTTGAGTCAATCAAAGGTTATCGCTTGGGATCCAAGCTATGCGTTGCGATACGTTGATAAGGATGTGATGTATAACGTTCCCTATTCACTGCTGTTGATGCCAAATAACCATTTATAACTAATTTAAAAGAAGATACAGAGCATCTGATGAAACAATCCTGTTTACTTTTATTATTATTATTGAACATCAGTTCTTGTGTAGCCCTACCTGAGTCAAGTGATGTTAGTATAAAGATCCAAGAGACCAGTTCATTTAATGATGTGGTCACTTTGATAAAGCAAAAAACCCAACTATATGGTCACAATAAGGTACTGGTTGTGGTTGATATCGACAATACTTTATTAACCAGTGAAAGCGATCTTGGTGGTGATATTTGGTATCAGTGGCAACGAGGAAGCTTAGAGATTAAACCACGCGAAGATCAAAAAGTAGCGTGTTTGTTTGAAGACAGTATCAGTTTGTTATATGAACTTGGCCCGATGCAGTTAACTGAACCTGAATTGCCGCAAATCATCAGTACTTGGCAGGATCAGGGCTTAACCGTATTTGCACTTACCTCACGCTCACCCAAATACCGTTCTGCTACCGAGAGAGAATTACTCCGAGCAGGGATTGATCTGAGCAAAACAGCCTTGAGTCCGGAAGGTCAAAAAGCCCCTATTTTACGTCGCTCTATCCCAAGAGAAATGTCATATATGCAAGGAATAATGATGACTTCAGGTATGAACAAGGGACTGATGCTTAGCTATATGCTTGAGACAATGGATCAACAATACGACGCTATTATATTTGTTGACGACTCACAAAAGAATATCGATAACCTATATGAAGAATATAAAGTAGGTTCTGGCTTAGACATGACTTTGTTTCACTACACTAGAATTGAAGAGCAGCGACTTGCACAAAATGGCAAGGTGTTGACCCAAGCTCAGGCCGACCTTATGGCGCAGCAATGGTCAGCCTTAAGCCAATTAATCGTTTCAATTTTCCCCAGCAGACAACAAGGTGTTTGTTTAAGTAGCAATTAATCTATTGCTCATTTCCTCGATTGATATAATAAGCGACCCTATTGTTTAGCAGGGTGGCTAATTATGTGGCATAATATGCGCCGAATTTTATGGTAGCGTTGATGGGTTAATTCAGCGCTAAGCCACTGTCTATTTTAATAACGTTGGAACTACTACCTTGCTCAGCACTGCAAATATCACTATGCAATTTGGCGAAAAGCCACTTTTTGAAAATGTCTCAGTTAAATTTGGCAATAATAATAGTTACGGCTTAATTGGCGCAAATGGCTCCGGTAAGTCTACCTTCATGAAAATTTTGGGCGGTGATTTAGAGCCCTCTGCAGGCAATGTTTCAACCGATTCTGGTGAGCGTATTGGCAAGCTTAAACAAGATCAATTTGCTTACGAACAATTCAGCGTTATTGATGCGGTGGTAATGGGCCATACCGAATTATGGACGGTCAAATCTGAACGAGACAGCATCTACGCAAACCCTGATATGACCGAAGCAGATGGTATAAGAGTGGCTGAACTAGAGTCTGAGTTTGCTGAAATGGATGGTTATACGGCAGAAGCCCGCGCAGGAGAATTACTCATCGCGGTGGGTATTCCGGTCGAGCAGCATTACGGATTAATGAGTGAAATAGCACCAGGCTGGAAATTACGCGTACTCCTTGCACAAGTTCTGTTTTCTGATCCAGACATCATGTTGTTAGACGAACCAACCAATAACTTGGATATTAATACCATTCGTTGGTTAGAGTCGGTATTAAATGAACGTAATTGCACCATGATCATTATTTCCCATGATCGACATTTCTTAAACTCAGTTTGCAGTCATATGGCTGATTTAGATTATGGTGAGATCCGTTTGTTTGCGGGTAACTATGATGAATACATGATGGCTTCAACCCAAGCTCGTGAGCGATTGTTAGCCGACAACGCCAAGAAGAAAGCCCAGATTGCTGAACTTCGTACCTTTGTTAGCCGCTTCTCAGCTAATGCGTCGAAGTCAAAACAAGCAACCAGCCGCGCCAAACAGATTGATAAGATCAAACTAGATGACGTTAAGCCTTCCAGTCGGCAAAACCCCTTTATTCGCTTTGAAGAAACTAAGAAGTTGCATCGCTTAGCCTTGGAAGTCACCAATTTATCTAAAAAGTTTGATGAGCAGTTGTTCAAAAATCTTAATCTTATGGTGGAAGTGGGAGAAAGAGTGGCGGTTATCGGCGCCAACGGTGTAGGTAAGACTACATTATTAAATTGTTTGATGTCTAAAGTAGCACCTAGCACTGGCGAAGTTAAATGGTCTGAAAATGCTAACCTAGGTTATTATGCGCAGGACCATGCAGAAGATTTTGCAAAAGACTCTTCTTTGGTCGAGTGGATGTATCAGTGGGCACAAGAAGGAGATGACGAACAAGTTATTAGAGGCACACTGGGTCGTTTATTATTTTCCCAGAGCGAGATAAATAAATCAGTTAAGGTGATTTCAGGTGGTGAGCAAGGCCGCATGTTATTTGGCAAACTCATGCTACAAAAACCCAATATACTCGTTATGGATGAGCCCACGAACCACTTAGATATGGAATCGATTGAATCACTTAATTTAGCCTTAGAAAACTACGCTGGCACCCTGATTTTTGTCAGTCACGACCGTGAATTTGTATCCTCAATTGCCACCCGTATTATTGAGATAACCCCCACTAAAGTCATCGACTTTAAGGGTGATTACGAAAGTTATTTAGCTAGCCAAGCCTAATTAAGTATCAATAGCAGATAATAAAAAACCGGATTAAATCCGGTTTTTTATTATCTAAAGGTCAAACGACGTTTAATGAATAGTCAGTAACCATGAAACAAAGGCTTTTGCCTCTTGTGTCGAGGTAAAAACATTCAACTTTTGACCGAACTGGTCAGCAAAAGCCACTTTGTGTTTGTTGACAGATATAGCATGCACTGGGCAAGCCACACGGATGTCAGTACCGTGATATGTTGTAAATGACATAATAAAACTCTATTTTGCAGATAAACAACTGTCTTGCATTAATCAATACAAACAATGTTCATCAAGAACTAAAAAGAAGCTTCACTATAGTGTTGACGATAACGCTATTAGGTTTTATCTAGATGAGAGCCACATGGAAGTTACACCGCCAGTTTCACGCTCACGAGTTCGCCGTACAATAATTCAGCTTTGTTATTTTTTTAATGTTGGCCGACCGGATCAGAGAGACTATACATTGAAGATTTATTTGGTGAGAGGAATAAACAAATCAAGCGGATAGTATATGTAATGGTCTCTGTTGGCAAGTAATATTAGAAAAAAACAATAAATTAAAGTATCTAAACCTTGCGTGTTACCATCCTGTCACTTAAAAATTACTCAGTGTCTCAAGCATGCTCAAAATTGCGGTCTTGGTGGATGTACAAAATATTTATTACACAACGCGAGATGCCTTCGCCAAACAATTTAATTATCGTCAGTTTTGGCAACAACTAAGTCAACGTGGTGAAATTGTTATCGCCAATGCCTATGCAATAGATAAGGGTGATGCGCAACAGGCTAAGTTTCAGAGTGCCTTAAAACACATTGGATTTGATGTAAAACTGAAGCCTTTTATTCAACGCAGTGATGGCTCAGCAAAAGGTGATTGGGACGTGGGTATCACCATTGATGCTCTAGAGGCAGCAAATGATATAGATTGTTTAGTTTTGCTTTCTGGGGATGGTGACTTTGATTTATTGCTATTAACCCTTAAACATAAGTACCAGTGCAAAACAGTAGTCTATGGGGTGGCACAATTGACCGCAACATCCTTGGTAAACGCTGCCGACGAATTTGTTAAGATTGAAGAAAGTTTATTGCTCTAATCACATTGTTTTAGGCACGTTGATAGGCCTTAACAGCTGAACGCTGATGCGCCATATTAGGCGCATACACAAAGCTTTAAATAAAGGTTGCGGCCAACCAAGCCAAACAATAGGCAAGTAATCCGTAGCCAACAAAAAGTCCCCACGCTATTTTTCTACTGCCCGTCTCCCCTCTTATAGTAGCAACGGTTGCAACACATTGAAGGGCAACAACATAAAACAACATTAAGCCTATACCGGCACCCAATGCTAAGCCATCCTGTTCAACGTTAGCTGCCAGTCCGGCAATATTCTCATCTGCACTTTCAATACCAAACAGCGTACCTAATGCGCCAACAAAGACTTCTCTAGCTAAGAAAGATACTAATATAGCCACACCATAACGCCAATCCAAACCAAGGGGTGCAAAGATCGGTTCAATCCAATGGCCTAACATCGCAAGGTATGAGGATTGTAATTCGCCATTTTGCGGAAAATAACCTAAAAACCAAATCACCACTGATACCATAAAAATCACTGGCGCAGCTCGCCTGATAAATTGTTTTGCACTAGTAAATACACGATGAATTAAGGGTTTCCAATGAGGTAAACGATAAGTAGGCAACTCAAGAATAAACGGCATTTCTGCTTTTTCTTTATCTATATCAGTCAATTTATTTAATAAAGTACTCACCAATAACGCCGTCAAGATACCGATAAAATATAGAATGAAAAAGGTTATTCCCTGCAAATTTAATAAACCGCCTAGGTATGCAGTATCGGGAATTAACACCGCAATTAGTAAGGCGTAAACCGGCAATCTGGCAGAACAAGACATTAAGGGGATGGTCATCATCGTAATTAAACGTTTACGTGGAGACTCTATCGTTCTGGCAGCAAAAATAGCCGGAATAGCGCAAGCATGACCAGATAAATAAGGAATAAAACTACGGCCTGACAAGCCAAAATAACTTAGCGGTTTGTGGCATATTAACGCGGCACGCGCCAAATAACCGGTGTCTTCCAGTAGGCCAATCACAAAGGTTAAGACCATAATTTGTGGTACAAAAACTAAAAATGAACCAACCCCGCCAAATAAGGCATCAGTGACAAAATCATTCACAGCCCCATCAGGCAATATACTGGTCACCACGATCGCAAGCTCGGCAATTATGGTTTCTACCGCATCCATTAACGGACTAGCCCAAGTGAAAATACTTTGGAACAACAAAAACATAATGACTAAAAATATCAAACCACCAAACACACTGTTTAATAAAAAGTTGTCTATCTTATTTTGTCTTTTGAGTACTACATCAGCTTGAATACCATACTGACGAGAGAGTTTTCTGCTAATTTCGAGCACAGGTTGGTCAGCATCAACCGTTTTGAGCGGGATAAAATCCTGAGGGCGACCTGCGGCGTCAATCAAGGCCAATTTGAATTCATGCAAACCAATCAAGGTTTTAGCCGATAAGGAATAAATTGCACACCCTAGATCTTTGGCCAACTGTTCAGTATCGATATGATGACCAAAGCGCTGCACTTCATCAATCATATTAAGCGCAAAAATCACTCCCTTTTTGTGCTGCAAGGCGAGATCTCTTACTTGGAGTCCGAACACTAAACTACGTTCTAAGCGTGTTGCATCTAAGTTACATATTATTAGGGCCGTTTCGTCACTATGCATCGCTTCATGTAACTTGGCGATAGCAAGTTCTTCGTCGCGAGATAAACTGTTGAGCGAATAAGTCCCAGGAAAATCAATCAACTGATAATTATTAAACTTGCCACTTTTGAGCTCAACCGTTACACCGGGAAAATTTGCCACTTTTTGGCGCATTCCAGTTAACTGATTGAATAATAAGCTCTTGCCTGAGTTGGGTTTACCAACCAAGATAATATTTTTCATAACTGCCTTAAATACGTGTTTCTAGGTGCAATGTTGTTACTGCACCAACACTAAGAGAAATGATGTAAGGATTTTTTTTCATTTAATAAATTTATTTTGGTGATGATTCGTTATCATCACGCGCCTCATCTACGGCTAAGCTGCTCTGATATTGATGCGACTGGCAATGCTCTGTTCTAAAGAATAGACACAATCACCTAATTGTAAGACAAGAGGCCCTCTTAAAGGACTGCGACGTAGACACTGAATTACTTGCCCTGCTGCAAAGCCCATTTCATTTAAACGTTGGTCAATCGCAGGTAATAAAGTGGGGTCAAGACCATCAATCATGGCTGACTGTTTATTTTTTATTTCCCAAAGAGTCATACAATCACCTCAATAAGTACTACAAATGCAAACCATTCGCATTTATAACATTAAAGAGGGTAAGAGTGCAATCAAAGTGACAGCACTCTTGGCCTTAAAGCGGATTATTTATTTTACACGTAAGTGGTCAGCAACCAAAAATGCCATCTCAAGCACTTGATCAGCGTTTAACCTTGGATCACATTGGGTTTTATAGGCTTGTGCCAAATCATCATCACTTATTTGATAAGCACCACCGGTACATTCAGTAACGTGTTGGCCTGTCATTTCTAAGTGAATACCACCAGCATGTGTTCCTTCGGCTTTATGTGCAGCAAAAAACTGCTGAATTTCGCGCAAAATAGCATCAAAATTACGGGTTTTAAAGCCACTTGATGCTTTTATGGTATTGCCATGCATAGGATCAGAGCTCCACACAACTTTGCGCCCTTCTTGTTTTACGCGGCGCAATAACCTAGGTAGATTTTTCTCTAAATTGTCGGCACCCATGCGAGTAATAAGGGTCAAACGTCCTGCTGTATTCTCTGGATTTAAGGCATCAATTAATTGAATTAATTCATCCTCCCCCATGCTAGGGCCTACTTTTACACCAATTGGATTATGTATGCCGCGGAAAAATTCAAGGTGAGCATGATCAAGTTGACGAGTACGTTCACCAATCCATAACATATGGGCTGAGCAGTTGTACCAGTTGCCCGTTAGTGTATCCACCCGTGTCAAAGCTTGTTCATAATTCAGCAACAAGGCCTCATGAGAGGTAAAAAGCATCGTTTCATGCAAGGTTGGGGTATTGGTCGGGTTGATGCCCATCACCCCCATAAACTCTAGTGACTCTTGTATGCGTTGAGCGATATCCTGATAACGTTCTTTTAATGGATTATTATCAACAAATGCCATATTCCAGCGATTAACTTCATTTAAGTCAGCCAAGCCGCCTTGTGCAAACGCACGCAACAGGTTAAGAGTGGCTGCCGATTGATTATAGGCTTCTACCATCCTCTGAGGATCGGGACGACGCGCTCCCTCGGTAAACTCAAAACTATTTATGATATCGCCACGATAGCTAGGTAGAGACACACCATCGATCGTTTCAAAATCCCCTGAACGAGGTTTTGCATATTGACCTGCCATGCGTGCCACTTTAGTGACTGGGCAGCGCCCCGCAAAGGTCAATACAATGGCCATCTGTAAAATCACTTTAAAGGTATCGCGAATTTTAGGTGCATTAAATTCGTTAAAAGACTCGGCGCAATCGCCACCTTGCAGCAAGAAACCTTTACCCTCCGCTACATTGCCTAATTGTTTAAACAATTGACGAGTTTCAGCGGCAAACACCAAAGGTGGGTAACTCTTTAGTTTTTTTTCTACGGCACTTAATTGCTGTTTATCATCATATGTAGGTTGCTGCAAAATCGGTTTTGCACGCCAACTATCGGGTTGCCACTGGCTCACAATATTTCCTTTTTGGGTTTTCAATAAAATTTTTGATTAATCAATGAAAAATCGACGGGGATGAAACGTTAGTGTGAATGATAAACTAAAGCAATAAAAACAGGTACTAGTCTAGATAAGTTTGAAATATCTTATTGCCAGTTGCATCAACGGCAGATTGAATACTGCAGGAAAATATCGCCGCTAAGTCATGATTTGAAATTTGCTCTAATGAACTTATGCTTATGACAATCTGCCCTGCTTGCATCAGCCAAATCTTATCAGCGTATTGTTGGCATAAATTAAGATCATGATGGTTAACGATAACCACGTTACCTGTATGGCATAACCGACGTAATAATCTGAATAATAAATGTTGATGTTTAAAATCGAGTCCTTGATTAGGCTCATCCAATAAAACAAGCGCACGCCCCTGTTGGATAGTTGGCCATACTTGTAACAAGGTGCGCGCAATATGCACACGTCTGGCTTCGCCTCCCGATAATTGATTAAGTGGCTTACTCATAAATTGTTGCAGTTCAAGAGCCTCATCTAATTCAGCAGGCAAACCTTTGTCCTCGCTGAAAAAATACAGCACTTCGGCAACAGTCAAGGCAAAGGCGCTATTTTGCTGCTGCTCTTGTAAGCAGCGCAAAGCCGCTAACTGTGGCAGACTATAATCTTGCAGTTTTTTTTGCTCAAGCCAGACTTGCCCTTGTTCAATCGGCAATAATCCAGCAATTGCACTTAACAAAGACGATTTACCGGAGCCATTGGTGCCCAACACATGCACAAACTCGCCACCGTTAACCTGTCCACTCGCTCCATTTAAACGTCCAGCAACCCTAATTTGATTGAACTTTAACATTTCAACTATTTCTCCCACCCAAACGTGCCACAGAGTATAGAAAAATAGGACCACCTAAGGTCGCGGTAATCATAGAGACCGGCAGGCTTATTGCCATAAATCCACGGGTAAACAACTCAACCCATAACAGCAAACAGGCACCTAACATTGCTGATGCTGGCAATATAAATCGATTGTCATGACCACAAAAATTACGCAGCAAATGAGGCACTAACAACCCAACAAAGGCAATAGAGCCTGCCAAGGATACTGCCGCTCCCACACTTATCGCACAAACCAATAACATTCTACTTTGAAATTTATTGACATCGAGCCCAGCTAACTGTGCACTGTTTTCACCAAAATAATACCAATTCAGCATCCTTCCTTGTTTGATTAAATAGCCAATAAGCACCGCAAGTAGAGGCGTAGCAAAATAAAGTATCGGCCAATCGGTTTGATGCAAACTACCCATTAACCAAAAGGTGAGATTACGCATTGATTGGGCATCAGAAAAAAAATGTAACCAGGCAATAATAGCCCCACTAATCGTTGAAATGGCTATACCAGCCAAGATTACCGAAGCATTGTTCGCAGCCATACGTCGCGCCACAACAAAGATTAAGACGGTCGACAAGATAGCCCCGACAAAACAGCTCAAGGGCAGTAAATATTGAATAATATCCGGCGAAAGTCCGCTACCCATAAGCAAAAACAAAGCCGCACATAAACTGGCGCCACTGGTAATACCTATAATCCCAGGGTCGGCTAAAGGATTGTGCAACAAAACTTGTAAACTGGCGGAACTGACTGACAAGGCCGCCCCAACTAAACAGGCAGTTAGCACTAGAGGTAAACGTAATTGGAGGAGAATCTGCTGTTCAATCTGATTATTCAGAGGGTCAAGCAAACCGCTAAATAAGACCAATAAGCCACTAAAAATCAAAACAAGCATAATGCCGATTAAATAGATTTTATGCTTATTTTGAGTATGATTAACGGACTTCAAATCGCGGTGCTAATTTAACTAATAGACCTTCGCAGGCTAATTCGATTAAATCGAGCACATACTCAAAACCTCGTTTCCCGCCATAATATGGATCTGGCACTTCCTCAACATCAGAATCAGCAAAATGCATAAACAAACTCACTTTATGTTGGTGTTCTGCAGGGCACATTTCCAGTAAATGCCGCAAATTTTCTTTATCCATGGCAAGAATATATTCGAATCGTTCAAAATCTTCAAACACAACTCTACGACTCTTGATCCCTTTAAAGTTATAACCGCGCATTTCACCAACGGCTTTAGCTCGCTCATCGGGAGTGACACCGGCATGATGACCCATTGTTCCCGCTGAATCGATATCAACAGAGAAATGACTATTTTTAATTTTTTCCCGAAATACCGCTTCTGCAGTTGGAGAACGGCAAATATTACCTAAACACACAAACAATACTGAGGTATCACTATTTGCCATATCAAGAATTCCCATAGTCCTATTTTCTAGATCTTATTGTATTTGTACCTGGTTATCGGCCAATTTTGCTCATTTGTTAGAACGCAACAACGACCTATGGCTACCTTACAACACATTACAAGGGTCAAACCACCGTTTTCATTTGATAATGCTCGGTTTATCTTCCTAAACATGACAAATCGATAAAGCTGGTCGCTTCTTGGGGATTGTTGAGGCGCGGTAATGTAGCTATAAGCGGGGCATTCAATAAACTTTTCAATGATTCAATATTTTCAGTTAAAAATGGCATATCTGGATCAAGGGTATTGGCAACCCAACCGACTAACTTTAAACCATGTTGACGGATACTATCAGCGGTTAACATAGCATGATTCAAACACCCTAAACGCATCCCTACCACCAGAATAACGGCTAGGTTTTGCTTGGCGACAAAGTCAGACAGAAAGGCCTGTTGACCCTGCTCATCTTTACCTAATGGTAAGCGCCATCCACCTGCCCCCTCAACGATCAATACATCCGGCTGTTTTTGTAATAATAAGGTAAAGCCCTTTTTAATCCGCTCGAGTGACAAATCGATAGTCTCACCTTTTTGCCAAGCAAGTTGTGCAGCCAAATGCGGTGCTATGGGTTCAGCCAAAGCAATAGGATTAACCTCACTGTAAGCTAAATCAATACTGCTGGCTTGCTGTAAGGCAAGAGCATCTTCATTTTTTAAACCGCTTTCACTGACTTCACAACCTGCAGCGATAGGTTTATAGGCTGCTGTTTTTAATTGAAGCTGATTAAAAGCATTTAATAAGGACACAGAAAAAAACGTTTTTCCTACTTCGGTATCAGTACCTGTAATAAAGTAAGCACGACTGCTTGCGACTAATTGCCCCATGATTTTTTCCTTTTTATTTTACGCAGCGCAAAAACGTTATCTGATAAGACAACGGCAATTGCTGATCTACACCGTATTGAGAAAAATAAATTTCTTCGAGTGCACTTAACATATGACGATTTAAGCTAGAGTTTGCAGTTGGCCGCAGTTGCGTATCGAGCAAAATATTTGCCCCTACCCCTTTGATTGAAGCCAATAAATGACGAATATTAGGATGCCAAGTTTGATAACACTGAGTTTTAATATCCACATTTAAGTTATTTTTTAGTGCTGCTTGTAACCACGTTTGACTGCTATGAAATTCGTTTACATGGCGATTTTTATCAATATAAGCCCAACTATGACTGAGCTCAGTAAACGATCCCGCCGTCATTATCGCTAGAACTGCCTGCCCTTTAGGCACTAAGACTCTGTATAACTCACTTAATACCCGTTCTGGGTGGGGGCACCATTGTAAAGCCATTGAAGAAAAAATAGTATCAAGCGAATGGCTTCTTACTGGCAGTTGTTCAGCATCACCTTGCAGCCATTTTATGGACTGCTCGGGATATTTTTGTGTAGTGATAGAGGCATGTTGCAACATGCCAAAAGCCAAATCCATTGCCAACACTTGTTCACTGTGTGTTACGAGTCGTTGAGTGATCCTTCCCGTACCACAACCAATGTCAAGTAATAGAGAACTATTCGCTGGCAACATTGCTTGGGCATCTAAGGCTATATCTAATTGTACTTTAGCAACTGCATCATATTGCCCAGCCGCTCGACTAAATTGGTGAGCAATGCGTTGTTTATTTTGTTTGATAAGCTGGGATTGGGGACTAGTCATTACGCTTATTCAAGTTTGGCTAATGGCAATTTGTAAAGCATCAACTAAAGCAATAAGGTCTTGCTCTTCGTGCATTGCACTTAAGGTCACTCGTAATCTATCAGTGCCTTTTGGCACGGTCGGATAACGAATAGCCGAAACCCAAATACCCAGATTTTTCAATTTATCACTTAACGCCACAGCCTGTTGTGGATTACCTATGAACACCGGTTGGATAGCCGTATCAGAGGGAAATAACGGAATTTTGGCGGCTGCAGCTAATTGCTTGAATTGCGCAATTCTGGTCTGTAATCGGTCTCGCCGTTTTGGATTTTGATTGGCCTTTATACTGGCCAATGTGGCATGAGCTTGGGCCGCTGGCATAGAAGTGCTGTAGATATAATGCCGTGCAAAGTTAATTAAATAATCAATCAGTTGTTCACTACCCGCTACAAATGCACCTGCTGTACCTATCGCTTTGCCAAAGGTAGCCATCAATACCTGAACCTGCTTTTGGCTCAATTCAAGCTGCTCAACAATTCCTAAGCCTTGTTTACCTAATATGCCAAAACCATGGGCGTCATCCACCATTAACCAGGCATCATGTTGGTGAGCAATATTGGCGAGGTCTATTATCGGAGCTTGGTCACCGTCCATACTAAATACACTTTCGGTCGCAATAAGGGTATCAATTGATAAATGATTGCTGGTGAGTATTTGACTCAAATGTTGGCGATCGTTATGTTTAAAACGTTTAAAATTCGCCGAACAGGATTGAGCGCCATCAACAAACGAGGCATGAATCAACTTATCTGCCACAATAAGCTTGTTGGTTGTATCTTTATTATGAGGGAATAGAGCCTGACAAATTGCTTGATTAGCAGCAAAGCCCGAATTAAACAGCAGCACTCTGTCGCGATTCAATACTTTAGCTAAGTGGCTTTCAAGAGCTTGATGAGCTTGAGTGTAGCCAGTCACTAAGGGGGATGCCCCACTGCCACTGCCATATTCACTCAAGCCATCTACCCATGCTTGAGCAACCAGCTGAGAAGCGCCTAACCCTAAATAGTCATTACTTGAAAAATTCAAATAATGACGTGCATCAATCTCAATGAGAGGCCCCGTGCCTGGCGCTAGAGTATGACGCTTACGCCATAAACCGTCTCGGTGGCGAGCTCGTAAAGACTCGTCGATAAAATCAAAGGCCATTAATTAGCGGGGGCAACAGTAGACGAAGGCGCCGCATCATAAAATAATTCGACTTGTTGATTTTGTTTTATTTCATCTAATAAAGCGGCTTGGTGGGCTTCATCGGAATACTCACGTGTTTGTGCGGAATTGATCCCCAATTTTGTAAATAACATCACATCTTCATGGGTATCTGGATTAGACGTAGTCAATAATTTACATCCATAAAAAATGGAGTTAGCGCCCGCCATAAAACACAAGGCTTGCATCTGTTCGTTCATGGCTTCACGTCCAGCTGACAAACGTACATATGACTTCGGCATCATGATTCGAGCGATAGCAATGGTGCGAATAAACTCGAACTTATCCAAGTCTTCTACGTCAGCTAAAGGCGTGCCCTTAACCTTAACAAGCATGTTGATAGGCACACTTTCAGGATGATGATCTAAGTTCGCCAATTGTACCAATAAACCAGAGCGATCTGATGCACTTTCGCCCATACCTACAATGCCACCAGAACATACATTCATGCCCGCAGCTCTGACGTTAGACAAGGTATCCAAACGATCTTGATAGGTCCGAGTAGTAATAACATCACCATAAAACTCTGGTGAGGTATCCAAATTATGATTGTAATAATCCAAACCCGCCTGTTGTAAAGCAAGCGCTTGATCACGGGTCAACATACCCAAGGTCATACAGGTTTCCATGCCTAACTTTTTCACTTCTTTGACCATCTCAGTGACATAGGGCATATCTCGTTCTTTAGGGTTACGCCATGCTGCCCCCATACAAAAACGTGTTGATCCAGCTTGTTTAGCTTCTTTAGCCCGCAGAATGACTTTTTCTATTTCCATCAAACGTTCTTTTTCTAATCCGGTGTCATAACGAGCACTCTGTGGGCAGTATTTACAATCCTCCGGACAAGCACCGGTTTTAATCGATAACAAAGTGCTAACTTGCACTTGGTTAGGATCAAAATATTGGCGATGAATGGTTTGAGCCTCAAACAATAAGTCATTAAATGGCATCAAAAACAAAGCGTTGACTTCATCAACCGTCCAATCATGACGTAATGAGCTTGAACAATCAGATTTAGAATTAGCCTGAACAGAAGATGGGATCATATTAGTGCCTTTAGTGAGAGCAAACTTTACTTAATTATCTAGCGCGCTTAGTCTATGTAGCAACGACACGTTGTCAACTAAATATCACCAAAAAACTTTACATGTGAGCAAAATTTGAACACACCTTCAGATAATTTACAATTTGATCAACAACATATTTGGCACCCCTACACATCAGCCGTTAATCCTCTGCCCTGTTATCAAGTAGTAGGTGCACAAGGAGCTGAAATAGAACTAGCCAGCGGAGAAAAACTCGTGGATGGCGTGGCGTCTTGGTGGACAGCCATTCATGGTTACAATCATCCTGTGCTGAATGAAGCGATTAATACTCAAGTTAATCAATTCTCACACGTTATGTTTGGTGGATTAACCCACCAACCAGCCATTGATTTGTGTAGAACCTTGTTGGAGATAGTACCGCAAGGTTTAAACCGTGTTTTCTTAGCTGACTCAGGCTCCGTATCGGTTGAAGTCGCAATGAAAATGGCACTGCAGTATTGGGTCTGCCAAGGTAATGGTGCTAAGCATAGGTTTATTACCCCTCGCTTTGGCTATCATGGCGATACCTTTGCTGCGATGTCGGTGTGTGATCCTGTTAATGGCATGCACAGTTTGTTCAGCCATTCTCTCAATCAACAAATATTTGCCCCTGCCCCCCAGACTCGTTTTGACAAACACTGGAATGAAGATGATATCAAACCTTTGCAGGATCTAATTGAACAACATCATCATGAATTAGCGGCATTAGTTATCGAACCTATTGTGCAAAATGCCGGTGGAATGCGCATTTATCACCCTGAGTACCTTAAACGCTGTCGTCAACTTTGCGACGATTATAATATTTTGCTTATTTGCGATGAAATTGCCACTGGATTTGGCCGCACTGGTAAATTGTTTGCCTGTGAACATGCTGACATTAGCCCGGATATACTGTGTTTAGGCAAAGCCTTGACCGGTGGCTACCTGACACTCGCTGCAACACTTTGCACAGAAGATGTTGCACAAGGTGTGTGTCAAGGTGAGCCAGGGGTATTTATGCACGGTCCAACATTTATGGGCAATGCGCTGGCCTGTGCTGTAGCTAATGCAAGTTTACGTTTATTGAAGCAAGGACACTGGCAACAACAAGTCGCCGATATAGAGCAACAATTACAGCAAGAATTAGCCCCGTGTCTTAATTTGTCTAGCGTGGCTGATGTGCGTATTTTAGGTGCTATTGGAGTGGTTGAATGTAAAAAAGCAGTCAATGTCGCTCAATTGCAAAAGAAGTTCGTGGCCCAAGGCGTATGGATACGTCCCTTTGGCAAACTGATTTATATCATGCCACCCTACATAATTAGCCCCGCTCAACTGACTAAATTAACTCAGGCTATATATTCAGTCCTAGCGTAAACCTAGTGAAAAATAGCAGGTGGCTCGGCTACTAGTTGTTTGACTTGAGCCGCTAATAGCACACTTGCTGGGTCTTTAGGACAGTGCTGAATAAAATAGCGATAATCAGCAACAGCGACTTGAGAACATTCTAGTTGATGCAGTAAAAAACCTCTATCACGGCGCTCGTAGGGATCATTTGGGCAAAGCTGCACCAATAAGTTAACGGCCGTTAGAGCTAAAGGAAATTGTTGAGCATTGATGTAACTGGCTTTTAAGTTATGCAGCAGTCGCACAATAATTTCTTCACAATTTGCGCCAAACAACGCTTCGGGTGGCATTTTTTCTTGTTCAATCTCACCAATAATATTGAAATATAGTTGCTCAATATCGACTTTAGACAGTTTTTTACCATTGCTGGGATCAAGATAAATTAAGTCTTGGTTAGCCAGCTCAATACTCAATAAAAAATGTCCAGGGAAGTTAACTCCATGGCTAATAAAGCCCAATTTTTCAGCTAAAGCGCGAAAAACAATGGCCAAGGTAATGGGTATACCGGTTCGATATTCAAGCACCTTATCAAGTAGACTATATTGTTTAGCAAAGTACTGTTTCTCATCGACGCTAAACGCCAGTTCGACATAGAAAAAGTGCAGTAGTTTATCTAAATTAGCTAAATCAGCCTGACTAATATCAAGCTGAGCTTTAGCGTGCTTCGCCCAGTTGTTAAGTTGCTGCTCATAAAAAGAAACAGTCTGAATAGTTGAATGGAAATATTGCGCTAACAACAAGCTCGCTCTAAAACAATCTTGATTGGCGATACTTCGTTTTAATTCCTGCAAAATCTTTCCCAATCTATAATATGTGTCCACACCATACTATCGGGCTTAAGTGAATATTCTTGATACTGAGCCGCACATTAAAAGACAAAAAGTTTAATTTAGCCCACTAAATAAGGCTGTTTTGTGACAGCGACCATTCCAGCATAGGCCAACCAGCTTAACGCACCAACCACACCAATTAAGCGCATAAGATGCGTTTTGGCTAATTTCAGAGTAAAAATCACCATAAAGAAATACATCACAAAAGCCAATAATTTCTCTGTCACCCAAGGATTAACAAAAGGGTATTGCAGCAACATCAAACAGAGGCCGATAGCAGTAATAATCCACAACGTATCAATAATATGCGGAGCAATTTTCAACGCTTTTTTTTGCAATATAGGTGATGCGTTTAAGGTTAATACAAAGCGGGTAAGAAACAGCAATACACTTAACAGCATAAAGGTTAAGTGCAAATGTTTAGTCATTTCATACATAATTATTAATCATCATTATTCTTGAGTGGTCTTAAAATATACAAAGCCAATAAAGGTTTAAGTAAACTGACTTTATATTTCTTCATGGTCTTTATTCTGGGTCTGGATTGTCAGCAATAATTAGCTCAATTTCCTCAATATTTTGCACAAGAACATCAACCAACATTGGATCAAATTGCTGTCCTTTTTGCTGACTGATATTTTCTAATACCTTGTCTAAAGGCCAAGCGTCTTTATAGTTACGACGGTGACGCAAGGCATCGTAAGCATCTACTAAAGCTGTGATCCTGCAAAATATATGAATATCTTCGCCTGATTTACCGCGCGGATAACCTTTTCCATTCCAATACTCATGATGATCTCTGGCGATTAAAGCAGCCGTTTTTATTAACGGCCGTTTTGAATTTTTCAACAATGAATAACCAAATTCAGCATGATTTTGCACAGTCTTGCGCTCCACCTCATTCAATTTGTCGGTCTTATATAAAATAACCTCTGGAATCTTAAATTTCCCAATATCGTGTAATGGCACTGCCGAACACAATAGTTTTACATCTTCCTCACTCAAACCAATTTTCAAGGCAATTAATTCACACATTTTCACAACACGGGTAATGTGCATACCTTCACCAAAATGAAACTCTAAAGCTTGACCAATACGTTCAATAACCTCTCGTTGAGTGTCTTCAATATCTTTATGGAGTAGCACATTATCAAAAGCGATTTGCACATTCTGCGCAAATATTTCCACCAAACGTTTGTCTATCTTGGTTAGTTTACGCGGCAAACCTGACATATAGAGCAAAGAACCGCGCAATGACTTACTTTTGCAATACGCCACCAGATATTCATCTTCATAGACTAAGATTTTGTCTTTTAGCGCCTTTTGACAAGACAGCAATTGCTTACCTGATAGCACGTCTTCCAATCGCTCACCTTCTCGATTGTGATACTCTCCCTTGCCGGTAAACACAAACAATTCGCTAGAGTTTTCATTTTCGATAGGTCGTGGGCACGCAACAGCAGAAGTTAGGTAGGCACAGTCTTTACTGCCACCTAACAGTGAGGCAAGTTGCTGTACAATTCCCTCAATAAAATGCTCCAGAGAATGAATACTGAATAAGTCTGCAGAGGCAGAGATAATTTTCTCTAAGCCGATGCGGTTTTCTTCAATTACCATAATGTCGCGATAAGAACGTAAAGCAGCTATTACGACCGTAAATAGTTTTTGTGAGGTTAACTCGGTTTTGGATTTATAATCGTTGATATCGTAATTAATAATGACATCACGTTCAGGTGCCTGACCAGGCTGACCGGTACGCAAAATAATACGAGTGAAGTTATTCATTGCTTCATTTCGCACAAATTCCGCCACTTTTAAGCCGGCATCGTCAGTTTCCATCACCACGTCCAGTAGCACAACGGCAATATCTCTGTGGTCTAAAAATACCTGTTTGGCTTCTTTACCATTATAGGCACTGATAAATTCCAGTCTTTTGTCTTGAAAAACAAAATCACTTAAAGCCAATTTAGTTACAGCATGTATTTCTGGCTCATCATCAACAATCAATACCTTCCATGTACCTTGGAATTCGCTTACTTCTTCTTCAATATCCTCTGCGAACAATATTTCATCAGACATTTATCACTTCCCAAATTTTGATGCTAAGACCTGTTGTCCACAACTATTGACTAACAATACGTTTACATTAGTTGAATAAAATAAAACGAATTCTGTCTCGCTACAAGTCATTTTCAGCTTTCTTTGCCATCGTGACTCGTTCTAAACCATTAAAGTCTGCTTTTGTTTGAATATCGACGTAAGCATTTGATTCAAATAAAAATCTTATTTCACTACCTTGCTCAAAACCATGTTCTATTAGCAACCAACCTGAATCAGTCAAATAGTCTCGTGCCTGCACAATAATAAAACGAATATCGTCTAAACCATCCATACCTGAAGTTAAGGCACTACTTGGTTCAAATCTGACATCCCCCTGAGTTAAATAAGGACTGTGTTGCTCCACATAAGGAGGATTTGTCACAATTAAATCAAACTGTTGTTGAGCAATATTGGCAAACCAATCACTTTGCCTAAATTGCACCCAATTAAGTTGGTTGAGTATGGCATTGTTGGTCGCCAATAAAATAGCATCAGGACTTTTATCAACACCCATAACTTGCCAGTTTGATTTTTCACTGGCTAGAGCTAAAGCAATGGCACCGGTTCCTGTACCTAAATCTAGGACACTAGTTTGACTAGGTAAATCAAGATCTAAGGCAGCCTCGACCAAGAGTTCAGTCTCTGGGCGCGGTATCAAAGTGGCATTTGATACCTGTAATCGAAGAGTCCAAAAATCTCGATAGCCAATCAGGTGAGCAACAGGATGGCCTATACACCGTTGTTCAACTAAATCTCTAAATTGAATTAATTGACTGTCTAGCAGCGCCTTTTCTGGCCAAGTATGCAGGTAAGTAGTCGTGCAATTTAAACAATGGCTCAACAGGATTTTGGCATCCAGTAAAAAGCTAGTATGAGAGGAGTCAGCAGATTGAATCGATTTCGCCGCCCAATTGAGTTGGGCGGCAATACTATTATCTTCGCACGCAAAGGAAGGGGCTTTAGTCATCCGACAAGGAAGCGAGCAAATCAGCTTGGTGCTCTTGGCGAATCGGTTCAATTAGCACATCTAACTCACCGGCGATAATCTCATCCAATCGATACAAGGTCAGGTTAATACGATGATCCGTAACGCGTCCTTGTGGGAAATTGTAGGTGCGAATTCGTTCAGAGCGATCACCACTGGCAACTAAACTACGTCGTGTTGATGTTTCTTCCGCTTTGCGTTTTTCCTCTTCCAATTGATTTAAACGCGACTGCAATACTGCCATCGCCTTGGCGCGGTTTTTATGTTGTGAGCGCTCGTCCTGACATTCAACCACTAAACCACTAGGAATATGGCTTATACGAATGGCTGAATCTGTTTTGTTGACGTGCTGACCACCTGCACCAGAGGCTCGAAACGTATCGATTTTCAAATCGGCTTTGTTTATCTCAATGGCTTCAGACTCAGGCACTTCAGGCATTACTACCACAGTGCAGGCCGAGGTATGAATACGGCCTTGCGACTCAGTTTCCGGCACTCGTTGCACACGGTGACCGCCAGATTCAAATTTTAGTATGCCGTAGACGCCTTCACCCATGACATTAACGATCATTTCTTTATATCCGCCATGATCACCTTCGTTGCAGGTGACCAATTCGACTTTCCAACGCTGCGATTCAGCATAACGGGAATACATACGAAACAAGTCACCAGCAAAAATAGCGGCTTCGTCGCCACCTGCCCCCGCTCTTATTTCTAAGAAACAGTTTTTGTCATCATTGGGATCTTTAGGTAATAACAGTATCTGCAAGGTTTGCGTGAGCTCTTCTATACGTTTTTTAGACGATTTATATTCTTCTTGAGCCATTTCACGCATTTCAGGATCGTTTTCTTCTAACATTTCTTGCGCAGCAAGCAGATCTTTTTGCGCCACTTGAAATTCACGAAAACACTTAACGACGTCTTCTAACTGCGAATACTCCTTGGTTAGAGCGCGATATTTATCCTGATCTGACGTGACCGAAGGTTGACTCAATAGAGCTTGAACCTCTTCCAAGCGCTCAGCCAAAGTTTCTAATTTGCGTTGTACCGATACTTTCATGTTGTTCCTGTTTGCATGCCTATGTGGCTGGCGATTGTGCTATTTGTTTAGCTTAAATCAGTCGATGACTGCTAGGCTAAGCTTTATTTATTGGATCCAAGCCCAAGGGCATCTTGTAAAATTCCTAAGGTGTTTTCATCTTGTTCATGTGCTGCTTTTTTCAAGGCCTTAGTCGGGGCGTGAATAAGGCTATTAGTTAATTTATTTGCCAATTCAACCAGCACCATGGACGCGTCTTTTCCATCAGCTAACTGGTTAAGAGCGCGACCCACTAATTGCTCCTTTTGCGCGCGACTTTGCTCTCTGAAGGTCTTCAATACATCAATAGATTGCTGACTTTGTTTCCATTGTAAGTACTGCTGCGCCTGATATTGAATCATAACATCTGCTTGCTGGGCAGCATCATGACGGTTGGCAAGGTTTTTCTCTACTATTTGTTGCAGATCATCAACCGTATAAAGATAAGCATCATCCAACTGCCCAACTTCTGGCTCTATATCTCGCGGCACGGCTAAATCCACTAAAAACATCGGTTTATAGCGGCGCTCTTTTAGAGCACTCTCGACCAAGCCCTTACCTAAAATAGGCAATTGACTGGCTGTCGAACTAATCACAATATCAGCATCTTTAAGATGCTGCGGTATTTGCGCCAATGTCAGTACACTTGCCCCTAAAGGTTTAGCAATACTCTCTGCTCGAGCTAAAGTTCGATTGGCGACAGTCAGCGACTTTACATTTTGTTCTGACAAATGTTTAGCGACCAATTCTATGGTCTCACCGGCACCAATCAGTAATACTCTACTATTGGTTAATGACGAAAAAATGTGTTTTGCCAGTTGCACTGATGCATAAGCAACAGAAATAGCATTAGCACCAATCTCGGTTTCAGTGCGGACTCTTTTGGCCACCGAAAATGTATGTTGAAATAAGCGCTCAAAATTACTGCGAATGACCCCAGAATTTTTTGCATCAATATAAGCTTGTTTTACTTGGCCTAATATTTGTGGCTCACCTAGCATCAATGAGTCTAAACCGCTGGCCACTCGCATAATATGAACAACTGCGTCTTGCTGCTCATAATGATAGCTGTTGTCTCTTAAAAATGAGGCATCAACCCCATGAAAATCAGCTAACCAAGCAATTAAACGTTGTTTATCGCTGTTGTCTACCTTTGCATAAATTTCTGTTCTGTTGCAGGTTGAAACAATCACTGCTTCTTGCGCCCCAGTACTTGCGGTCAGTGACGCCAAGGCGCTAACAATCGCATCGGGAGAAAATGCAATTTTTTCTCGCAACTCAACGGGTGCAGTTTTGTGATTGATACCAAAGGCAATTAAGGTCATGCAGAGTTAGTTTTGCTTACAACATAGGTTAAAAAAGTCAGAGGACCGCATTGTACGCAAAAGGTAAAACTATTGAAAGTAAACTCAGTTTTATGTTCCCATAGTCACACTGATTATTAACTAGAGTTCACTCGTGACTCGGATTTTTTGTTGTTTACCTATTTGTTTGAAATATTTTGCCCTCCTTTTAATAAGTATAGTCGTGGTGAGTTGTGCGAGCCCTCCCCCAACGAAGGTAGAATTAGACAGTGCGCAACATCAGCAAAAATTGGCTGCATTGCAACAGTGGCAAATCAAAGGAAAGTTTGGCTTTAGAAGTCCAGAGCAAAAACAAAGTGCAAATCTATCGTGGTTACAAAACAGCGATGACTATCAATTATCCCTTAGCACTATATTAGGTACTTCTATTTTATCCTTGCAAGGCAACCCTCAATGGGCAAGTCTCAAAGCAGATGATGAAACCTACAATGGTGCCAGTGCCAGTGAATTAATATGGCAAATGACAGGATGGACCATACCGGTTGAACAATTACCGACATGGATAAAAGGACAAAGCCTTAAATCTGATAAAGTAGTATTGAGTGAACAAGGTTGGATCACAGAATTACAGCCCACTTGTATAAATTGCCGCGGCTGGATATTACGTTTTACAGATTATCAAGCAGTGGAAAACTATTGGTTACCGCATAAAATAAAATTGACCCACAAAAAAAATAGTGTTGATGTCACTATCAAGATTAACTCATGGGAAACAAACTGATGTCTAGTGCAGATTTTTGGTGGCCTAGCCCGGCTAAACTTAACTTATTTTTGCATATTAATGGCCGCTATCCCAACGGCTACCATCAATTGCAAAGTGTGTTTCAATTACTTGATTTTGGAGATGAGCTGGCGTTTGAAATAGAACAACAACAAATTACTCTATGCACTGAATTAGATGGTGTTGCCCATGACGATAATTTAATTGTGCAAGCGGCGAGGTTATTGCGTAAAGAAATATTAACAAAAGACCCCACTCGCATTGAATCATCCTTGGGCTGTAACATTTTTCTGCGCAAACGCTTACCCATGGGAGGCGGGATTGGTGGCGGTTCGTCTAATGCAGCGACCACCTTAGTCGTGCTAAATTATTTGTGGGAAGGCAAACTCACCCTGGGGGAACTAGCCACCCTAGGCTTGAGTTTGGGTGCAGATATTCCTATTTTTGTGCATGGGTTTACTGCCTTTGCTGAAGGCGTAGGTGAGCAATTAGAACCCAAGAGCACTAAACCAGCTAACTACCTTGTGGTCTTTCCTGATTGTCATGTATCTACCAAAGAAATATTTAATCATCCGGACCTCCCCAGAAATACGCCTAAAATTAGTCCACTTGATTATCATTTCGACAATACTCACAATGATTGCCAACAATTGGTCTGTCAACTCTACCCGAATGTTGCAAATACATTACGCTGGTTGTTAGAATACGCGCCGTCGAGAATGACGGGGACAGGCTCTTGCGTTTTTGCGGTGTTTCAAGATCGATCTGAAGCATTAAGAGTGCAAAACTTGTTACCTCAAGGGTCGGTCAGTTTTATTGCGACTGGTGTTAACCAGTCTCCATTACATAAACTGTTAACGACCTTAACCGACAAACAAATTTTATCTTAGTAGTAGAAAATAAAGAAAAATGTAACTATTCAGTTAATTGGGGTATAGCCAAGTGGTAAGGCAGCGGGTTTTGATCCCGCCATTCGGTGGTTCAAGTCCATCTACCCCAGCCACCTTCAAAAGTAATGCACTGAGGATTTTATCGTGCCCGATATGAAGATTTTCGCCGGAAACGCCGTTCCAGATCTTGCTCAAAAAGTCGCCAATAGACTTTATACCAAGTTAGGCCATGCTAGCGTAGGACGTTTCAGTGATGGTGAGATAAGCGTAGAAATCCATGAAAATGTTCGTGGTGCAGACGTATTTATTATCCAATCAACTTGTGCGCCAACCAATGATAACCTTATGGAATTGATCGTCATGATTGATGCCTTTCGACGCGCTTCTGCTGGTCGTATAACGGCAGTCATTCCGTATTTCGGTTACGCTCGTCAGGATCGTCGAGTACGTTCGGCACGTGTCCCCATTACGGCTAAGGTTGTTGCTGACTTTTTGTCGAATGTGGGTGTCGATCGAGTACTAACCATTGATTTACACGCGGAACAAATCCAAGGATTTTTTGACGTGCCTGTTGATAATGCCTTCGGTACACCTATTTTGTTGGATCATATGCGCCAACGTAAAATGGACAATCCGGTTGTTGTTTCACCTGATATTGGTGGTGTTGTGCGAGCCCGTGCTGTAGCCAAACTATTGAACGACTCTGATCTAGCCATTATTGACAAACGTCGTCCAAAAGCAAACGTAGCGCAAGTTATGCATATTATTGGTGATGTTCAAGACCGTGACTGTATTATTGTGGATGACATGATTGATACTGGCGGTACCTTGGCTAAAGCGGCGGAAGCCTTAAAAGCCCATGGCGCTAAAAATGTTTATGCCTATGCGACACATGCCATTTTCTCTGGCAATGCTGCACAGAACTTACGTGATTCAATGATTGATGAAATTGTCGTTACTGACAGTATCCCCCTCAGTGAAGAAATGAAAGCTGTCGGTAAAGTGAAGCTGCTTACTTTATCCAATATGTTGGCAGAAGCGATTCGTCGAGTAAGTAACGAAGAATCAATTTCTGCGATGTTTGAATATTAAATAATACCTCCTAACTAATGTTCTTTCGCTCTGTAAAGAGCATTAGTATTTCTCACACTCATTTCAAGCCTGTCACACATTAATATAGCATCTGTGCTGTTATTAAATCATCGTTTGCTTGTGTGCAAGATACAGCGATGGTAACATTCGCCGCCCTTTTTTAGGGGCATCCGCTCATTTAACCACAATTGCTGGTTAAATACGGACTAATAGTAGGTTTTGGTCGCAAGAACCTACACACTTTTACTTAATTGGAGTTACCTCAATGTCTGATGGAATTTTTACACTAGACGCAGAAATCCGCAACGACCTAGGGAAAGGTGCGAGCCGCCGCCTTCGTCATGCTGGAAAAGTACCTGCTGTTTTATACGGAGCTGGCCAAAAAGCCGTTTCTCTAACCCTAACTCATAACAAAGTATTTCAAGCTCAAGAGTTTGAAGCATTTTATTCACACGTGCTGACCTTAAACATCGCCGGTGAAAGTGTTGAAGTGTTAGTAAAAGATATGCAACGTCATGCGTTTAGACAAATCGTTAACCATATCGACTTTTTACGTGTTGATGCTAAGAAGCCCGTTACTACAAACGTGCCTTTACACTTCATCAACGAAAAAGAATGTGAAGCTATCAAGTTTCAAGGCGGTCACGCTGAACACAATATGGCTGACGTTGAAATAAGCTGTTTACCTGCTGATTTACCTGAGTTCATTGAAGTTGATTTAACCAATGTTGAATTGGGTCAAACCTTACATTTAACTGACTTAGTAATGCCTAAAGGCGTGACTTTGGTTGAGTTAAACAAAGGCGAATCACACGACTTAGCAGTTGTAAGTGTTAAAACAGCCAAAGGTCCTAAGGCCGATGATGCTGTTGAAGAAGAAGCTCCAGAGGCTTAATCTTCTTGACTGATATTCAGTTAATTGTGGGCCTGGGTAATCCGGGCCCCGAATATCAAAATACTCGTCACAATGCAGGTGCCTGGTTTGTTGAACAACTGGCTAAAAGTTATAACTGCAGTCTCAAGTTAGAAAATAAATTTTATGGTTACACGGGTCGTATTACGATCGCTAACCAAGAGATAAAGCTGCTTATTCCCACGACTTTTATGAACAAAAGTGGACAAGCGGTTGCCGCCATGGCGAATTTTTATCGCATTCCTCTGTCTAGCCTGCTCGTTGCCTTTGATGAATTAGATCTTCCTCCAGGCGTCGCAAAATTTAAAGTAGGTGGCAGTTCGAGTCAAAATGGCATAAAAGATATTGTAAGCCAATTGGCTAATCAAAAAGATTTTTTGCGCCTACGCATTGGCATTGGCCATCCGGGTGATAGAAATCGGGTAACCGGCCATGTATTAGGCAAAGCATCGTTGACTGAGCAGCAACAAATTGACGCTGCAATCGATGAAGCACAGCGATGCACTGAAATACTAATCAAAGACGAATTAAAAATGGCTATGAATCGCTTACATGCATTCAAGGCTGACTAACTAAACACGTTTCAATACAACAAGATTGTTGCACCACCATGCAATCGTATTAATGAACAATGAGGATATTCACATGGGTTTTAAGTGCGGCATAGTTGGCCTTCCCAACGTAGGCAAATCAACCTTATTTAACGCGTTAACCAAAGCGGGAATCGAAGCAGCAAACTTTCCTTTTTGTACCATTGAACCTAATACTGGTGTGGTCCCTGTTCCAGATTTGCGTCTTGATAAGTTAGCAGAAATTGTTAAACCTCAACGGGTTATCCCTACTACGATGGAATTTGTAGATATTGCCGGCTTAGTTGAAGGCGCCTCTAAAGGTGAGGGTTTAGGTAATAAGTTCTTAGCTAATATTCGTGAAACTGATGCCATCGGCCATGTGGTGCGTTGTTTTGAAAATGACAATATCGTGCACGTATCAGGTAAAGTTAACCCACAAGACGATATCGATATTATCAACACTGAATTAGCCCTTGCTGACCTTGAAACGGCAGAAAAAGCCATACACCGTGTCTCAAAGCGGGCCAAAGGCGGCGATCAAGATGCGAAGTACGAATTAAGCGTATTAGAAAAAATAAAACCACATTTAGACGAAGGTCATTTGCTACGCTCATTTTCTCTGGATAAAGAAGAGCTTAAAGCCATTAGCTATATGAACTTTCTCACACTCAAACCCACTATGTACATTGCTAATGTTAGTGATGATGGCTTTGAAAATAATCCATTTTTAGATCAAGTACGTGCCATTGCAGCCAAAGAAAATGCGGTAGTCGTGGCAGTATGTGCGGAAATGGAATCTGAAATTGGCAGTTTAGACGACGACGAGCGTGCTGAATTCATGGCCGATATGGGCCTTGAAGAGCCTGGTTTAAATCGGGTTATTCGCTGCGGTTACGAACTATTGGCTTTACATACCTATTTTACTGCCGGCGTCAAAGAAGTGCGAGCTTGGACCTTTCCTGCTGGCTCTACCGCGCCACAAACAGCTGGTGTCATTCACTCAGATTTTGAAAAAGGATTTATCCGCGCTGAAACTATTGCCTACGAAGACTTCGTACAATATAAAGGTGAACAAGGGGCAAAAAATGCCGGAAAAGCCCGCAAAGAAGGTAAGGAATATATCGTCAAAGATGGCGATGTGATGCACTTTTTGTTTAATGTTTAAACATCATAAGGCCTGCTAATATAGCAGGCCTTATTTTTGCAAGCCTATTCCTTTTTTTCATTGAGCAAGAGTACTGGAAAATCAGCTAAGGTTTGTATATCAACCATCAAACCATACTTTTGGTAAATGGCTTGAATCATATTTTGCTCAAGCATGGCCAGCCAAGCCTGATTGAGAGCCTGTCTTACCGTAATTGAAACATGACGATAACTCACCCCCCAATAAACCGGACTCCCTTGCAGACTAAATCTAATCGCGTATTTATTATTTAAGCGGGGGTTAGAGGCCAATAAATATTGGGCCGACATTTCGTCGTAAAAAATACCATCCAGTCTGCCAATGAGCAGCATTGAAACACGGTCGCGGTTATTGCGAATATCAACTAACTTAGTATTAACCAGCTCATTATTTAATACAAATTGATCGAATTGTTGACCAAATCTATCTCCTCTGGTTATGCCTATTTTACCGTCAAATTGCGGCAATAACGCAGGCACATTTGCGGCTGGGCTGATACTACTATTAGCAATAAATGCGACTTTCTCAATATGATGTGGCCCTAAAAATTGCGTGTATTTTGCTCTTTCGAGAGTATGGGTGAAATGCGAGATCAATTGTATATCGCCAGACTCAAGTAATTTTATTGATCTGGCCCAAGGAAGTTCAATTATCTTAAGACGACAGCCCGCTTTTTCTGCCAAAATTAACGCTAAATCGACGGTAATCCCTTCCCAGTCTCTACCGATATTTTTAGAATGATAAGGAGGAAAGTCACTCGACAGTCCAATACTCAAACTGCAGGCCATGCTAACCTGACTAATAAATAGCAAGCAAAGTAAAATCAAGGCCGCTGCACGTTTATTAATAAAGATAGACATTAAAATTATTTTGTTTCCATAAATTAACTATTCCAATTTTTGAGAATAGGTCTAAAACGCCTAAAAGCCAAGAGATAGACGTATTGCTTTACTCAACTTAAAAAAGTTTATTCTTTACTGATATCATATCGAGACTCAATTCTGGGTAATTGGCACTAATACAATGCAATTTAGAGGAAAAATTGGCAAGTTTGATTAGTAACTAATCAATCAATTACAATCTTCCAAAAAAACGGTTGACGACCTTAAATCAGATGGCATAATACGCGCCACTTCGGGAACGGGGTGAGATAGTTGGCTACATAGCTCAGTTGGTTAGAGCACATCACTCATAATGATGGGGTCGCAGGTTCGAATCCCGCTGTAGCCACCAACTTTTAAAGTTGGGTTGTAACAACTACCTAGTTGCAACAAATTTGCGGGAGTGGTGGAATTGGTAGACACGCTGGATTTAGGTTCCAGTGCTTCACGGCGTGAGAGTTCGAGTCTCTCCTTCCGCACCAATATGTAGGGGTATAGCCAAGTGGTAAGGCAGCGGGTTTTGATCCCGCCATTCGGTGGTTCAAGTCCATCTACCCCTGCCAATTTTTGAAAGTGATTGACTGTTGGTCATTCAACTCTAGGGGTATAGCCAAGTGGTAAGGCAGCGGGTTTTGATCCCGCCATTCGGTGGTTCAAGTCCATCTACCCCTGCCATTTTACAGTGTAAAATGCACAAAAAAAGCCAGACATTGTCTGGCTTTTTTTGTTTCTAGCCCCTCATCATATAAAATCCATAATTCTACCTAGACATAATTAACATAGTTCGGCAGACTTCCAGCAGAATTTTAATTACTTGTGGACTCTATTTTGATTAATGAAATCGTCTCAGCCATCAACAACGTGTTATGGGGAAATGGTCAGGTACTAATTTACATGTTGCTGGCAGCAGGCGTTTGGTTCACTGCACGTTTAGGTTTTGTACAAATACGCCATTTTGGCCACATGTTTTCAATAATGAAAGGCAGCACCAAAAGCGATAAAGCGGGCATTAGCTCGTTTGGCGCATTGTGTACCAGTTTATCTGCCCGAGTAGGCACAGGTAACTTAGCCGGTGTGGCCGTTGCGATCTCTTTAGGCGGCCCTGGTGCCATTTTTTGGATGTGGGTAATAGCTATCCTTGGCATGGCCACAGGATTTGCTGAAAGCGTGTTAGGGCAGCTGTATAAAGTCAAAGATGCAAACGGCGAATATCGTGGCGGCCCTGCTTACTATATTCAACAAGGCTTAAATAAACGCTGGTTGGCCATTGCCTTTTCTTTGTGTTTATTCTTGGGTTACGGCTTTATATTTAGTGCTGTGCAAGCCAATACCATTACCGACGCCTTAAACAATGCTTATGACATCCCTACTAATTATTCTGGTTTAGCTATTATCTTTGTAGCCGGTTTGATCGTTATCGGTGGCTTGCGCGCTATCGCTCGATTCGCTGAATGGGTAGTACCTTTTATGGCAGTGACTTATGTAAGTGTCACTATTGTGATTACGATAATGAATATCGATTTGGTACCCGACATGTTACTTAATATCGTTTACTCCGCATTTGGCTTACAAGAAGCAGGCGCTGGAGCCATGGGAGCTGCGTTTAAAAACGGCGTGCAACGTGGACTTTATTCTAATGAAGCCGGTTCTGGTAGTGTGCCACACGCTGCTGCCGCTGCAACGCCAAACCCAAACCATCCAGTTTCACAAGGTTATGTACAAATGCTGGGGGTGTTTATTGACACTATGGTGTTGTGCACTTGCAGCGCAATTGTAATCCTTCTAGCAGGAGGCTCAAGTAACGAAGGCATGGAGGGTATCAGGTTGACTCAAAGTGCCATGACATCACATTTAGGTTCGGGGGGTGCTGATTTTGTAGCCGCGGCCATTACCTTATTTGCCTTTACTTCAGTGGTGGCCAATTATGCCTATGGTGAAAGTAATCTACACATGTTTAAACTAGACAATAAAGTCGGTAAGGCGGCCTACACTGCGGGCTATTTAGCCATGATTTATTGGGGTGCAAGCGCCAATTTACCAGAAGTATGGGCTGCCGCAGATATGGCACTAGGTTTAATGACAGTCATAAACATCAGTGCCTTGGTCTGGATGACCCCCACTATTGTATCAATTAGTCAGGATTATTTTAAAAAACGCAAAGCAGGCAAATCGATGGAATACAAAGCCGGTGACTGCGAAATTCAGGGTAAAAGCGAAGACGGGATTTGGGATTAGATTCCGAGAGACGTCATTACAAAAACTTTACATGTGGGATGCCAAAAAGCATCCCTTTTTACTGCTTTAAACTAATTTTTTAATGACACTTATTGCTGAGATTTGTGTTTGTTAAAGATGGCAGTATAAGAAGGCTCCAGTCTTTTGCTTATTATTAAAGGTCAGAGTGTGACAAATCCATTGGTCACAATTCTAAAATAAAGAGCTCGATAACATCAGCGAAATTTACTCTTAGTAAGTTGGCTGTTATACGCTATACAGGCCATCGAGCAAAAAAATGATGGTCAAAGATAATACATAATAAAAGCCCCTTCAGCACCGGGGCGATTATCACTCACACAAAACAACTTAGCCTTTAATCTGGCCGCTAAAAGAGCCGAAGAGTGATCAGGAACTCTTCGCGTTTTTTGCCCAAAGTGAACGCATATCTTTTCCATAGCGCCTGAAGTAGCGTTTGATGTCTTCTAAAATCAAGTAGTTTACCGGTACTATAAACAAGGTGATCAAAGTAGCAAACAAAATACCAAAGCCAAGGCTAATTGCCATTGGAATAAGAAACTGTGCTTGGGTCGATTTTTCAAATAATAGAGGCACTAGACCGGCAAAGGTGGTTAATGAGGTTAATAAGACCGGCCGAAACCGTCGTCCTCCTGATTCAAATACGGCTTGTTTGAGAGCCATACCTGCTCTGCATTTTTGGTTGGTATAATCGACTAATACCAGAGAGTCATTAACCACAACTCCTGAAAGTGCCAACATCCCCATAAAACTCAATAAGGTCAAATCCATGCCCATGATCCAATGTCCGATTACGGCGCCGACAAGGCCGAAGGGGATCACTGACATAACAATAATCGGTTGTGAATACGACTTAAACGGGATAGCTAACAAAATATAGATCAAAATGGCAAGTCCTACTCCACCCGCCAAAAGTGCATCAGAAGACTCTTTTTGGTCTCGAGCTTCTCCTGCCATTTCAAAATTGATACCGGGATATCCGACAATTTTTTGTTGCAACCACTGCCTTATTTCTTCTTGTACCAATGAAAGATCACCGGCTTGTTTATCGAAGTCTGCGCTGACCGATAATGTGCGTTGTCGATCAACACGCAATATAGTATCGGGACTTAAGCCAGGATAGACATCTGCAACTTGCCACAAAGGTACCTCTTGATTCGGGCCAACGCGGATCATCATTTGTTCTAGGGTTTCGATAGATTGACGGGCCTCTAATGGATACCGAACCATGACTCGAACTTCTTCGCGACCACGCTGTACTCGCTGTACTTCGAAGCCAAAAACGGCTTGCCTAACTTGTCTTGCGACTTGGTTTAAGTCTAAGCCCAATAAACGGGCTTCTGGTTTGAGTTCAAGCTGTAATTCTTCCTTTCCGTCTGATAGCGAATCTTCAATGTCTGAAACCGCAGCATAATTAGCTAATTGCTCTTTTAGTCCTTCGCCTAAGTTTGCTAATGATTCGGTATCGTGTCCTTTAAGCTCAATATTGATAGGTGCACCACCCCACCCGCCTATTTCAGCGCGGTAGTTGAGCTGCTCAGCCCCCGCCACTTGACCGACTCGTTGGCGCCATTCATTAACTATTTCACTAGTGGTGACTTGTAGGGTTCGTTTTTCTGGCGGTACCGTATCAATGGTGACTCGTCCAGTGGTTGAATTTCGTCCCCCACTTATTGAATAGATATTACGGATAACCGATTCATTTGTTTCGGGATCAGTGTACTTTTCCCTCAGCGCTTTGGCGTGCTCCGTCATCGCGCTCACAATTCTGTCTGTGCTCTCAAACGCAGTGCCAGCAGGCATGACTAAGGTAGCCGTGGCCACCTCACTTTGTACCCGAGGAAAAAATACAAATTTTGTCTGACCACTGGCAATTGAGCCAATTACCAGTGCCAAGCAAGCAAACATGCCGACCCAAAAAGCGTATCGCCAGCGCATTGCTTGCGCTAACAAAGGTTGATATATACGCTCGACAAACACTTCTAAGGACAGTGCAATCTTTTGTTGTATCTTAGACAGGCGAGAAGAATCATCAGATACACGCGCTTTTACGTGCTTTAGGTGGGCAGGTAACACAAATTTTGATTCAATCAAAGAAAATAACAGTACAGGGATAACCACATAGGGTATTGCAGAGTACCAACTAGCAGGGCCCGTTTGGAAGGCGAGTGGTAAAAAGGCTGCTGCCGTAGTCAGTATGCCAAACGTAACCGGTACCGCAACTTCTTGAGTGCCTTTAATCGCAGCGTTAAGTGGATCTTCGCCGCGCTGTAAATGTGAGTAGACATTCTCGCCGGTTACTATCGCATCATCGACTACTATGCCCAAAACTAAAATAAAAGCAAAAAGGCTCATCAGATTTATGCTAACACTAAAAAAAGGCATAAATAGAAAGGCGCCCATAAAGCTCATCGGAATACCCAGACAAACCCAGAAGGCTACCGAAGGTCGTAAAAACAGTGCAAGTAAGGCAATAACTAATAAAGCACCTTGCCATGCGCTGGTCGTGAGGGTTTGCAAACGTGCTTTAATCGGTTCACTTCGGTCACGCCAGTAATCGAGGTTCAGTCCTTGAGGGATCTGAGATTGTTTTGCTAAAATGAATTGCTTAACTGCTGCGGTAACTTCAATAATACTTTCATCGCCGGTACGAAATACCTCTATTTCTACTGCCGGTACCCCGTTAAAACGGGTGCGTAAGGGGGTTTCTTCAAATTCATCCTTAATGGTCGCAATATCGCCGAGTTTAACCATGGTGCCATCTTGAGTGGTAATAATTGGAATATCTGCAAAATCAGCTGCACGGTAGGCCTGTCCACGACTACGAATAAAAATTTCACCTCCTTGAGTTTTAAGATTGCCCGCTGACACATCTCGCGAATTTTGTCCTATCACATTAGCGACTTGTTCCAGTGTAATGTCGAATTTTCGAAGAGACCACTCTGGGATCTCAATAGAAATCTCAAAGGGGAGTGTGTTACCCACTTCAGCTTGTGACACCTCAGGCAAATTGGCAATTTCATCGCGCATACCTTCAGCCATCCTGCGCAGAGTGATGGCATCATAATCACCATATAAGACAACACCGATGGCGTCTCTGCGCCATTGTGGAACCTGAATAAGCAGATTTTCAGCATCGACGGGGAAATTATTAATGGCATCAACCCTAATTTTTACATCGTCAAGGGTTTCTCTAACGTCATATCCCTCTTCTACTTCGATGGTAACTGAAGCACTTCCTTCACGACTTTGCGATGTAAGTTGACGAATTCCCTCTAAGTCTTGAATCGCTTCTTCGATTCTAATTGTAATGCCCTCTTCTACTTCTTGTGGTGAAGCACCAGGCAAGGTCATTGATACCTGAACTTGGCGTTGTTCAAATTCAGGAAACAAGTCAACCGGTATCTGCGTGGACGCCACATATAAGCCAGAAATCACAACAATAAAAAATAAAATATTTGCGGCAACGTCATTTTTTGCAAACCAAGCAATCATAATTCTGGCTCCTATTGCGCAGTGTCAGAAGATGTTTGCGAGGTAGCAGTCTGAGATTCAATCTGCTGTCTTTTCGCTTTTACTAACTGAACTTCAGACTCCGCCGGTTTATCAGTGCTCTCCTCGAGAGACTTAACTTTGGTACCTTCAGGGAGATTAGCTGTGGGCGTGAGAATTAAACGGTCAGTTGAGCGCAATGCATCTAACTTTGAATTCGTTGATGTGGTTTGTTCTAGTGCAAATTCATTTTCAGTGGATACTGTGGCGGCCACAACCACCGACTTTGCATCAGTCCACAGTGGTCTGACTTTACGTTTTTTTAATATACCCTCATCAGCAACACTAACAATATAGTCTTGCGAAACCGCTCGTCTTGGAATGACAAATACGTCTTCGAGTTTACGGCCTTCAATCTTGGCTCGCAAAAACTGTCCAATACGAATGGCAGGACGTTGTTCATTGTTAATGAATGGCTCATTAATCTGAGCGACGACATAAAGCATCCTTGTGGCCGGGTCAAAAGCGCCTTCACTCCTAACAATCTCACCCTGCCACTGATAAGTGCGGGCACCAAGTTCACCCAATAATAAAACCTTGGGGCGCGCTTGGTTAAAATCATTATCTTCAGGTACAAGCAAATGTTCTAAGTCAGCGATTTTTACCGGAAGTCTGACTTCGACTATGTCAGTACCATAAATATCCGCAATGGCTTGGCTTGGATTGACGACTTGGCCCACATCCACCATCTGCTGGAGTACTTTACCGTCAAAGGGGGCTTTAATTTGAGTACGCTCTAAATCAAGTTTAGCTTTATCTAAACGCGCGTTCGCTGCTTGTAATGCGGCTTTTGCTGCTGCCACTTGTGGTTTGCGCAAGGCAAGTAATTGAGCGGCGCCGGCATCGGGGCGCACATTCCATTCTCTGGCAGCAAGGTCGGCCTGGGCTACCTCCTGAAGGTAACGAACTTGTGCATCGGCTGCAGCAGAAGCCGCAATATCAACTTCCACATGAAAGTTTCTATCATCAAGTGTTACCAATATATCCCCTTGAGAAAATATTCCACCGGCACGAATGTTGGGGGAAACAGAGATTACACGCCCACTCACATCGGCAACTAATTGAGTACGAGTGAGAGATTCAACTGTGCCATATGAATCAATCCAAGCCTCATAGTTTTGTCGTTCTAATGATGCTATTTCAACCGCAACGCTTGGAGACTCGGCGCCTCCCCACTTGCGAGCCTGGGGCTTACTACTGAACATGGCCATCATCAAACCCACAGCAATAACAATAATAATTATCGTTACTATACTATGTGCTACCCAGTGAACTTTTTTATTATAGACTTCTTGGGAATCATCCTGACGTGTCATTTTTTTCTCCGACTTATAGCGTAAAGGTGCTTGCTTAAAAATTGGGTTAATCGCTCATTCATTTCACAGCGCAATAAACCGAAAGTTAGTTATCCCACCTCCTACGTTGGCGGTTTAAATTTAGACTATTTATGAGTTAATTCAATTTTAGTGGCTGTCGGAGGAATTAATATATGACAATGGCTGGTAGGTCTTTTATAGATGACTAGACTAAGTAATTGCTTCGAATGAAGTACATGGTTTACTTAGCTTGAGAAGTGTTATCAATAACTTGTTCGCCTAAAACGAGTTTTATCGGCCAAACCCAATCAGTGTGGCCAATAAAACCACAAATTATAAGCTATTTAAAAACGCTAACAGTTGCTCTTTTTGCGCTGCAGATAGGTCTTCAAAGGCTTCTTTACTGATCTGAGCTTCACCACCATGCCATAAGATTGCTTCTTCCACAGTTCTTGCCCGACCGTCATGCAGATAACCGACGCGATCAATGTCATCATTGCTTTGTGCTAATGAAATCTCGTCATTTGCTTTATCATCGCCTATCATTACATTTACGGTATGTCCTAGCCCCCATAGAGGTGCTGTGCGCCATTCGGCACCGCTTGCTGAGCCTTCAGCCAAATCATCGGCAAGTCCTGGACCTAGATCATGCAGTAACAAATCAGTAAAGGGTTGAATGACCTGATTTCGCAATTCAGCTAAAGGATGAAATTCACTTGTTGTCATGGTTTGGCGATGACAATTGCCGCAACCGATACTATTAAATACACCAATACCGCTTTCTTCGGCATAATCGCGACGGGCACCAACACCCAAAAGACTGTTGTATTTAACCAGTTCGTCAAAATATTGTTGATCTAGTTCACTGCCTTCATCACCACAGTCAGTTTGCTGCGCACCACAATCTGGCGCGGGCAACATTTCTGTCATAACACCAATATCAGTATTTAGCGCGGATGCGACTTGATGTTCGACACTGTAAGTCGCCGCTTTATATCCAAAGCGCCCAAGTCGAGCCTCGCCCGTCTTAACGTCATTCACCACTGATGCACGCCCAGAAATGCCATTACCGTCGGCATCATTTTCATCTTGCCATTCTAAAATAGTCGATTCAGGGATAGCTTCCAGTAAACCTAGTCCTACTAATTGGGGTGCTATCCGAGCTGAAAAGCGTGCTGGTCGTTGTTGGCTAAATATGTAATTGGGTTTGCGTAAGCCGTTTGATAATTCAGTCCACGCGCCTAAGGTCACTGATCCTTCAGATACACTATTACCGGCTTGGCTTGGCTGTAAAACATGACCACGCAAAGGATCAGCTTGCCCAAGTTCATTGCCAATTTTAAATACCCACTTATCTAACGAGCCGCCTACATCTGCGACTAAAGCTCGACCATTTCTGACGTGGCAAGCCGCACAAGAATGATTAATATAGTGCTCACCATTTTTTCCCCTTTGCTCTGTCCAAACAGGATTATCAGAGCGTTCATCATGGGTTCCGTCTTCAAAATTAGTATGATGAACACGGCGCCCTTGCACAAAACTTTGGGCGTTGCCGGGGCTTAAGTTGGTGGCCATTTGAATAAATCGTCCGGCTGGCTCTTCGCTGTAATTGTAGCCAAGAGTAGTGTTACCACCGAGTAAACCTGCCTGAGGAATGGGCGTACCATCATTTGATCCTCCTACATTTTCCACTCCCCGTTGCCATTCAAATGGCACAACACCGGGTTGTCCAATCACATAGACAAAAGACGTGCCGTAGTAATTGAGCCTTGCACCAGCAGGAGGGGCGAGCAGGAATTGGCTAACTTCAAATTCCATATTTTTGCCAACTTGCAGAGCTGGTTGAGATTGCCCACCATTTTGCCACTGATTGACAATATCCAGCTGATACATGAACTGATGGCCATCTTCGCTGGTCTTTTCAAAATTATTATCCCAGGTACCTTTACCTAGATATTTAACACCTGTTTCTAACTGACTGACTTTTTCTTCATCTTTTTGTGGATTGAAATGAAACTGCCCAGTCGTATTGCGGCCCCAAAACCAGACACGAAATTCTCTAGCACCTAATTCTGACTCAGTAATAAATGTAGCGCGGATGAGGCTTTCACCGGTTGGTACAAAATCTTCTAACTGAATACGCGCAGTACGATATTCCCAATAATGGGCTAGATAATGATCGTAATGATCTTGTACCGTAATATCTTTAGCGTGCCTATCTCTGCCCCTGTCACCCACACGCGTTACCACGACACCATCTTCACGCACAAAAGACGCTAAAGGTTCAAGCGCAGTACTAGCATCAAATAATGTATTGATGGCAGCCGTTCCTAAATAGTCAACAGAATGCCAATTTGCAATGCTATCGCCATTAAATTGTCCTGCTTGGCTGTCTCCCGCATAAAAATACAAAGGTCGTTGCTGATAACTAACTTGCTTTGTTCCATCTGCACGCACAATTATTCCAAGTTCATTAACCCCTGATGGCTGTGAATCAGTCACTAACAAGGGCGGCCAGTTTTGCGCACAACTAGCATTACAAGTGCTTTGTGAGGGCGCACTCAAATCATTGTCAAATACGTATAAGGTATATCCTGAAAAATCAGAATCAGTTCCACCGACCAGTTTTCCGTTATTAGCAGTCACTTCGATTTTGTCTTGCTCTTGCTGCACTGGGCAGCCATCAGCATCAACCAGCGCTTGAGCAGCTGTACCGGGGCATAAATCAAAATCGTCTACTACACCATCACTGTCGGAATCAACTGGTACTGGACATCCGACTGAGTCGACTGTTGTGCCAGCGGGAGTATTAGGACAGACATCTAGGTTATCAACCACACCATCACTGTCGTTGTCTTGTGGCAACGGACACCCCGCAGAATCAACTGGCGTCCCGACGGGGGTATTTGGGCAAGTATCTGCGTTATCTGTGACTCCATCATTATCACTATCTAGCGACACCGGACAGCCCGCAGAATCAACTGTGGTGCCCGTGGGTGTATTTGGGCAAGTATCGTTATTATCCAATACACCATCACTATCGGCATCTGCTGGCAATGTTGGTTGTACCGGGCTTGGAGAACTAGTCTCACCGCCGCCTCCGCCACAGGCAGTTAAGACAAAAATAATTGGAATAGTAAGTAGAATTTTTCGCATATTGTGCATGGAACAATTTCCTAATTAAGGTTGAGTATGCCCGGCGTAAAGCCCCTTTGACGGGTATATTTTGCCTAAAAACACATAAGCGATAATCCACATTAAATGTAAGCGCTTTCAATAAAATTAATTTAAGTTGCAAACAAAAGCAACATATATTTAACAAATCATAAAATGTAATCCCATATTTGAATCAATACTTTTGAATATTAAGCCTTACCTTGACATCTTACTCAATCGAGAGAAATATTAAATAATCAACAATAAAGACTGGAAGCGCTTACACAAATAACAATGTAGATGGCTATATAAATGTCGAAAACGACGGAGTTATTGGTTATTGAACGATGCTTTTAATCACTGCCTTAGCGATCAAAAAAGAAAATAAGTGTTATCATTAACCTCTTCGAAAATAAACACCTTGGTGCTATTTGAACCCTTTGATCATTGATAATTTTGTCGCGCCCGTTTGCCATGACAGCATCACGGTGCTCTTTCAGGATGAACATATTATGCTGATCAATAAACCCAGCGGATTATTGAGTCTGTCGGGTAAAAACCCGCAAAACAGAGACTCCGTACATCATCGTTTAATTAAAGAATATCCCAACATAAGCCTTGTTCATCGCCTAGACTTCGGTACCTCCGGCATTATGCTATTGGCAATGAACAAAGCGATAAATTCTGCCTTAAATAAACAGTTTCAAGCACGTACGGTGATTAAACACTACGAAAGTATGCTGGCTGGTGAGGTGTTAGAAGATAGCAGCACGATTGAATTACCCATCAGTAAAGACAAATCAAATTTCCCGCGACTAAAGGTATGCAATGAGCATGGCCAATCCGCGACAAGTCATTATAAAGTACTAGAACGATTCTCCTCCCCAAACCGAACGCGAGTTTTATTTACTCCCACTACGGGCAGAACTCACCAACTTCGAATTCATAGCCAGGCTATCGGACACCCCATATTAGGTTGCGACCTATATGGTACAGCTGAAACCCAAGCTTTAGCACCGAGATTATTACTGCACGCCGTTGGGCTTGAATTCGATCACCCTCAAAGCCAAAAAAGGATGATAATTTCTTGTCCTTGCCCCTTCTGATTCAAACAGCATTAATATGTGTCTCACATATTTTTCGGCTTGGCCGCAGATAAACCGCAAGTCACAACTTTAATTATTAACTGATGGTTGCAAGCAAGCTTCTGAAAAAACAATATCGAGTATCAGCCTAAAATAGGTAATTTATGAGTTTAACCAGGTACCCTTAAGTTCAATACGAACTAAACACCTTAGCGGACAAGCGGATAAGTATTATTGCCATTGCGACTATCTCTATTAAGGCGAGCTAACTCATCAAACTGAACTTGGCTAATAGGATAAATACCCGTAATGGTGCAGGGAAAATAGTCATCACCAATGCGACTAATTTTATCCAGTTTGACCTGAACAACATTATCTACCGCAGTATAAAGATTGACTTTTTTAGCAAATCTGAGGTCCTTACAACTTTCAGGCAAGGTCAAAAGAAAACTCTTTTTATTGACCCCCATTACCGTAATATGCTGGTTATCCAAAGCCATAAATCTAACAAGAGTAAACGGCGAAATTGTTTCTATGGCTTTCAAGTCCTGGTTGATCACGAAACGCGCAATTTCATTACTTGTATCATTCTTTACCTTGGTATCCAAAGCAATGCAACTACTGAGTATTAATGCAACACAGATAATTAATTTTTGCGTTTTCATTATTGAACCCTCTAATAATTTTAGGAATTTGTTCGTTAAATTTATTGAAAAAAAGACTAAACCTAAAATAATGATTGTGCAAATTTTTAACCAAATTGAATTAATCTATAATCGCTTTTGGTTAACTTAACTTTGGTCTAAATACCCACTCAACATTTTTATGGTGAAAATTGTTGAGTGTTCTTGTAGTTGCATAGTCTGAATGTGTAATAGGCCGTTAATGCGACCCTATCTAGGCGCAATGCAGCTTTCGCAATTTGTCGCTATCTTTTCTTTTTAGCATTATCTGCCTTCATTTTAGCAGACATTTCACGACGGTCTTGCTCACGTTTCTCTTTGCGATCTTTTTTGTCTGGAGTAAGTGAGCCGGTTTTAAATTTCTCTTTACGCTGCAATTTTTCATCAGCTTTTTTGGCAATAGCCTCGGCCATCAATATTTCTTCTGCTGCCACCATATCAGGTGACTCAAGGCTAATACGACCCAGCTTGGCTGAACGGAACTCGTTGATCAAGACTTCACATATTTTATGCAAATTAACCCTACCACCGGCCATTAAAGCCCCTCGGCGTGCGGCAGCAAGTTCTAAAAATTCAATTTCAGTATTGGGTATCTCGCTTAATTGAAAACGCTCTTTCAGATAATCAGGATAGGCCTTAATCAGATAATCAGCGGTAAAAAAGCCCACATCATCATATTCCATGGCCGTGTCTTTAATTGAGCCACAGGCTGCTAATCGGTAGCCGCTGTTCGGATTTTCTAACTTCGGCCATAAAATTCCAGGGGTATCAAACAAGGTAATACCATTACCCAAACTAATACGTTGTTGGTTTTTGGTTACTGCGGCTTCATTACCGGTTTTGGCTATTACTCGGTCTGCTAGAATATTGATTAGAGTTGATTTACCTACATTAGGTATGCCCACTATCATGGTATGAATGGACTTAATACTGGCGTCCTTTTCCGGCAACATTTGTCGAACTAATGTCAACAGTTGTTTAATATTGGCCGGATCTTGCGTACTGGCAGCAAAGGTCTTTACGCCCCTTTCCTGTTCAAAATATGCTTGCCATTTTGCGGTCATGTCAGGATCAGCAAGGTCAGTTTTGGTCATTACCTTGATACAAGGTTTATCACCACGCATTTCTGCTATAGCCGGATTTTCACTGGAGTAAGGAATACGTGCATCAAGTACTTCAATTAAGAGATCAACTTGAGGTAATGCTTCTTTTATTTCTTTTTGGGCCTTATGCATATGCCCGGGATACCAATGAACTGCCATTAAAACCGCCTAACCTTATAAAATTGGGCGTATTGTACTGCATTAATTGATAGAAGGTTAAGGCACGAACTGAATTAGTTCTGTTCGTGCCTTTTTTCAAAAGATTTAATGTCTGTTTAGCTCAGCATATGCCTAACTAATTGTATTAAGGCAAGTACGATAACGAGTGGTAATACCCATCGACCGATTTTATTCATTTGAGTATCAGACATTCTAAAACTAGAGCGCTCGAGTAATGGCACTACCACCAATAAGGCTACTAACAGTACTCCTAATATAATGACAACAGTCATCTATGCTCCCTAATTCGCTGCTTATTGTTGTGAAGCTATCCAGGCCATCACATCCTCTCTTACCAATGACATGGGGCGGGCACCGGGCAATAACACTAAATCATGAAAGGCTTTAATATCAAACTTAGCGCCTAAAGCCTGAGCCGCAAGTTCACGTAATTCGACAAACTGTAACATACCCAGTTTGTAGCCCAAAGCCTGACCTGGCCACGCCATATAACGCTCTACTTCGGCAACCACGTCGGTCATTGACGTACCAGTGGTCGTATGGAAATACTCAATAGCTTGTTCACGGGTCCACTTTTTACGATGTAAACCTGTGTCAACCACTAGGCGCACGGCACGATAAAGCTCAGCTTGTAGACGGCCTAAATCACCATAAGGATCGTTTTCGTACATGCCCATCTCTGTCGCAACCAGCTCTGAATACAAGGCCCAGCCTTCAACATAAGCGTTAAATGGCGCATTTTGTCTCAACAAACCGATATCTTGTTGCGCCATATTAAGGGCTATTTGAAAATGATGTCCCGGCACGGCTTCGTGGTAAGTTAAGGTTTTAAGTGAAAACTTAGGAACCGCACTCATGTCGCGTAGATTTATCCAATAAATACCATCACGCTTGCCATCTAATGAAGGGGGTGTATAGAAACCGCCAGCTTCACCTGCTTCTGAGGTTTTTGGAATACGTTTGACCAATACATTTTGGCTTGGAATAGTATTAAAATATAGGGGGGCTTTGTCCATCACGGCTTGCACTTGTATATTTAAGTCATCTAATAAGGCTTGACGACCTTCATCTGAATCTTCGTACAAAAACTCTGGCTGTTGTGCCAGTGCCACCATGCGTTCACCCACCGTTCCGTCGCTATATCCATTTGCGACTAAAATCGTATCCATTTCAGTACTAATTCGCGCAACTTCTTGAAGGCCTAGTTCATGAATCTGGTCTGCTGAAAGCGCAGAATCACCCAGATATCTAATAGCGTGCAAATAAAAATTTTCTCCGTCGGGTTGAGACCAAATCCCATCATCCGACTTCGCAGTGTCCGCACTAGCTAACACTGCCCCTCTGGCACGCTGATAAGCGGGATAAACCACATTTTTCACTAATTCAATCGCCTTAGTTACCATTTTTTCTTGGCTTGTTTGGTCAATTTCAGTGGCCTGCAGTTTTTTCACAAAGCTAGTCACTAAAGCATGATCCTTGGGCTCAGCAGCAAGGAATCCATCAAAAAAACCCAGAGTTTTAGGATGTAATTTTTTCGGCAGGACAATACCAAGACGTTGATCATCCTCATATTTATTAAGTACGTTAACCACAAAACCATCAAAATTAGATAAACGTGCAAGGTAGTCTCTAGCATCTTGCATTGTGTTAATGGCTTGCTGCTCTTGCATGAGTTTCGGCACGTCAATTAAGGGACCGGATATTTGGTTAATTATATAAGGTAAATGTCCGCCCCATGTATCAATATAGCCCCCACTAAAAGCGGCATCTCCAGCGTAATAGTTAAGAATTTCCGTCACTACTTTTTGCTGCAGCATATTGGTTTTAGTTAAAAGTTTAGAGTCAATTGAACTGAGTTGATTAACGCCAAACTTCATTTCATTTTGCAAATTTTGCATGCTAGCAATTGAATAATCAGGCAAACGATCGTTATAGGTTCCGCCCGCTTGGCTAGGATCAATGGCTAACATTGTAGACAAGGTAGGTTGTTGCTGGATAAATGTCACAGTAGTGTTGTCTACCATGGCTACTAATTGTTGATTGGCCAAGGTTTCATCTGATTTAGGTGAGCAGGCCATGCACAAAATCGATAGTACAAATGGAGCTGTATATTTTAGTTTCATTTTGTTCTCTTTATTAACTAATTGTTATTGAATTAAAAACCCATGGCATATTGCATCGCTTTGATTTTAAGTGGCCCAGCTCGGTTGGCCAATGCCAAACCAATATTTCTGAATAGTTTGATTGGAGCCACATTATTTCCAAAAGCCAGATAGAGTGAATCCATCACACTCATCATCAGCAAATTATCTCGTTTTCTACATTTTTCGTATGCCATTAACCAAGCAAAATTTTGCCGCTCTGGCTCGCAGCAATTTTTTATATTTTCAGTCTGTTTTGCAAATACCTCAACAAGGGCTTGAACGTCTTTAAAACCCAAATTAACGCCCTGCCCTGCCAAAGGATTAATGCTATGGGCAGCGTCACCAACTAATACCACGTTATTTTTAACATATTGATTAGCATGCATCCTAGTCAATGGAAAACTGGCAAAATCTATTATCTCAAAATCCATTAAGTCAGGCGGAAAGTGCGCAATAATCTGCTGCTTCAGTTGTACCTTGGATAGGCTTTTGAGGTAGTTAATTTCATTCGGATGGTTGTACCATACTAGCGCAGCATGCTGTCCGTAAAGCGGCAGAAAAGCTAAAGGCCCTTGCGCCGTAAATTGTTGCCAAGTTATATCCTGTTGCGGACCTGCAATTTTAATATTAACTCCCATGGCATGCTGAGTATATTGCCAACCTTGAACGCCAATATTAGCCGATAAACGTACCTGAGAATTAACGCCATCAGCGCCAACAATAATTTTAGCCTCAATTATTTGTTCATTCGCCAGTACGACTTTAACGCCGGGATGCAGTTGGATAGACTTGATATCTTGTTGCCAAAAACAGTGAATATTCGGCAGATTTGCGCATGTTTTGTGTAAAGCCAACTGAATTATGCGGTTCTCAACGATATGACCTAAGTGACTTACACCAATATCCCTACAGTTAAAATCAGTACGCGCCTTGGGATTTTCCCACACTGACAAACGACGATAGGGACACAGACGCATTTGCTCAATATCCGACCATACACCTAATTCTTGAAAATAACGCTCTGAATTATAACTAATAGCGGAAACACGCAAATCGGGAGCTTGCTCTGGTGAATAAGCCGCAGGTTTATAACGCTCGATCAGCGCAACCGACAAGCCAAGTTTGGCCAAACCAACAGCACAAGCCGAGCCGACCATTCCCCCACCGACAATGCAGACATCAAACAAAAGTTTTCACCACCTAATCAATTTCACTCTAGTCTAAACAGTCAAACGTCGGTAAACAATCACCATTTTAAGGGGATTTGTTATTGCCACTGTTTTTTCCCCTAAACTCAAGTTAAAACACTCCTCACTTGTAAATAAAATTAACGATGTGAGCCTGTTGCCTGTTGCTTTACTGACACGAATAATGAATTATCGGTGACACTAGACTGATGTCATATCGAAAATTAAAACTATAGTGAAAAAACTGAATTTTTCTCATCAAAAAATATTAATAGTGGATGATCAAAGACCCTTTTTAACGCTTTTAAAAGGAGTTTTGAGCAGTGCTGGGGCCCTAACTATTGTCACGGCACGTACCTCGGAGTCAGCCCTGAATAGCTGTCGTAAAGAAAAATTTGATTTTATAATTTGTGATCTGCATCTGGGTTCAAATAAAAAAAATGGCTTTGAATTACTCGAGGAACTGCGAGAAAAGTTACTGCTTAAACCTGAAACAGTATTTGTCATCATTAGTGCCGATGCACAGCGTCCTATGGTCTTGGGTAGCATTGAAAAACAGCCCGATGAATATGTAGTTAAACCTTTTTCGCAAGCCCAGTTGGTAAAACGCTTAGAAAAGGCCTACCTGCGGCGCCAGGCCATGGCACCTATTTACAAAAATGCCTATACCAAAAACTTGCCTGCTGCCATAAATATGTGCAAACAAGTCATGACAACAGAAAGCCGTTATAAAGAAGCTACTGGCCGCTTATTAGCCGAACTATATTGGCAAAATGGTCAATACGCAGAGGCGCAAACCTGGTTAAAAAGTTACCCTAAAAGCCATCACCAAACTTGGTTAAATGTGTCAAAGGCGCATACTGAACTGCTGCTGAAAAATTATAAACTCGCCATCGATATTGCAAAAAAATCGATACAAAAAAATAACTTGTTAGTCGAAGCGCACGATATTGTGGCACAAAGTTGGTACCACTTGGGTAACCTAGCCGAAGCTGAAGCGGCTATCAGCCATGCACTGCGCTTGTCCCCTTTTTCGGTTTCTCGCCATTTAAAGGCAAGCGCCATTGCTAGAAAAAGTGGCAATCTTGAAAAAATAATTGGCCACAGCCAATCTATTTGGGAATGCTCTAAAAAATCTGTACATCGTGATCTGGCTTTTCTATGTGGCCATGTTAGAAGCTATTTAGATGTCGCTGACCACCTCGACGATCAGAAAGCCAAGGGACGGTTTCAACAAGAGGCCTTGTACACCTTAAAACGCTACCGTCATAACGAAGCAATATCGAGAAGCGATGACGACTTTGATTTTGATATTTTCGAAAATATCATAACAGCGAGGATTGAAAGTCAAAACGGTAAATTGTTTAACTCAAAGCAAATTCTGACCCAAGCACAGAATAATATTATTGAAAAATTTGAAAGTTACCCTATTCCCTTAATGCCAGATTCCATTGTAAGTTTACTTGATTTAGGCGAGTTTGAGGAAGCGCAAGAATTAATTCAACAACTTAAAGGTCATTCAAAACCTTCTGACGATAATACCCAAGCGTCGATGGCCAGTGCACAAAGGCGCAATGAAGGTAAAAAGGCCCACTACAATAAATATAACCAGATGGGTATATCTTTGTATTCAGAAGGAAAATTTGAAGGCGCTTATAGCGCCTTTACCGAGGCACAGACTGCCGTGCCGTTTAATATAGGAATTACCCTGAACCTTTTGCAATGTAGTTTACGTTTATTGCAAAAAACCAGTAAGCCTGAGCCTACCTTGTTTCGTTCTGCTAAAAAAATATTTGAGCAGCTAAAAAATACCAATCTACTTGAAAAACATAAACAAAAATTTGATTTATTGACGGTTGAGCTCAGCTCATTTTTAGAGCTGAATTAAGCCCCTTGTTAAATTTTTAGTTTATTGGCTCTACCCATAGATGTTAGCGCTGAGCCCATTATAACTACCCCACCACCGATATAAGCCCACATATCAAGGTCACTCGCCCTAATCTGCTCAGGAAACAAGTGTACGGCGATAAACAGACTAATAAAGGTGAATAAGGGAGATAAAGAAATGACTGCACTTACTTTTGACGCTTACCAAACAAACATCGCCTCAGTAAAGCCCCATACGCAACAATGGTATTTAAACAACAAAAAACTAGGGTAAAAAGCCGCAAGTTACTCATATCAAGCAACTGCGTTAAATTGGCAAATGGCAATAACATGACAGCCGCTAGAACTTAAATCATTAGGGTTAATTATTTGGCAGTTAAGAGCCGCAATAGAGGTTCTTGCATGAGGGTATAAGCAGCCCAACACGTAGCGGCAAAAATCACAATTATCACCCCTAGAGTAAACTGATCTAAGGATAAAAACAGGTCTTTAAGGCGGTCATTGAAAAACAACATAAGTCCGAAAAAAATCAGCAGCGCATCTGTAATTTCAATTTTTTTCAGACGTTCACCAAATAATAGAACTCCGCCTAACATCAATAAAAATGGGCAATATACCCCATAAAACTAATGTCGTCAGAGACAAACCAAAGCGATACCAATGCCTAATGGGTCCCATTTACTGCCTGCATCTAGCAACTAAATAGAAACAAGTTCACTCAGTCACGTTGAATAAACTAGGGTGACGTGGTGTGTGACACTTAATACCTTACAAAACTGAGGGTAAATGTTTAATTTATCTACAAATAATCTTGTTTACTCGCTGCAAGCATTCTACTCTTCTGTAGACAAAAGCGACGTAGGTAAAAATATTTTATGCAAAAAATTGCTGTTTTGACCTCTGGTGGAGATGCGCCAGGCATGAATGCTTGCATCAGAGCGATAGTCTTGACTGCTGAACATTTCGGCATCCAAGTTATTGGTTACAAACACGGATATAATGGTTTATTAGAGCAAGAATACCAAGTATTAAAAGCCAGTAACGTCTCTAATATTATTCAACGTGGTGGCACCATACTGCGCAGTGCCCGTTGCTTAAATTTCAAATCTGATGTTTCGGCCAAACTCGCAGCAAAAAACTTAAATGCCTTAGGTATTGAAGCATTATTAGTCATTGGCGGTGATGGTTCCTTTCATGGAGTTTGCCATTTAGGCGCCCATTGGCAAGGTCAAGTGATCGGTCTACCAGGAACGATTGACAATGATATCTTCGGCACTGATGCGACCATTGGTTATTTTACCGCCATCGAAACCGCGTTAGAGTCGATTGATAAAGTACGAGATACTGCTGATGCTTTTGAACGCATCTTTTTAGTCGAAGTCATGGGTAGGCATGCGGGTTTTATTGGCCTAAGCGCAGCTTTGGCCTCGGCTTCGGACCACGTTCTTGTACCGGAGCTATGTGGTGACCTTAATGTAGAATTAGATAATATTGTGCTACGTTTAAATGCCTCAATGCAAAAAAGAGGCAACAGTAGTTTTATTATCATTGTGGCTGAAAATTTATGGCCCGGTGGCGTCACCAATCTTGCGCAGGTATTACATGAGAAGACCAATCTAGAATGCAGACCGGTTATTTTAGGCCATGTACAAAGGGGAGGATCACCGGTCAGTCAGGATCGCATACTAGCGACTAAACTCGGCGCTTATGCAGTAGAACAAGCCATGGCCGGAGAAAGTCAAATTATGGTAGGAGAACAAAATAACAAGGTGGTGGCTTACCCTATCGAATTAACGTGGCAACAGCGAAAACCTCTTGATCCTTATTTAGTTAAAATTCAACAGGACTTTTTTGATATTAGTAAAATTACTCAAGCTTAGATTTTAATCATGTCTTTTACTTTGTCACGATGACTGCGACTGACTTTGAGTTCGCTACCATTATTCAAAATCAGGTGGTATTCACCACTGATGTGACTGATCAGTTTTTGTACATAATTAATATTAACGATGGCCGAACGGTGAACCCGAACAAACTTTCGAGGATCGAGTTGTTGGTCTAACTCTTTCATTGTTTTACGCATAATATGAGTTTGGTCGGTGGTGTGCACACACATATAATCCCCAGCGGCATCAATCCATTGAATTTCACTGATGTTAACGCGCGTTATTTCAGAACCATCTTTAATTGCTAAAATGTCAGGGAAACTGTGATTGCCAATATTTTCACCGCTGGCCAATTTACGCAGTATATCTTCGCAATCTTCGCCGGTGAAATCTGCCACCAAACGCACTAACTTTTGGCTCTGCCCCTCTTCATTTTTCAAACCAATATAGTGTTCTACTTTCGCAATGGCCGAAGCAAGGCGTTGGTTATCAAGAGGCTTAAGAATATAGTCTAGCGCATGAATATCGAAGGCTTTAATGGCATATGAATCAAAGGCAGTAACAAATACAATAATTGGAATGGTTTGATTTAATTCCTGAAGTTTATGGATCACTTGAAAGCCATTTAGGCCGGGCATTTGAATATCTAAAAATACTAAGTCTGGGCGTAATTGTGGAATTAGTGTGACGGCTTCTAGCCCATTTTTACACTCGCCCACAAGCTTAATATTGTCAAATTCAGCCAAACGTAAACTCAGGCCCTTGCGCGCTAATGGCTCATCATCGACAATAAGGGTGCTAATTTTCAAAAGAATGCTCACTTAATTCATGGGGTATGCGAATAGTCACTTTTATACCACTTGGATTATTTTGAGCAATCACAAAAGAAAAGTTATCGCTATACAATGATTGTAATCTTTCACGAATATTTGTCAGTCCAACGCCATTGGTTCTAAATAATTCGCCTTCACTCATATCACAGATTGGCCCGTTGTCGCTCACTTCTAAAATCAGATCGTCGCCAAAGGTGCTGGCCGATATCCCGATCTGTCCTCCTTCATTCAGTTTGGAAATAGCGTATTTAATGGAGTTTTCAATCAGAGGTTGTAAAATCAAACTCGGCACTAAGGCAGTACTTGCCTTGGTTTGTATATCCCAATTTACCTGTAAACGATCCTCAAATCGCACTTTTTCTATTTCCAAATAAAGCTCTAACACTTGAATTTCTTGTTTTAGAGGCACACGTTTGATGGGATCTTTGTCCAATGAATAACGCAAAAAATCGCTTAAGCGCGACACCATCGCACCTGCTGTTTTATTCTCTTTCATTAAAATTAAAGTAGAAATCGCATTGAGAGTATTAAATAGAAAATGAGGATTAAGTTGATAACGCAGCATCTTTATATGGGCTTGATGTGCCATAGAGGACGCTTTCAAGACGTTTTGTTTTTCTTTAAGCAACATTTGGTAATTTTTAATACCAAAATAGGCACCTGTCCAACACCCTATTACAATCAAAGCATCAACTGTATTATAAAAATACATATACCATTCTTCAGGCTGATAACCTTTTTTGTAAATGGTCCAGTTATTAAAGTTTTTTACCACTGCCCATGCCAATGCAATAACATACATACTGGTAATAACAATGGCCACCATCTTTATCGGACTCAAGGTCATCGCCCAGCGATATAAGTAGCGCAATGGAATGGTTAACAACCAACCTGCGTAGGCATTAAGGATGATAATAAATAGCCATATACTGCGCATTTCTGCCAGAAAAGAACCAATGTAGTAGACAATGGCGAATCCACACCAACCTGCCGTTTGTAATGTCCAGAATAAACGTTCTCGACTATCGACCCATTTTTCCCACTGATACACAGTAAACCTTGATACGTAAACTAATTGTTTAAATTATACAAAAATACTCACCAGCATTCTTTGTCTTGGTCTGACGTAAGATGGCTTTGGTCGCAGAATTGACTTATGTAAGCTGAATTTGAGCCACAGAAAAGTGTTTAACGCGAGTCAAATTACATTTAAATTTACTCAATAAATTTAAGCAATAAACTCACTTAAATAGTTAATAGTTAATATTTAAGCGTTTTAGCCAATGCCCCCACCACCATGCAGGACCGATCAATAAGAACTTTATATCTTTGAAAAAGCTTGGCTTTTTACCTTCAACATGATGACCGACAAATTGTAGAATCCACATAACAACAAAGATCCCTAAACAAACTTGCCAAACTGGGGTAGACAAGGTTTCAAGCAATTTGATACCAAAAAAGGACAATATTGATAGCAGAGTCATTGCTGCACCAATGGGGCCAGACAATCTAAAATAATAATACAAAGCAGGAATAACAAAAACATGTGCCCAAGTAATATCAAAGTAGGCTAAAAAATTAGGGGTAGGTAATGACCAAAGTAAACCGAGTGTCACAAAATAAATAGCAGGAACCGCAATCGCGTGAATCACAATATTGGTTTTGTTTTTGTGGCTCTCGCCGTATTCGTTTAGCAGAAATTCGATTTGACGCATGTTAACCTCTTATTATTGTTATTAACGTCAATTTAACAATTTGACAACAATGCAGCAATAGCTTTGGTGCTTAATTTTAATTTAGTCGGTGCTCAGCATGACTTTTTGTAACAATTGCCCGACTTCTTCTTCCGATGATTCAAACTTAAGACCGTAGTAAAAAACAACTTCATCTGATTTTGCATTCATCACGGTCCCGCTTAATAAAAATTCATTGCCAAAAGCATCCTTAAACGACATCAGCACATTTTGTTTCAGCGCTGGTCTTTGCTTTATCGTACGTTCGACACTTATTCGACAGCCTTTCAATGAAATATCACGCACGATACAGCTGCAAATTTCTCGGCTCCCCTTTATTTCACATAGCGTCACTGCCATACGGGTTTGTGCCCTTGGTTCTGAACGGAGATCATGGCTTTGAATAGCCAAAGGAAAAGTAGTAAAAATTAAATGGCTAGGTTTACTTAAAATAAGCGTCACTTTCACTTTAAATGCGATAATTTCGCCAGTTTCATCCTCTAATATATAACGCACAACAAGGTTGTTATCGGTAAAAATAAAGTCACGTAAACTGCCCCATTTATTTTCGTCAGGAAAACGAATAATAACGCAGCGTGTGCCATCCATACCAACAAACTCGCTTCTAACCCGTTTAGTTGTACTAACAGACGTAATTTGCAAATCAATAGCAGTACCGGGACGCATCGAACGAATTTTACGCAAATCTTCATTGCTTAAACCGAGTTGTTCGTGCACATTCGCCATGTTTTTGAGTATTCCTACTGTATTTTCACCGTTACTATTAGCTGAATGGTAATTAAACTTTCGAAAAACAACAACATAAGAATCATCCCAATACTTGAAGTTAGACACGATTAACCTGATCATGGGGCCAATATTTGCGTATTTTAGGAAATTTTGTTTTGACTCACCATCCCCATTCTGTGCACTACGACTTAAACGTTTCTTCAATAGCCGGGCATTTAATTGATGTCGTATTGACGATTAATTCCCCATCTAAAATAGGTCAAACATTAAGTTTGCCAGCATGGATACCCGGCAGTTATATGATCAGGGATTTCGCTAAACATATTGTTAAACTGCAAGCACACACAGATAGCGGGCAAATAATCCCCGTAACAAAGAGCGATAAACAAACATGGCATCTGCCCGTCTGTGAATCTATTATTATTGTCACTTATCAAGTTTATGCCTACGACTTATCAGTTAGAGGTGCTTATATTAATGAACAATATGCTTTTTTTAATGGCTCAAATATATTTTTACAAGTAGAGAGTCAGTCTGATCTCCCCTGCTCTCTCAGTCTAAACCATTGTAATTATACAACCTTGACAGCCGACAATGTTGCCACCACTATGCCGGTGTTTGAGCTCGACACTGATAAAGCAAGTGCTCTTTACCAGGCAGATAATTATGCGGAGTTAATCGATCACCCTGTACTAATTGGGCAGTTTGACAAGCAGTTATTCGCCGCTGGTGAAATTGAATTTGAACTAGTGTTTGCCGGAGGACATCAAAGTGATATGCAACGAATCACGAAAGATTTAGCCCAAATCTGTCAACAGCATCTGAGCTTATTTGCGGCACCTGCCCCGATTCAACGATATTTATTTATCACCTTATTAACTGATGCCGCGTTTGGCGGCTTAGAGCACCGCGCATCAACGGCACTAATGTTTGCTCGTAATGACCTCGCCCATGCTAATGAGCCAGCTATACCAAGCGAACCCTATCGAACTTTTCTTAGTCTGTGTAGCCATGAGTTTTTTCATACTTGGCATGTCAAACGTATTAGGCCAATTGAACTCGTTCAAGGCAGTTTAGCCACTGAAACCTATACTGAACAATTATGGATTTATGAAGGCATAACCAGTTACTACGACGATTTATTGCTGCAGCGCAGTAAGGTCATCTCAATTGAAGACTATTTAGTGGTGATGGGACAAAATCTTACCAGATTAGAACGTAACAAGGGGCGACTGAAACAATCTGTTGCGGCGTCGAGTTATGATGCGTGGACTAAGTTTTATAAACAAGATGAAAGTGCCATCAATCATATTGTCAGTTATTACAATAAAGGCGCTGTCATTGCGATGTGTCTTGATTTGTTGATACGCCAACAATCACACCATCAATACTCTTTAGATAATGTTATGCGCTATTTGTGGGAAACTTACGGTCGCACCGATACCCCAACTCCCCCCACTGTCATTCATGACATTTTAATTAAGCAATTTGATATAGATTTAAGTGAATTTTTAGCTGCAGCCGTGCATGGTACTCAAGACTTACCTACCGCAGAACTACTCACTGAATTTGGTATTCGCCTTAACTACAGAACCCGCAAAGACAATAACGATAAAGGCGGCACAGCAGAGAAAAAAGGTATAAAACATGATTTTGGAGCGAGTTTTAAAGCCAAAGAAACCGGCATTGAAATAAGCCAAGTAGTTGAACAATCCAGTGCTTATGACGCGGGTATTTTAGTGGGTGATATTGTTATTGCCCTCGATAGTTGGCAGATAGGCGCGACCAACGTACTTACCATGCTTGACCGCTTAGATCTTAGTAGACCCTGCGTTGTTTCTCTTCTGCGTGATAAACGTTTTATACAAGTAATACTTGAGGTGCGTCCGGCCATACATGACACGATTTACCTGAGTATTGAAAATCCAGAAAAAATGCGAGCTTGGTTAAACTAGTTAATATTGCAGTTTTAATCGAAACCATGGCTTGGAGGTTACTCCAAGCCAAATCAAAGTGCTCATGCCTTGGTTAACCTAATCAACCTAAGCTATTGCTATAAATAACCATAGCTCAGAATAGCTATATTCTTATACACTGAACAAAATCAGATAGGTGTAAGACAATACCCGCATTTGAAATTAACAGGACTGATCAGGACTGTAATAATTTACCTTAATTATCTGACTCACCCACTTTGGATACATCACTTAAACACACAATATAAGCATTATTTATTGATATTTTTTAATAAAAATATGAAAACGTTTTTATTATGATTTTTATTTTTCATTTACATATTTCTTTCATTCATTGGTAAGAAGTCTACGTTGCAGTTACATTTAAACATCCACACGCCCAGAATTTACGGGTTTTACATAGCGTAAAAATGAAAGTTAAAAATATAAATATTATTCAAGCATCAACAAAAAACGTTAACGTATTGTTAATAAAATTCGCAAATTTAGGTTGACACTTCGTTAACATCACCTTACTTTATGAAAACGTTTACAGCATTTTATTCGTTGGATTTTAATGTGTTTTGTAAGCGATTGTATTTTGATTCATTAAACAGGAACACAAAAGGCCAGAACACTATGAAAACACATAATAGATTTAATAAAACACTACTCGCCAAAAGCATAGGTTTAATGCTCGGCGCGTCAGTGATGACACCATTAATGGCACAAGAAGCAACTTCAGAAGAAACTGAAGTTATTCAAGTACGCGGTATTCGCGGCAGTTTACAAGCATCAACATCAATCAAACGCGAATCAATGGGTGTGGTTGACGCCATTTCTGCCGAAGATATAGGTAAATTCCCCGATACTAACCTTGCTGAATCACTGCAGCGTATTACTGGTGTTTCAATCAGTCGCTCTAACGGTGAAGGTTCTCAAGTCACCGTGCGTGGTTTTGGCGCTGAAAGCAATATGGTGACCTTAAATGGCCGAACAATGCCATCCGCATCAACCTATAATGGTGATGGCGGCGGTTCAAGAGCATTTGATTTTTCCAACCTAGCGTCTGAGAGCGTAAGGGCAGTAGAAGTCTACAAAACCGGTAAAGCTGCAATTACAACGGGTGGTATTGGTGCCACTATCAACATCATCACTGCCAAACCATTGAACAGTGAAGGTTTTGTTGCCAGTGTTGGTGCAAAAGCAGCCATGGATACCACTAATCGTGCGGGTGACGATATTACGCCAGAAGTATCAGGCATATTCAGTTTCACTAATGATGATTCAACTTGGGGCGTGTCATTATCTGCCAGTCACCAAGAACGTGATTCAGGCTCTGTGGGAGCCACTGTTAATGATTGGGGTATATACACTTGGGATGATGTTGCAGCCCCGAGTAGAGCTTGGAATAACCCCGATGCCGTAGTAACTAATACACCGGATCAAGGCCAGTTGTATTCTCGCTTTTATGATTTGCGTTATGAATTTACCGATACTCAGCGTACACGGGATAATGCACAACTCACGATTCAATTCGCTCCAACTGACAATTTCACCGGTGAAGTAGACTACACCTATGCTGAAAACCACATTCAAGAACATTTAGGCCAAACCGGTAACTGGATGCAACAGGGTGACAAAATTCAAGCTGTTGAATTTGATAATTCAACTATTGCCACCATGATATATGCTCAAGAAGCTTATCCAAATGGCATTGATGAAGGTCATGAACAGCAAGACCGCGACCAGACAAATACCTTAACTTCACTGGGTGTAAACTTTAAATATCAAATAAATGATGAATTGTCAGTTAAATTTGATGCACATGATTCAGAAATGCACAGCCGCGGCACTGGCCCTTATGGTACTGGTTCTGTGCGCATGGGACTAGGCAATCCTACCGTTGTCTCTAGAGAATGGTGGTTTGGTGGTGAGTTCCCTACTTATTTGAACGCCTATGATGATACCAAAGGAGGTAACGCAGGTTATGAGTCTAATGGTAACGGCATGGTTGATAATGGTGATGTAAGTTCATCCATGTTCAATTTGCGTCAAGCCGATCAAAAATCGACCGTACAACAAGTCAAAATTGATGGTACCTATGAGTTTGACGATGGTAAGTTTGATTTCGGTATTGAAACACGTGATATGGAATCTCGGTCTATCAATTTCGCGGCAGAGAACATCGCGCTTGGTAACTGGAATTCTGGCTACCCTGGTGAGTTTGGCGATATAGTTCAACCCTTTGATATTCAGGGTGAATTTGATGATTGGTCGCCACGTGCAGGCGGCTATGGTTTTAATGCAAGTGCAGTAGAAATGTACGAAGCAGCACAAAATATTCCGCGTTACGCAAATATTTTACCGGTCTCGATGAATCAAACCGCTGACAATATAGTAAAAGAAGAAACCCAAGCTGCATATTTCCAACTTACCGTAGACGGTGAATTGGGTGGAATGGACTTTAATGTTCTTGCTGGCCTGCGTTATGAAACCACTGATGTTACCTCTAGTTCATTAGCCAGCGTTTATAAAACAGTATGGGAAGATAATAATGACGTTGCTATTCGCGTAGACGGTAGTAGACCATCTGAGCTTGCCAGCGCCAAAAACAGCTACGATAACTTATTACCCAGCATGGATTTTACCCTTAAGATTTCAGACGAGCTGGTCAGCCGTTTCTCGTTTAGTAAAACGATTGCCAGAGCAGGCTTAGGTAGTTTAGGCGTATCTGCTTCTGGTTTTGGTTCGGGCGGTGGCTCAACCTTATTGGGTGCTAAACCTACTGCTTCAGCCTCAAACCCTGGTTTGCTGCCCTTAGAATCGACCAACTTTGACTTGTCATTAGAGTGGTACTACAACCCATACAGTTACGTTTCAGCAGGTATATTTGAAAAAGACGTAATCAATTTTATCGGTTCTCAGCAAGTTGATCGCCAGTTACTCGGCATACGTGACTCTACTGGTGGACCTCGCGCTCAAGCAGCGGCAGCTGGACTAGCGGATCGTGGTTTGTCGTTAAACGACGATAATCTATATGGTATGTTGGTTTACTTTGAACACGCGCAAAATGACCCTGATTATATTGCACAATTTGGCAATGATTACACGGGTACTGACGACCAAAACTTCTACTTAGCCAACCGTACAGGCTGGGATATAGAATCTAATTCAACCGACCCTTTAACTACCTTTAGAACCTCTACACCCAATAACGGTAGAGAAGCGAAGATTTACGGTGCAGAATTTGCTGTACAGCACTTCTTTGGTGAAACTGGTTTTGGTGTGCAAGCCAACTACACTTTCGTCCGCGGAGATGTAGGTTTTGATAACCAAGGTAGTACTAGCGTGTCACAATTTGCTTTGGTAGGGCTAAGCGATACTGCTAACCTAGTTGGTATGTATGAAAAAGATGGTATTCAAGCACGTATTTCTTATAACTGGCGCGGTGAATATTTAAATGAAACAAGCAGAGGTGGCTTTGCTAATCCTCGTTATATCGAAGCTTATTCACAAATTGACTTGAACGTAAGTTACGATGTGACTGAAGATCTAAGTGTGTCATTTGAAGGTCTGAACATAACGGGTGAAAACAGTCGTTCACACGGTCGTAACTACGCGATGATGTGGGACATGTATGACTTAGGTGCGCGTTACCAAGTTGGTGCACGTTACAAATTCTAGTATGGTTGTTATCTAACTAATACAAAAAGATGTAAATTAAAAGCCGCTGGATCCAGCGGCTTTTGTTTGCAATACATTCTAATCACTCGCCAATTATGGTTAAATAATTGCAGCTTATACAATAAGTTAATTTACATTATGACAATTATTACAGCAGCAATATTACGGTACTCAAACAATGACTAAACATGTTTTGCTCAATAATATAAATCATCAACATACCCGCGTTATCACTCAGTTTTCCGATAAATTTGGTGACAATATTGCTAGTGTTATGGTTTATCCGACTGAATTTATGGAATTACAAAAAGAGTACCCTATCCTATTTCGGCAAAATCCAGACACTGAGAAATTTCATGCTACAGCGCTGTTAGGCTTACAACAAAACGAAAATTTGTTCTTAGATCCCATTACTGATTCTGGATGGGCGGCGCGTTATATTCCCGCCAATATCGTCAGAGGACCCTTTTTAATTGGTTTTCAACGTCAGCAAGACAACCCAGATCAGCAATCAGCTGTGGTCCATATCGATCTAGACCATCCGAGAGTCAATGATCAGCAAGGTCAGCCACTTTTTTTAGAGCATGGAGGCAATAGTGCATATTTAGAATATATATCGAAGATACTAAATATTGTTCATCAGGGATCGGAAGTAAATGATGTGATGTTTGCTGCATTTAAACAATTTGATTTGATTGAACCGGTAAATATTGAGTTTGAATTAGATAATGGCCAGAAACACCGTTTAACCGGTAATTACACCATTAATGAAAGCAAACTAAAGGCATTAAGCGCTGATCAATTGCTGCAATTGAATAAAGCGGGATTTTTACCATTAGCCTTTGCTGTTATTTTTTCAATGACAAACATCAGAAAGTTGATCGAAATTAAAAACCGCAGAGAAAAAGCCTTTAAAGTGCAAACTAAGGACTCTCAACACAAAACACGATGATAGCCATAAAAACCCAAACAAAGGTTATAGAAAACTGCCCATTAGGTCAGATACCTGAAGAGATATTTGCTGCTAACGAGCCCGTTATTCTCAAAGGAATAGTGAATAATTGGAAGTTAGTCGAGCTCGGATTGCAATCTACGCAGTCGACTATTGACTATTTAAAACAACATTATAATGGCAAACCCTCATTCGGCTATTTTGGTGACGCGTCGTTAAAAGGCCATTTTTTTTATGATGAACAGGTTACCCGCTTAAATTATGAGAACAAACAAACTCGAATTGATGAGTTTTTGGATCTTATTTTAGCCACCCTGAATGATTCACTGCCTCCATCGCTGTATATAGCCTCAAACCTCATTGATAGCCACTTCCCAGAACTTAGAGCGGAAAATGATATTCATATTCCTCGACCACACAGTGATATTCCAGTTGAGGCTGTTCGTGCCGGTATTTGGATAGGTAATCGCACCACGGCGTGTTGCCACTATGATGTCTCAGATAATTTAGCGTGCTGTGTGGTGGGTAAAAGACGATTTACTTTATTTCCACCCGATCAAATCGCGAACTTATATCCGGGACCTTTAGATATTACACCGGGCGGGCAAGCTTTGAGCATGGTGGATTTTGCTAACCCTGATTTAAATACCTATCCTAATTTCCCTGAGGCTTTGGCGAGCGGACAAATTGCCGAACTAGAAGCAGGTGATGCCTTGTACTTACCAAGTATGTGGTGGCATCAGGTTGAAGGATTGAATCCCTTCAACATATTAATTAATTATTGGTGGAGTGAAGCGCCATTATATTCTGGTGCGTCAATGAATGTTCTGTATCACGCTATGTTAAGTTTACGTGAAAAACCTGCTCATGAAAAACAGGCTTGGAAACATATTTTTGATTACTACATTTTTGGTGATGGCGGGCAAGCAGCCCACCATCTTCCTGAACATGCGCAAGGTTTTTTGGGTGAACTGGATCATCAAAAAGCGAGAGCATTACGTGCAATGTTGTTGAATAAACTGAACCGCTAAGCTCGAGTAATATGTAGATATAAATAGCGAAGTTGAATAAGAGAGAAGCATTTTGCAAAGTACTAAAGTAAAAAAAGTCGTTATCGCCGGAGGAGGCACTGCTGGTTGGGTTGCCGCAGCAGCCTTAGCTAAACAACTAGGTAAACTAATTGACGTAACTTTAGTTGAATCTGACACTATTGGAACTGTTGGGGTCGGCGAAGCGACCATTCCTCCCATGCGCGTGTTCCATTCTATGTTAGGTGTCGATGAACAGGAGTTCATGCGAGCAACAAATGCAACCTTTAAACTTGGCATTTCGTTTGAAAACTGGGGGGAAAAAGATAAAAAATATTTTCACCCTTTTGGTACGACAGGACAAAGCAGCTTTTTGGCGGATTTCCAACACTTTTGGCTGCATGGAAAATCCAAAGGGATTGATGCTGAGTTTGGTGAATACAGTTTTGAAACCCAAGTGGCTAAACAGAACAAATTTGCCACCTCCAAAAATGCTGTCATTAATTACGCTTACCATCTTGATGCCACTCGTTATGCTCACTTTTTGCGGGAATTCAGTGAACAAAGAGGGGTAAAACGGGTAGAAGGATGCATTGAATTCATACACCAACATGAAAATGGCAACATAAAGTCCATTGAACTGGCTGATGGACAACTGATTGAAGGGGATTTGTTTATTGATTGTACCGGCTTTTCTGGGCTGTTAATTGAGAAGACCTTACATACGGGTTATGAAGATTGGTCTCATTGGCTACCTTGTGATAGTGCTGTCGCAGTGCAAACAGAATCTGTTGGAGAGCCCAAACCTTATACACGGTCAATTGCCCATCAAAGTGGCTGGCAATGGCAAATACCACTGCAACACCGAACCGGCAATGGTTTTGTCTTTTGTAGCAAATACATGTCGGATGATGAGGCTAAAAAACTGTTGCTTGAAAACGTCGAAGGTAAACCAATAACCCAACCTAGAGTATTAAAGTATCGCACAGGAAGACGAAAAAAAGTCTGGAATAAAAATTGTGTTGCCCTTGGTCTATCCAGTGGTTTTGTTGAACCTTTGGAATCAACAAGCATTTATTTGTTTATGAATGGCATTGTCAGGTTGATGAAATTATTTCCGTTTGACGGAATTAGCGCATCACATATTGATGAATACAATAAACAAACCTTAAATGAGATTGAGAATGTTCGTGACTTTATTATCTTGCACTACCATGTGACAAAACGTAACGACAGCGCTTTCTGGCGCTACTGCAGTCAAATGGACATTCCAGCATCGCTTGCTCATCGTATCGAACTGTTTAAAGACAATGCTGCTGCATTTCAGGCTGACAATGAATTGTTTAGATTAGAATCATGGACTCACGTCATGCTGGGTCAGGGCATTATGCCTAAAAGTTACCATAAAGTGTTTGCTACCATGTCAGACCAAGAGTTAAATGCTCATTTACAATCCATTCGTTCCAAAATACTAGAAGTAGCCGCTAAGGTACCTAATCACGACTTTTTCATTAGTCAATATTGCAAAGCGCAAATAAGTTGAAAACGGTTTAAGCCAGAGAGAAAAATGAACTTAACCACACATGATAATATTAAAATTCAACATTTTAACTATGGCGAAGATTGTTCACCCATAATAGTGGTTGACGATTTTGTTAACTCACCTAATTGGTTGATTGAACAAGCCTTACAACAGCCGTTTAACCAGCAACGCGCATTTTATCCAGGTAGTTGCGCAGATGCACCTTCTCAATATAAAACGCTTTTTCTCAATAGCTTGCGAGACTTAATGATTACTACATTTAACTTGCCATCAGCCTTATCCTTCTCTGCGTGTCAATATTCCGTGGTAACTACGCCACCAGAGCAACTAAAACTTTTACAACGAATTCCCCATTTTGATTCATTGAATAAACTTGGTTTAGCGGCAGTGCATTATTTATTTAAACAAGACTTGGGTGGCACGTCGTTTTATCGTCATCGCAAAACCGGGTTTGAATATATTGATGAATCGCGCAAAATAGAATATTTCAGATCACTAGAAGCAGAAAATGATGGACCCCATATGCCCAAAATAGTCGATGGATATATTAACGGTGATACGGCTCTCTATGAACGAATAGCAGAACAACAGGGCTTGTTTAATCGTCTAATCATCTATAGACGTAACTCACTTCACTCAGGCTCCATTAGAAATGAATTATTCAATGTTAATGGTCTAATTGGCGGCAGGCTGACAATCAATAGTTTTATTGATTGCCGTTAGTCATCAACCTACCTACTGAGGGTATCTGTGGTTAAAAATACATAAAAGATGGGCCCCAAGTAAAAAAATTATTATGAACGTCGAAAAAATGAAAACGTTTGCAAAAAAACATCTAAAAATAGAAAAAAAAGAAACTTAAGACAACCCAACAAACCCGCGTTTGCACTCATAATCTTTTTACATATAATTTCATTTTTTTAATATGCCTCAAACCTAAGCAACATTTCATCTTGCAAAAAAAAATATCAAATAACTATATATTTCATAAATATACAACAATATTTTATAAATATTATTAGTTCATATTAAATAATAACCGTCATGTACCCCGCAAATAATAATTACATATAATTAACAAATTAAACTGAACTACTATTGAAAACGTTTACATTATCATTTACTTTATCAAGCATACAATTTGTCAGTGTCGTTGTAAGGTCATTACCGTTTAATATAAGCCATGCTCGTAAAGCTTCGGTAATAAGCTTGTCAGCAAAGACCTTCAGCCTATATGGTATTGATGAAATATCGAACAATCATGGAATAAACCAATGAAGATAGCCTTACTTGACCTCATGATTATCATCGCTTATTTGGCGGCGATCATCGGAATCGGTTTTTATTTAAAAAAACGTGCTGCGCAAAGTCTGGATGACTATTTTGTAGGTGGTAAAAAATTACCCTGGTATTTACTTGGTTTATCCAATGCCTCAGGTATGTTCGATATTTCTGGCACCATGTGGTTAGTTACATTGTGTTTTGTTTATGGAATGAAAAGTATCTGGATACCCTGGTTATGGCCTGTATTTAACCAGATATTTTTAGCGGTGTATTTATCAATGTGGTTGCGTCGTTCAAATGTACTAACTGGCGCCGAATGGATGCGAACGCGTTTTGGTGATGGCCGAAGTGGTAAATTATCCCATATGGTTGTCATTGCATTTGCGGTTATTGGTGCCCTTGGTTTTCTGGCGTATGGCTTTGTGGGTATTGGCAAATTTATCGAAATATTTATCCCGTGGGAAAATGTTTCTCCTTATATCCCCTTTGAGATTGCACCAGCCTACGTACCGCATTTTTATGGCATCGTATTTACTTCAATCGCCACGTTATACGTCATATTAGGTGGCATGATGAGTATTGTATGGGCTGATGTACTGCAATTTTCCATCATGACTTTCTCTGCACTATTTATTGGTATTGTCGCCATGATGCAGGTTTCACCAGAGGCCCTGCAGGCTGCTGTACCGGCTGGTTGGATGGATCCATTTTTTGGTTGGAATTTGGACATTAATTGGCAAGGCATATTTGCTGAAGTGAATGAAAAAATCCTGTCTGATGGTTTTTCTCTATTTAGCATATTTGTAATGATGACTTTGTTTAACGGCATATTTAAAAGTGCCGCTGGGCCTATGCCTAACTACGACATGCAAAAAATTCTAGCAACAAAATCGCCCCGCGAAGGTGCGTTAATGAGCGGGTTTGTTTCGGTTATTTTAATGCCAATTCGTTATTTTATGATTGCTGGCTTTACCGTACTAGCTGTAGTTTATTACGATAAGTTGGATCTTATGTCCGGCGGTAAAATAGATTTTGAAAACATTCTGCCCAGTGCCATCTTAGAATTTGCACCTATCGGCGTCATGGGTTTGGTGTTGGCAGGTTTGATAGCGGCCTTTATGTCTACCTTTGCCTCTACCGTTAATGCTGTACCAGCCTATCTGGTTAACGATGTTTATAAACGCTATATCAATCCTAAAGCAAATACCAAAACATTAATTCATACCAGCTATATCGTCTCTATTTTGGTCGTAGTGCTCAGCACCTTTATTGGTCTTTATATTGAGAGTATTAATAGCATTTTGCAGCTGCTTGTTTCAGGACTCTGGGCTGGATATGCAATCGCTAATGTATTGAAATGGCACTGGTGGCGTTTAAATGGCTATGGCTATTTTACCAGTATGCTAGCCGGTTTAGTGTGTTTTATTGTCATTGCTTTCATCCCCGACTCAGCCTTTGATATACCACGAGAGATGGTAGCTCTTTATGCATTTCCCTTAATTTTACTGATCACAGGTGCTGTGTGTATTGGCGTCAGTTTATTAACTCCTGCAGAAGACGAAGCACTGCTTAAACGCTTTTATAAAAACGTTAACCCTTGGGGATTTTGGGGTCCCATTCGTCAAGCTGTTATCGACGAAGATCCTAACTTTGCGGCGAACGCAGATTTTAAGCGGGACATGTTTAATATCGTCATTGGGGTAATCGCGCAAACCTGCTTAGTTGCCCTACCCATATTTGTAGTGATTAAAGAGGGCTGGTCTAGCCTCTGGACACTCAGCATATTCATCATTTGTGCTTGGATATTAAAACGCAATTGGTACGACAAGCTTCCACAAGAGACAACTAGCAATGCTTAAACAAGATAAAAGTACGGAACAACAATATGGTTATTTCGATGACCAAAAATTGGAATATGTGATTACCAGTCCCTATACCCCTACCCCTTGGATCAATTATCTGGGTAATGATGGTTTTTATGGCTTAATTTCCAACACTGCAGGTGGTTATTGCTTTTATCGCGATCCCAAGTTTCGTCGTTTAACCCGCTATCGCTATAACAGCGTGCCCGTAGATAATGGTGGTCGATATTTTTATTTGAACTGTGATGGTCATCAATGGTCAGCAACAGGGCGTCCTGTGCATACTGAATTGGATGAATACCGTTGTCATCATGGTATGGGCTATAGTCGTTTTCACGCCAGTAAAAATAATATTGCCACTGAATTAACCAGCTTTATTCCCTTAAATACAAAAGCTGAAGTACACCGTTTAACCATTACTAATAATAATGACAATGCTAAAACAATCGACTTATTTTCTTTTATCGAGTGGTGTTTGTGGAACGCTGAAGATGACGGCACCAATTTTCAACGTAATTTATCAACCGGCGAAGTAGAGGTTGAAGGCAGCGCGATTTATCACAAAACAGAATACCGTGAACGTCGTAATCATTACGCTTTTTACTCAGTTAACCACCCTATTGACGGCTTTGAAACCGATCGTGAAACCTTTTTAGGCCCCTATCGTGGTTTTGACAGCCCCATTGCGATAGAAAAAAAATCTACCCATAACTCAGTAGCAAGAGGCTGGTCTCCTATCGCTTCGCACCATATAAAATTTGAGCTAGGAGCGGGTGAAAGCAAGACATTAGTATTTGTGTTAGGTTATTGCGAAGTAGACGCTGAGCACAAATGGCAAGCGCCTAATGTTATTAATAAGGCCCCAGCATTGCTTTTACAAAAGCAATTCGACAGCAGCGAAAAAGTCGCTACTGAACTACAGAAACTAGCCGACTACTGGCATAAATTGTTGAATAAAATGACGGTTAACTCGCCTGATAAACGATTTAATCGCGCGCTAAATATTTGGAATCAATACCAAAATATGGTGACCTTTAATCTGTCACGCAGTGCCTCATTTTACGAATCAGGCATCGGCCGTGGCATGGGTTTTCGCGATTCAAACCAAGATACTATTGGCTTCGCTCATATGGTGCCAGAAAAAGTCAAAGAGCGAATTCTAGACTTGTCCGCCACTCAAAAAGCCGATGGCTCTGCCTATCATCAATATCAACCCCTGACCAAAAAAGGCAATGCGAATATCGGCGGCAATTTTAACGATGATCCCATGTGGATGGTGTTATCCACTGCCAACTATATTAAAGAGACAGGTGATTTCAGTATTCTTGATGAGATGGTTATTTACGATGGCCAAGAAGTGGCAACTCACAATCACTTTGACCATTTAGAGCGGGCGTTTAATCATGTCGTCAACAATCTTGGCCCCCACGGTTTACCCTTAATTGGTCGAGCTGATTGGAATGATTGTCTCAACCTTAATTGTTTTTCTGAAGACCCCAATGAGTCCTTCCAAACCACTCAGCGTGGCGCATCAGATGTGGCAGAGTCAGTCATGATTGCTGGGCAATTTGTGCTTTACGGTCAAGATTTTGTGGAAATTTGCCAACGCATTGGCAAAACCGATCTTGCCCTTGCCAGCCAAGCTCATGTTGAACAAATGCGCCAAACAGTTGAGCAGCAAGGTTGGGATGGTGAATGGTATATTCGGGCCTATGATGCACAAGGCAATAAAGTAGGTAGTCATGAGTGCAGTGAAGGGAAGATTTTTATTGAGTCTCAGGGTTTTTGTGCCATGGCAGGTATTGGGACCGAACAAGGCAAGCCTTTACAGGCTATGCAATCTGTGGAAAAACATCTTACTACCGACTTTGGCATCATGTTGAATCAACCGGCCTTTACTCGTTATAGCAAATATCTAGGTGAAATAAGCTCTTATCCTCCGGGTTACAAAGAAAATGCCGGTATTTTTTGTCACAATAATCCTTGGATAACGATTGCTGAAGCGATGTTAGGTCGTGGTGAGAAAGCCTTTGAATATTACAGTAAAATTACCCCGGCATTTTTGCAAGACGTTCAGCAACTGCATAAAACAGAACCGTATGTTTACAGTCAAATGATTGCAGGTAAGGACTCAGCCAATCCTGGTGAAGCCAAGAACTCATGGTTAACGGGCACCGCAGCATGGAACTATTATGCTGCCACCCAATATATATTAGGTATACGCCCTGACTATGAGGGTTTAATCATTGACCCTTGTATTCTGCCCTCTTGGCAAAACGTTACCATTGCCAGAGAGTTTAGAGGGGCGCGTTATGATATTGAACTCCATAACCCGCATGGGCTGAGTAAAGGAAAAATAAAATTAACCATCGATGGCCATGAGGTTGACGGTAATTTGATAGAGGCAAACCGCTATCAGGGTCAACATCATATTGTCGCTGAGATAATCGCTTAAACAATGCACATGAAAGTATTCAATACTCTCATTAAACTGTTTAGTGCCGGTGGATTAGTAATTCACTTGGCGTGTGCAGATCCTATTGATAAATCTGGAGACGCAAAGAAACGCACTCTCCAGTTTGATCACAGTAAGCTTGTTCAACAAAGTTTTGTACGAGTTGCAGGCAACAAATTAATCGACGAATCTGGCCAACAAGTCATCTTTAAAGGGGTCAATATCGCTGACCCTGATAAGTTGCTCAAACAAGATAAATGGTCTTTAGCTATTTTTACTGAATTAAAAGCCTGGGGGGTGAATATCATTCGTTTACCCATTCACCCAATGGCTTGGCGCGAAAGAGGCCAAAAGGATTATTTAGCTCATATTGACCAAGCGATAGTGTGGGCCAACAGCTTAGGTTTGTATTTGATTATTGATTGGCATTCTATTGGTTATCTGCCAAACAATGTCTACCAGGACCCCATATATTTGACCAGTTTAGAAGAAACGCAGGCCTTCTGGCGCACAATAGCCGGTCGATATCGAGGCGTAAGTACCCTCGCCGTCTATGAACTATTTAATGAACCCACCGATCTGGGTGGTAAAGCCGGAAAAGCGGACTGGCTGGTTTGGAAGGGAATCAACGAAGCACTCATCGATATTATTTATGAATATGATACTCAGGTCATTCCTCTGGTTGCAGGCTTTAACTGGGCCTATGATCTTAGCCCCTTAAAAACCCAAGCCATCGAGCGCTCTGGTATTGCCTATGCTTCACACCCATATCCACAGAAAACCTCAATCTCGATTATCAGCAAACAGCAAAACTTTGAGCGCTGGCAACGTGACTGGGGATTTGCTGCTGCAAACTATCCCATCATCGTTACAGAATTAGGCTGGGTACGAGCTGATGGTTATGGCGCACATATACCTGTGATAAATGATGGCAGTTATGGCCCACAAATTATGGAGTTTATGCAACAACGAGAGATTTCTTGGGTCGCTTGGGTCTTTGATCCCCAATGGTCGCCCACTATGATTAGTGACTGGCAGTTTACGCCTACCGAACAAGGTCGTTTTTTTAAACAGCAATTGCAAAAGGCGAAATGAATAAGCGGCGCACCGAGTTTAAACGGATAGGATTTGTCAATCCACCTTAGAATCATTAATGTGGATTGACATCATACTGTTGGAGCAGGCCCAGTGCTGGCTCTCACTTTCAATTCGAAAGGTAGAAATTGTTTACCCGGTACAACGTAGTTACCGCGCAATTGCTCAAGCAGTAAATTAATACAAGTGGTACCAATTTCATGAAGAGGCTGATGCACCGTTGTCAACGCTGGTGTGACATATTCGGCATAATGAATATCATCAAAGCCCATTACTGAAATATCTTCAGGAATTAAAAATCCTTGTTTCTTCAATAGTTTCATTACCCCTATTGCCATCTCATCATTAAAACAAAAAATAGCGGTAGGTCGTTTGCGCAACAACAACAGTTGTTCCGCACAATTAATACCTGAGTCGACGGTATAATCACCAGCCATTTGCAAATCAGAATCAATGTCGATACTTGCTTCTTGCAATGCATCAAAATAGCCTTGTAAACGCTCGTTTGAACTGGGAATATCACTGGGGCCAGTAATAGCGGCAATGCGCTTATGCCCCTCACCAATCAAATAATTCACTGCCGTTTTTGCTGCCGCTACGTTATCTACCGCAACTTGCACAACTTCATCATTATCCATGCTCTCATTAGCGTTCACCATAGGCGGAATTTGTCCGGCTAGTGGCATATTTGAATCAACTTTAAATGGCATCCGTGAACAAAATAATAAGATCCCATCAGCCTGACCCGAGGTAACTAAGTCAGCATAGTGACGTTCACGTTCGAGCAAGCCTTGAGTGTCACCTAATAAAATCGAATACCCCGCGCTTTGCGCACCTTGTTCTATGGCTCGAATAATCCCCGCGTTTACTGGGTTAGTAATATCAGGAATAATAGCCATGATATTACCGCTTTTTCGAGTGCGTAAACTCGCACCAATACGGTTAGGCCTATAACCCATTTCATCAATAATCTTTTTGACCTTATTTAAGGTCTTTTTTGATACCAATTCTGGCGAGCTAAGTACTCGAGAGACCGTTGCTGGAGATACTTTTGCAAGAGTTGCAATATCTTTTATACCTACAATTGCCACAGATAATTCTCTTACTAATATGAACGAAATCATAGATTAACATGTAAATCGTTTTCAGCTAACTAAATGCCTCTAATTTATTGATTTTTTGTTAATAGAAATGTTCTATTTTTGTTATTTTATACATTTGCAGGGACTAGAAGCTAAAAAGCGTAAAACAACCCAATTTACTCAATTACGTAAAGCCGCTACGCTTTTTAAGGAAAAACGTTTTCTGTCGCCAATATAAGTTTAATTTGTCACCATTTGTCCCATGGTATAGCACTCACCTTGATTGAAAAGAGCGCTTAAATAAGGCATAAAAACAGTAAAAATACAGAGGCGACACTATAAAAATGTGTCTTTACTGACTTATCGGCAAAAAATGACTGCAGCCTTGCATAGACTTTTTGTATGCTTTGCTGCAGAATTTTTTTAAGACACTATTCAACGTTTTTTTACTAGTTAAAACAGTGGTCCTATTACTCAGCGCTCACCCGCCAAATAGTATTTCCCACATCATCCGCAACTAATAAAGCACCACTAAGGTCCAATGTAAGCCCGACCGGACGCCCATAGGCCTTGCCATCTTTACTCAGAAAACCCGTTAACACATCTATCGCCTGCCCTTGTGCTTTGCCGTTTACAAAAGGCACAAAAATTACCTTATAGCCGCTGTGTGGTCGCCGATTCCATGAGCCATGCTGACCGATAAACATCCCAGTGGCAAAGCGTTCTGGCAAACTGTTGTTGGCAGAATAAACAAGTCCGAGGGGCGCAGTATGTGCGCCCAAGGCATAATCGGGTGAAATAGCCAGTGCAACTAAATCGGGCCTCTGGGGACTAACTCGAGTATCGACATGTTGACCAAAATAGCTATACGGCCAGCCATAGAACCCATCATCTTTAACCGAGGTGAGGTAATCTGGCACTAAATCACTGCCTAATTCATCGCGTTCATTAACGACCGTCCAGAGTGCCCCAGTTTGTGGCTCCCAAGCCATGCCATTGGGATTCCGCAGGCCGCTAGCAAATACCTTATATTCGCCGCTATTGACATCCACTTGCCAAATAGCTGCGCGCCCTGCTTCTACTTCCATACCTCGTTCTGCAACATTGCTGTTTGAACCAATGGTGACATACAAGGTATTTCCGTCTGAACTGGCAATGATGTTTTTGGTCCAATGATGATTGATTTTCCCAGCTGGTAAATCGACTAACTTTTTACCCTGCTCGCTTATATTTGTTTGTCCAGTTTGATACTTAAAGCGCAACACGGCATCGGTGTTAGCAACATAAAGTGTATTACCAATTAATGTCATTCCAAAAGGCGAGTTAAGCCCTTCCAAAAAAATACTACGCAGATCGGCAAGGCCATCGCCATTTGTATCGCGTAATAATGTAATTCGATTGGCCGAGGGCACCCCTGCACCGGCTCTTTTCATAACGAGTCCGGCAATCCAATTTTTTAAACCTTCTTTATCTTCGGGCTGTGCAGGCGAATTACTTTCAGCGACAAGCACATCACCATTAGGCAAAGTATAAATCCAACGAGGATGAGCGAGTTCTCGCGCAAAGGCTTCAACTTGCGTCCCCAGTGAGGCCGTTGGTTTTAACTTGTCTGGCCAGCCAATCGCAGGGGCGATATTTACAGTTGGAATAAGATCATGCACCGGAGCTGGAAGTATTGGATTTGCACCACTACCTTGGGAGATAGAGATAGTTGCTTTTTCAGCGCAGCCGGACATAGCTAGAACGATAACTATAGAAAAGTATAATTTAGCGCTCAAAGTTAAAGTGTAAATAATTGGGTTATTCATAATGAGTTAATTAAACCATAGATTAAATTGCATGCACGAGACGTTATCATATCCCTGTATTGAAAAGTAAATATTGCCAAAAGCGCTGATACGTCAGACCCACACTAATAATTGCACACCCTTGAGTAACTCAGTCTTGTCACAAAATCCATACAAGCTAATAAATGCAAATCCCCCAAATTAAAAGCCTTGTTCATAGATTGAATCCGAAGCGCTTACTACTATGTGCTTTTTAAACAAAAATTGGCTTAGCCACTAGGTCAACCAATGACTTTCATCTTGTCTCTGAGTTAAGATATTTTCTCGATTGCTTAATATTTAGCATTTAGTCGATATTAGTCTTCAATGACTTTATTAATTTGGCTATGATGTAAGGCCAAAAATGATGTCTGTCTGACCATCGTTAACCACCCTAACTGATTTTTAATAAGATTGAGTGAGCCCATGTCCCAAGTAAATGATTTAAAAAGCCTGCAACTGCAAATAATTAAAAGTGATCGTTTGTATCTAAAGGTGGCAGATCAACTCAACAGACTTATTGAAGAAGGTGCAATTCAACCCGGCCAGCGTTTTCCTTCAGAACGCGAGTTAGCGGAAAAACTGGGGGTAAGCCGACCCACGATCAGAGAAGCGATGATAGCCTTAGAGTTGTCAGGTGTAATTGAAATACGCACTGGCTCTGGCATTTACGTCACTAAACAAGCAGCTAAGTCGGAACCAGAACTGAATGATAAAGGTATAGGACCCTTTGAAATATTAGAAATACGCTACATTATAGAATCTGAAGCGTGTGCCTTGGCGGCTGCCAGAATTACTGATGAGCAAATTCAAGCTTTACGTGAGGCGGTAGAAGAAATGGAAGAAGAAGAGAAAAGACCCGATGCCTCCGAAAAAGCCGACCAAAAATTCCATTCTATTATTGCTCAGGCTTGCCAAAACAGTGCCATTGCATCAGTTGTCGAGTGGTTGTGGGATTTGCGTAATGAATCCCAATTAAGTACCGCATTTTTACAACGAATTCGCGAAGAAGGAGTGCAACCATCTATTAATGAACATCGTAAAATTTTGCAGGCTTTAGAACAACGTAACCCGGAAAAGGCGCGCACGGCAATGAAGCTTCATATTGAAAATGCCACCACCAATGCGGCCACACACTTTAATAAATAGTCGGGCGGCCTTTGGTTACAGCCGCCGTTTATTCATTGACGATTAACAAAGTTATCCACAGTATGAATAACGCCACGTAATTCCGCCAAGCCCTTTAATCGACCAACATAGCTGTAACCAGGTTTAACCCCAGCCTTGTCTAATTCGTCCTCAAGCAAGTGACCATGATCCGGACGCATGGGGATTGCTAAATATGCTTGCCCGTTGGCCTCTTTACTCCGACGTTTTTCTTCAGTTAATAAGGCCTCAACTAAACCAACCATGTCGTTATCGCCGGCTAAATGATCTGACTCAAAAAACGAACCATCTGCCTCACGAATGACATTACGTAGGTGTACAAAATAAATTTTTGGTCCATAATCTTTGGCCATTTGTACTAAATTATTATCCCCTCTGGCACCATAGGAGCCGGCGCACATCGTTAAGCCATTGGCAGGACTCGGGCACGCATCTAATAATGCTTGAGCATCGGAGGCCGTTGATACCACTCGAGGCAGACCAAATAATGAAAAGGGTGGATCATCAGGGTGAATACACATCTTCGCCCCAACCTCTTCAGCAACTGGAATAATCGCTTGTAAAAATAAGAACAGGTTCTGTCTAAATCCTTCCGTACCTATATCGATAAACTGCTGAATTGCAGCACGAATACTGTCTCGGGTATACGAGCCTTCCCCACCGGGTAAACCGGCAATAATGTTCTTTTCTAAGGCATCACGTTCCAATTCCGACATTAATGCAAAACGTTGCTGGGCCTTTTCTTTTACTTTTGGCGCATAGCTCTCAGCCGCCCCATCACGTTTAAGCATAAACATGTCATATGCAGCAAAGTCTGTCATTTCAAAACGTAATGCATGACTATTATTGGGCAACTTGTACATTAAATTAGTGCGCGTCCAATCCACGACAGGCATGAAATTATAACAAATGGTGTATACCCCTGAAGCTGCGGCATTTCTAATTGACGTTTTATAATTTTCAATCAGTTGCAAATAATCACCGGTACGTGTTTTTATATCATTATGCAGAGGAATACTTTCAATTACAGTCCATTCTAGACCCGCGTCTTCAATGACTTTTTTGCGCTCAACTATAGCCTCTGCAGTCCATATCTCACCTGTTTTCACTTCATGTAAGGAGGAGACAATTCCAGTCGCCCCTGCTTGGCGAATTTTCTGCAAACTTATCGAATCACTAGGACCAAACCAACGCCATGTTTCAATCATAAGTTTTACCTTGTAATATTTTAATTAACTATTTCGTATACATCAATGTCCAGTAGCTTAAGACAAAACTTGAGTAAAACATCTAGCCTCGGAACCCCAGTAGAAATAATAACCCAATATAATTGGTAAGGCCACATTACCTATTGATATATTTGAGACAAAGTAAAACTAAAGCGCTTTTTAGCTATAATGTTGGGAAGATGGGTGGTTAAAGTATAATATCAGCTAGTCGCCGGACAATTGAGGAGCACTAAGTAAGTCAGTATTAGCTTGGCGTTGATACCAATCATTAACGACAAGTTCGAGTTGCGCAACGTCCACTCGACCAAAATAGCGCTGCTGGTTATCGACCAAATAATCAGCAAAACGTAATGGATTTTGTAGTTTTTCACGAAAACGCATTACAGTGCTGTGAGCCGTTACTATGGTGTAACGTTTATCCATACTGTGTGGTGCGTTGCAATTTTTGATATCAATGCGTAGTGTATCGCGTAATTTTTCTAAAGAATGATTGTTAACATAACCACGCAGCAATACTCCGCTATCCGCTAAGGTAATACCATTAAACTCAACACCAAAGCATGGGGTGTTTTTAACAATAGAGCCAATCAAATCAACATATTTCGGCTTATCTAAGACTGAAAGTTGATAGCCTTCGATACACGACAGGACTGACATCACGGTCACATGTAAATCACCACTAGGATAATAATATTGCTCGGGCTCTAATGCGCGCAGCTCATGCAAAAACTCACAAATCACGCTGTTTACTGGTGCGTTAATGCGCGCTAATAAAGTAATACCTTTACGTGTATCTAACTTGCCACATAAATACGGATCATGAAAAGTTTGATTTGACTTAATCAATGGCAACGCTTGGTGCCACATCTGCTGATAGTGCTCTTCTATCTCTGCTTGGTGCAACTTAGATCCTCCTTATTAAGCCAATTCTAAACAATATTCTTTTTGGGCATAGCCTACTGTGCCATAAAACGCAGCATTGTGCCCAAATTCGGTACTCACTAAGATCATGGTGTATCGCCAAATAAGTATTGTTGCAAATTGTCTGTATAGGCTATTTGTGCAATAAGCGAGGATTGTAATTGCGCTAACAGCCACACTTGTAGGCTTCGTTCAATTGCTTTTATTGTCGCTGGGTTAGCAGCACAAACAAAAGGATTCCCTGCTATAAAACGTTGGATAAATCACATCAATCAGCTACATGGATAATAAAGATGTCTGTTAATTTAGTTTTTTTTCAAGCTAACAAGTTGTAAGTCCTTAACTTTACGCAACTTTACCGTAATAAGGTATTCACCAAGAAGCATATTAGCTTATTGGGTATAACTCCGGATACCTAAGTATCAGCTTGGGGGTTTTTTAATCAATTTACCTAGGTTTTAATAGCTCCATCGAAACGCAGCAAAAACACACCTTACGCTGCAACTTTAAACCAACTTACTTTTAAATACAGAGGAATTGACCATGTTGAAAATCGTTAAAACTTCCATCGCTTTAGCCGCTGCTTCTTTCATTGTTGCTGGACACGCCAAGGCTGATATCAACGAAGCATTACAAAACATCTGCACTATCGTTAAAGCTGACGATAAAGGCGAATTACGTAAAAAAATGAGAATGGTGCAGTCAGACTACCGTTTGAAATTACAAGACTATTACTCTGGTATCTCTTGTGGTGGCGAGAGCCTAATCCGCACAGCGATGTTAAATGACTCAATAGAAACCGGTACTCTGATGGTCAAAAAAATGCCTAAGGGTGACCTAAGTTCACCTGAATCAGATGGCCTGACTATTGCGGCATGGGCATCAGAGAATGGCTTAGACGAATCACCCATTGTTGCTGTATTGAACGATAGAATCTAAGAGTAGCTGAGAGCTTAAAGCGACGAGTTGCTTGCTAAGTTCAAGATATTGGAGAGGACTAATACCATTAATCCTTCAAAAGCGGCCCCAATTGGGGCCGCTTTTTTATGTCTTAATTTTAGAAGATAGCCTTGATTTTAACTGCAAGCTAAAAAATAAGACATTATGTTTTTTTGGCGCGAATACCAGCAAAGGGTTATCTTAATCTAATTATCGAACATCATTGTTGAAGTTAAGACATAAAGTTATACCCTATTGACCATTATTTCTATTCCAACGATACTTTACAATCAAACATAAAGGCATCGGACTTTGGGGCAGCTATTGACAAAAAAGAATGTAAACAAGTTTGCTTCTATGGTGAATTGAAAGTATTAAGAAACATCGACCAGTGAGTTTGTCTCCTCTCGTCACTCTAGGCCCTTTTAATCAATAATATTTGGTAATTTTTTGCACATTAACGTAATCAATGACTAGCAAAAATCCTTGTTCGCTTGCATAACAAGTTAAAAAATCTGTGTTTTTAATGGATTTTCTATTAACTAATAATTGAGTATAAAACTTTGAAAAATCAAATATACATTCGCGAAATGAGTAAATCAGACATACCAAAAGTAAAGACAATTATTGATGATAACCAAATGTTTCCAGCAGAATATATTGATGAAATGACGGTAAATTATTTTAATCAAGAGACTGAAGATATGTGGTTCATTTTGGAGCAAGAAGACGCAGGAATAATCGCTGTAGCTTATTGCTCACCAGAACGCATGACCGAAGGCACTTGGAATTTATTATTGATAGCTGTACTCAAACAGTTCCAAGGTTGTGGTGTTGGCTCTAAGTTGATCACATTTATCGAAGATAAACTTAAAACATTATTGGTCAGAGTGCTACTCGTAGAAACTTCTGGCTTACCTGAGTATGAACTCACCAGAGATTTTTACCCGAAATGTGGATACAAACAAGTAGCAGTAATACCTGAGTATTATGCTATCGGTGACGACAAAATTGTGTTTTGCAAGCATCTCTAGCTAACACTTTGACTTAAAACGGACGTATTACTTGCTTCCATTTTTTTAGTGTTAACTTATATTGTTTTTTATCTTTTTTAGCTAGAAGCTTGTGACTCGCTGCTCGTTTTTGCCCTATATTTCCTTTGAGGCCGTTTCGTTTTATTCATTACTCTTGCTGCTGAGTCAATCTTTTACTAAACCAGTGACTCACTGCCCCACCCAACATCATAGCCATGGCCAGCGCCATAAAAATCGGTACTTGAATAGTTAAGCTTTCAAGACCTTGGGTAAACCAAATCCGGAAAAAAGGCAAAAAACCAAAGGATAGTGCGATAACTAATATACAGGCAAAAGCAGCTCGCTTTTTCGGCTCAGGATTGGCTCGACTAATCAAATGGACGCCCACAAAAAATCCAAATAAAACACTGATCCCAGTATACATAGTCCACATGTCTGAGGAGCCACCCCCTTGACTGAGCATCGGTATTTCTTTTAAACCCTGAGGTAAACCCAATACAAGACCAGTAAATGCGCCTATTATTAGATCTTTATTAACATTCATCCAATGAGGTGCTTTCATTTAAATTTTATAACTCCATTTATTATCACTTCATTTACCCATTGGTACTTGATCCAATCCAATTTCGACCATTAATAATAAGGCTTGACCCAATATCCTATAATTCTGTTATTTTTAAAAGTCTTAAGCTTTATTTTCATCAACTAGTACTCATTAATCAGCCTTAACTCTAATAAAAATCGAACTTTTACAAAAAATCGCCAGAGAAGTAGTGCCAACTTGCTGAGGTAAAAAATCGAAAAAGTGGCTTAAGTGACAAAAGTGCATGATATATAACTAAGTAATTATAATTTATCTTCACAAAAATTAAACTTTTGACCTCTACAATGCGTCATACCTAATGACAGCGTAGTGAACTGTCATTTGAAATCCCTGGACCGCAAAGTAGTAAACAACTTTGCGGTTTTTTATTGCTCTAATTTTATTCAGCTACAGCCATAAACTCTTCAATATATTTTGCCACTATCTGGGGCTGTTCATGATGCAGCCAATGGGTGGCATCACTAAAGCGGATAATCTGACAATCGCTTACATACTCCTCTATACCCGATAAAACGTCTCTGACAAAGGCCTCATCCTGCTCACCCCATAGAATTAAGGTTGGCACGCTTACACGGATATTGGGGATTTTTGCCCCCTGCTTCATCCGCTTTTGTGGGTCGCCCGGTTCAAGCAAGGGTGGCTGTTGTGGCATCATAAGGTAATAAGACAACATACCTTCAACTGCTTCGGCTTGCTGCCATACAACTAAATAGTCTGCCTGCTGTTTCGCATCAAACACAGGTCGACAGGTACCTCCAAACAACATATTTCTAAGCAGAGAAAAGTCATTATTTCGCACCCGTTTTGGTCCGTCTGGGGCGGTTAAGTGATGTATATAGTGGCTCTTTTTTTGTTGCTCTGGATTGTAGTGCATTTCACGGGTAAAGGTACTTGGGTGAGCTGCATTAAGAATAATCAATTTATTAAATAACTGCGGATAAAAGGCTACTAGGGGCCACGCGATTGCACCGCCCCAATCGTGCGCCACTAAAAATACTGGATGCTCAGCGCTGTTAGCTTCACAAACTTGTTGGACAAAATTGGCCATAAAAGGGATAAGCTTTGCTAACTGATAAAAGGAAATATCGTCCGGTTTGTCACTTAAATTATAACCGGGTAGATCAGGCGCAATCACTTGGTATTGTTGACTAAAATAGTTCATTTGTTGTTGCCAACTCGCCCAATATTCTGGAAAACCATGTAAAAAGATAATAGTTCCAGCTGGTTTGTCGGGCTTAGCTTCAACGTAATGCAGTTTTACCCCTTCAACATCAATGAATCGATGGTTCATTTTTATTCCCTTACATCACAAAAAAAGGCGAACGACTCACAATTAATTGCCTGTCGTCCGCCTTAATACTTATTGTATTTTTAGCTCGTAGCTCGTAGCTCTCAGCTCTCAGCTCGTAGCTAAACTATTAACCTAAATAAAACAACTCTTCATCCATACTCATCAGGTTCTCAGCGCCAGACTCCATTGCTGAAACCAATGAACGCGTACGAGTAAGCATGCGGTCAAAATAGAACTTAGCCGTGTGTAATTTTGCTTGGTAGAAAGCTTCGTCACCCACACTATCGCTATAATCACCTGAGTCTATTTTCTGTTGGGCAGTTACCGCCATTTTTAACCAGAAATAACCAACGGTGACATAACCTGAATACATCAAGTAGTCTACTGACGCAGCCCCTAATTCTTCAGGATTATTTGCTGCGCGCTGCATAATGTCTGAGGTAATCTGCGCCCATTCATCACAATGTTTATTAATGGTATTTGACCAAGCATTAAACTGACTTTTATCACGGATACTGAGGCAATATTCTTTAATCTCTTGAATGAACAACTTAAGTAGTTCTCCATTCGAGCCTGCCACTTTACGGGCTAATAAGTCGATAGCCTGTATACCCGTTGTGCCCTCGTACATAGTACAAATACGGGTATCACGAGCAAGTTGCTCCATGCCCCACTCTTTAATGTAACCGTGACCACCGTAAACTTGCATGCCATAGCTGGTCGATTCTTGAGCCGTCTCGGTTAAAAAGGCTTTTAATATTGGCGTTAACAAAGCCAATTTTCCTTCTCCAATTTGTTTGGCTTTTTCATCAGTAGAATACAAACCAACATCAACTAATTGCATGCAATACAGAGCCATCGCACGCTCACCTTCACGAAAGGCTTTCTGCGTCAACAACATACGGCGTACATCAGGGTGATGAATAATAGGGTCGGCCGGTCCATTCGGATTTTTAATACCGCTGACTGAACGGAATTGCAAACGGTCTTTGGCGTAAGTTAATGCACCTTGGAAAGCCGCTTCAGTCGCAGCCAAACCTTCTAAACCAGTACCGATACGCGCCATATTCATAAAGGTAAACATACAATTTAAACCACGATTTTCAGTACCGACCAAAAATCCTTTGGCTTCATCAAAGTTGATAACACAGGTAGCACTCGCCTTAATGCCCATTTTGTGCTCAATCGAACCACAGCTAACAGCATTGCGCTCAAGTTTTTCGCCATTTGGACCGGCAAGAAACTTAGGCACAACAAATAATGAGATACCTTTTGTACCGCTCGGCGCATCGGGCAAACGAGCAATAACAATATGCACAATATTGTCAGACAAATCATGTTCACCGGCAGAGATAAAGATTTTGGTACCAGTAATACTGTAAGAACCATCTGCATTGGGCACGGCTTTGGTTTTTAACATGCCTAAATCAGAGCCACAGTGTGACTCAGTCAAACACATGGTTCCAGTCCACTTACCAGATACTAAGTTATGTAAATACTGCTTTTTCAGTTCGTCGCTGCCGTGGGCTTTTAAGGTTTCCATACAACCGTGACTCAGACCGGGATACATAGCCCAGCTATGGTTTGCACCAGAAAACCACTCTGCCAAGATCGTACCAAGAGAGTACGGTAGTGCTTGACCACCAAACTCTTCAGGATGAGTCATCGATGGCCAGCCGCCGTCGACATATTGCTGATAAGCATCTCTAAATCCAGCTGGTGTTGTAACAACACCGTCTTTCCAAACACAACCTTCTTCATCGCCGCTAGCATTAATTGGCGCTAGTACATTTTCGGTAAATTTAGCCCCTTCAGCAAAAATCGCTTCAACCATATCGGGCGAAGCATCATCAAACCCTAAGTCTGCATAATGCTTGTCAAAACCAAGCAATTCGTTCATCACGAACAATGAATCTTTTTGTGGTGCTTTATAACCTTGCATAACTACCTCTTAAATAATTTTTGTTTTCTCGATACTCTGAGCCTTAGCCTTAGCTACGAGTTTTCGAGCACCGAGCTGCGAGCTGCGAGCGAAAGAAAAAGCGTTTAAACTTTATTTTTCTAACTCAGTGCTGTTTATCCACGGTTTTTCGCTCGAAGCTCGTAGCTCGTAGCTCGTAGCTCGATATTACTAGCTTTTAAAAAACTTCAAACAAGCCTGCTGCGCCCATACCACCGCCTATACACATGGTACAAACCACATATTTAGCACCGCGACGTTTCCCTTCTATCAAAGCATGGCCAATCATTCTGGCGCCACTCATACCATAGGGATGACCGATAGAGATCGCACCACCGTTAACGTTAAGTAATTCATCAGGAATGCCTAATTTGTCACGGCAATAAAGCACTTGCACTGCAAAGGCTTCATTCAGTTCCCAAAGGCCTATATCATTCATAGTTAGGCCATGTTGCTTTAATAATTTTGGGATAGCGAAAACTGGGCCAATACCCATCTCATCCGGCTCACATCCGGCCACAGCGATACCACGATAAGCACCCAGTGGAGTCAAGTTAGACTTTTCGGCAAGCTTACCGTCCATCATGACACATGCAGAAGCCCCATCTGAAAGTTGGCTGGCGTTTCCTGCGGTGATAACCCCCCCCTCAATTACCGGCTTCAAACTTTGCAAACCAACTAAGGTTGTTTCAGCGCGATTGCCTTCGTCTTTACTTAAGGTGATTTGATGAAAGCTTTCTTCTTTTGTTTCTTTATTGAAAACCACTTGTGTTGCAGTAACTGGCACTATTTCATCATCAAACTTGCCTGCAGCTTGTCCGGCTGCAGTACGCATTTGGCTTTGAAATGCGTATTCGTCTTGTGCATCACGGCTAATCCCATAGCGTTTGGCTACGATTTCAGCGGTTTGTAGCATAGGCATATAAATGTCACGGTGTTTTTTCACCAATGCGGGGTCAACCATGCGATGAGTATTCATGCTTTTGTTTTGTACTAGACTAATCGAGTCTAAACCACCGGCCACCATAATCGGCACATTGTCAGTAATAATATGTTTTGCTGCCGTAGCAATAGCGTACATGCCCGAGCTACATTGACGGTCAAGGGTCATACCAGCAACAGTGACTGGCAAATCACCGGCCAATGCCGCTAAACGAGCGATGTTCATACCACCACTACCTTGGGTTAACGCACTGCCCATGATGACGTCATCAATACTAGCGGGATCAACACCAGAGCGCTTTACCGCTTCACGAATAGCATGACCACCTAGACTAGGGGCTTCTAAATTATTAAAAGCTCCTTTGTACGCTCGGCCAATCGGTGTTCTTGCGGTAGAGACAATTACAGCTTCTTTCATAATATTTACTCTTTTAATACCAAGCTAACTCAGTAACTTAGCGTAGGTTAAAATCCAAGACCCAAATTACAGGTCAGAAAAACGTTTGCCCTGCTCAGCTAATTTTTTCAATAATGGCGCGGGTTGGAACCAGTGACCACCATACTCACCTAACTCATCACGATATTTACACATCGCGTCATAAACTGTTTTTAAACCAATTTCATCGGCATATTGCATCGGTCCACCGCGATAAACTGGGAAACCATATCCATAGACATAGATCACATCAATGTCACTCGATTTAGCGGCAATGCCCTCTTCCAAGATGAGAGCCCCCTCGTTTATAAGTGGGAAGATAATCCGCTCGAGTATTTCTTGCTCACTGATTTTACGTTGTTTGATGCCAAGACGATCAGCTTCCTGTTTTGCGATCTCTGCAACCGCAGGATCAGGGATCGGTGTGCGGCTCCCTTCAGCGTATAAATAAGCGCCCTTACCTACTTTTAAACCGACTCTCCCCTGTTCCACTAATTTATCTGCAATAATGCAGTAGCTGGGGTCATGTTTGATAAATTTTTGACGGGATTGACGCACAAAATAACCGATATCTTGGCCAGCCATATCACCCATAGTGAAAGGCCCCATAGGCATACCAAAGTCATAAATAATTTTATCGACATGCTCAGGACTTGCGCCTTCAAGCATCAGGCGATTTGCTTCACGGCCATAAGATTCAATCATGCGGTTACCCACAAAACCGAAACACACACCAACCAGCACAGCGACCTTATTAATTTTCTTGGCCATCATCATGGTAGTTTTAATTACATCAGCCGAAGTCTTTTCACCTTTGACTACTTCAAGTAATTTCATAACGTTCGCTGGGCTAAAAAAGTGCAAGCCAATGACATCTTGTGGCCGCTTAGTCGCTGCCGCTATTTCATTTAGATCCAAGGTTGAAGTGTTCGAGGCAAGTATTGCACCTGGTTTACACACGGCATCTAACGACTTGAACACTTCTTGTTTTACCGACATTTTTTCAAATACCGCTTCAATCACCAAATCAACATCAGACAAATCGCTGTAGCTAGTTGAGCCGCCTAATAAGCTCATGCGTTCTTCAACCTGCGCGACGGTCAATTTGCCTTTCTTAGCAGAACTTTCATAATTTTTGCGAATAAGCGCTAAACCCTTATCTAAGGCCTCTTGTTTCAATTCTAACAACGTGACCGGAATTCCTACGTTGGCAAAATTCATGGCGATACCGCCACCCATGGTGCCAGCGCCGATAATACCGACTTTTTGAATATCTCTGACGGGCGTGCTTTTGTCGTAGTCTTTAACATGGGAAGCCGCACGTTCAGCAAAAAAGAAATGCTGTTGCGCACGCGCTTCTTTTGACGCCATGCATTGCATAAACAACTCACCTTCGCGCACTAAACCTGCATCGAAAGGCAAACTGACTGCCGCTTCAACGGCTTGAATACAACGCTCTGGTGCAAAAAAGCCTCTGGCTTGTTTAGCAATACTCTGACGATACTGAGCAAAGAGCTCTGCTGGAGCAGTGCTCGGGTCAATTGTAATATCGCAGGTTCTTTTGACTGCAGCGCCGTTACTAACAAGTGCAGCGCAAAAGGCCATAGCCTCTTTTAATAAGTTTTCTGCTTGTTCAACAACTAGATCAAATACACCAGCCAATTTTTTAGCTGCTACCGGACGACCCGATACAATCATATCAAGTGCTTGAGCAACACCGGCCAAGCGAGGTAAACGTTGAGTCCCACCTGCACCAGGAAGAATACCCAGATTCACCTCTGGCAGACCCACTTTATTGGCCGCAAAAGTCACCCGATAATGACAAGAAAGAGCAACTTCTAATCCACCACCAAAGGCGGGGCCATTAAGCACCGCCACTATTGGTTTATTGGCGTTTTCAATCAATTCCAACACAGCAGGTAAAGGGGGCTCAAAGTCACCACCAGAAAACTCACTGATATCAGCACCACCCGAAAACAAATTTTGCTTAGAGGAAATAACAATAACTTTAACCGAATCGTCAGCCAAGGCTTGCTGAAGTGCAGCAATCAAACCGACTCTTACTGCTTTTGACAAAGCATTAACAGGCGGATTTTGCATCCATAGCACGGCCACATTACTGCCGACTCCCTGTTCTACCAGCTCGTAGGCAACAGCTTGTATTGAATTTTGCGTCATAAACATGTCCAACCAGATAACATTAAGTTGTGTGATAGTAGGCTAGGCTTGTCAATCATCCAAATTTATTGGTTTTATGTTGACCTATAAAACTGAGTTATAACGCTGGACTTATGTTGTATTCATTAAACTCATATTGATTTATCAATCTACACAAGTTGACTTTTATTGCACCTTTTGATGTTCTAATCAGTAAACATCTATTTTACATTATTTTCACATAAGGTTTATTTTGGATTATTTAAGCACTCCTAAAGCTTGTTTCGCTGCTATTGAGGATTATCCTTTTGCAGAACACTATTTAAATGTCAGTGATCAAGAAGGCGGAAGCCTTAAGCTGCACTATGTTGATGAAGGTCCCCGAGATGGCGAAGTTGTGCTGATGTTGCATGGCGAGCCAAGTTGGAGCTTTTTATATCGGCACATGATTTCATCCATTGTCGCAGCAGGCTATCGGGTTATTGCCCCAGACTTAATTGGCTTTGGTAAGTCAGACAAACCCACCAAGCAGAGCGATTATACTTATCAACGTCATGTTGATTGGATTAGAGCCTTACTGATTGAACTGAAACTATCTGACATCACATTGGTGTGCCAAGATTGGGGAGGCTTGATAGGCCTGAGGCTGGTGGCTGAGCATAATACCCTTTTTGCCCGAGTATTAGCCGCGAACACTATGCTACCTACTGGTGATCATCCCGCCACAGAGGCTTTTTTGAAATGGAAGGCCTTTTCTCAAGAAGTACAAATATTTCCGGTAGCCGGCGTGATTAAAGGTGCCACAGTAACCGAGCTCAGTGTACCAACTCTCAATGCCTACGATGCGCCTTTTCCCGATGAATCCTATAAAGCTGGAGTAAGGCAATTTCCTTTATTAGTGCCTGTAACACCAGATGATCCCGCCAGTGATGCCAACAGACGAGCTTGGCAGGTATTACAACAATTTACTAAACCCTTTACTACCGCCTTTAGTGACAGCGATCCAGTCACAGCGGGCGGTGATCGGATTATGCAAAAGCTGATACCCGGTTGTCAGGGGCAAGCCCATACAATTATTCAACAAGGCGGACATTTTTTACAAGAAGATCAAGCTACAGCGCTCAGTAATGTGTTGTTGACCTTTATGCAAGCAAACCCAATTTCAATAAAATAAGAAAGATAAGGACAAAACAATGGATGAATTACTCGATTTTAGCGGGCAAGTGGCCCTCATCACGGGAGCCGGTAGCGGTTTTGGCCGATTACTAAGCTTAGGTTTAGTGAAACGGGGCTGTCGTTTAGTTATCAGTGATATTAATGAAGAGCATCTCGCTCAAACCGTCGCCTTGGCTGGGAGTAATGCTGGCAATATAATCAGTCAACGCTGCGATGTTGCTAATGAACAAGATTGCAAAGCCATGGTAGATAGCGCGATGCAACACTTTGGCCGTGTGGATATTGCTGTCAACAATGCCGGTATCGCTCACGAAATGTCTCCTCTCCATTTATTAACTGAGCAAACCATGGATAAACAATGGGATGTCAATGTTAAAGGGGTACTCTTTGGCATGAAGTATCAAATTGCCGCCATGATGAGTCAAGGCTCTGGGCATATTCTAAATGTCAGCTCGATGGCTGGTATAGGTGGGGCGCCCAAAGGTGGCGCCTATGCTGCAGCGAAACATGCCGTTGCCGGTTTAACCAAAACCGCCGCGGTTGAATACGCGAGAAAAGGCATTCGCTGTAATGCCATTTGTCCGTTTTATAGCCCGACCGCGATATTAAAAGATCACGACTCGCCCGAAAGCCAAGCCCAACTGGCCCGCGGAACACCTATTAAGCGTTTGGCTCAGCCACAAGAAATCGTCAACACCATGATTTTGATGTTGTCTCCCGGCAATTCTTACATGAATGGCCAAACTATCGCCGTTGATGGTGGTGTTTCAGCCTGGTAATAATCAGTCTATATTTTACCCCAAGGTTAACATTTTGGCCTTGGGTTTTTTAATCCAATAATTCTAAAAAAGGACAATAAAATGCAAGCATTGATGATGAATTCACAGTTGATGATTTCTTCAATTTTAGTTCATGCCGAGCGTAACTTTCCAGAAACAGAAATTGTTTCAGTGACAGCAGACAACCCACGTCACCGCTACACTTACAAAGACTTTGCCAAGCGCTCAAGAAAATTGGCCAATGCCTTAACACAGTTGGGAGCCAAGTTTGGCGACCGCATCGGTACCTTGGCTTGGAATGATTACCGTCACTTGGAACTATATTACGCCATATCAGGCAGTGGCATGGTATGTCATACCATTAATCCTAAGCTCTTCCCTGAACAAATTGCTTATATCGTTAAACATGCAGAAGACAAACTGCTGTTTGTTGATGTCTTAGTCATGCCTTTGTTGGAAGCCTTAAAACCGCATTTAAGTGATGTCACTGGTTTTATAGTGATGACAGATAAAGCCCATATGCCCCAAACCAGTTTATCTAATGTATGGTGTTATGAGGACTTACTGGAACAACAATCTGATGAATTTGAATGGCCGCAATTTGATGAAAACACTGCCAGTGGCATGTGTTATACCTCAGGCACAACAGGCAATCCAAAGGGCGTAGTTTATAGTCATCGCTCAACTCTGTTACACGCACTGGCTGGCTCTTTACCTGATGTGACAAATGCCTCAACTCATGAAACTTGTATGCCCGTTGTTCCCATGTTTCACGTTAATGCTTGGGGGATTCCCTATGCTGGCGTGATGGCCGGTTCCAAACTGGTAATGCCTGGTCCGAAGATGGGCGATGGTGAAACCTTGCAGTCCTTAATCGAACATGAAGGCGTAACCTATAGCTCAGGAGTACCGACCATTTGGTTAGCGTTGTTAGATTACCTTGATAAATCTAAAACTAAATTAGCTAAAATGACTCGAGTTACGGTTGGCGGTGCGGCTTGCCCTAGAACGGTAATTGAACGTTTCAAAGCCTACGGAACCACCGTCGTTCAAGGTTGGGGTATGACAGAAACAAGTCCACTGGGCACAGTTTTTTGTTTAAAGCGTGGCATGGATGACTTATCTGATACTGAGTTGACTGATATACAATGTAAACAAGGGCGTGGTGTCTTTGGAATTCAAATGCGTATCGTAGATGAAAATAATAAAGAGTTACCTTGGGATGGCGTTGCCTTTGGTTCCTTAAAAGTGCGCGGTCCTTGGGTCGCTAGCGGCTATTACGGTATGTCTCAAGTACCTGGTACACCAGGCTGCCCTGTGGATGAAGATGGCTGGTTTGAAACCGGCGATGTTGCCACTATTGATCCCAATGGCTTTATGCAAATCACCGATCGAACAAAAGATGTTATCAAGTCGGGTGGAGAATGGGTTAGCTCCATTGAAATTGAAAATGCAGCTGTCAGCCATCCTTTAATTGCAGAAGCGGCGGCTATCGGTCGTTATCATCCTAAGTGGACTGAGCGTCCTTTATTAGTAGCGGTATTAGTTGAGGGTGCAGATATTGCAGCTGAAGAAATTATTCAATTTTTGAGCACTTCACTGCATAAATGGTCTTTACCCGACGATGTAGTATTTGTTAAGGAATTACCCCATACCGCGACCGGTAAACTGAACAAATTAGCCCTACGTAAATCTCTCGAAGATTATCAGTTCCCAATAAAAAATTAGGTAATATCCTGCACCGGAGCAATATAATGCTCCGGTGTACGGCTTATATTCCAGCTACTGACATATTTTTTAACGCTTTAAGCCTTGCTTTTAACGCTTAATAAATTACTGTGCATCGCTTTTTTTTAACATTTAACCTAAGACCCAAGGACACTTTATGACCTTATTTCGTGCACGATTTTGGTTATCGCTGATCTTTTTAGTTTCAACTGCGACCATAGCACAAGAATCCAATTATCGACTTTCTGACAATGTAACGCCGATTTTTCAACAAATTAAATTAAAAATCGATCCTGATTCTCCAACCTTTAGTGGTGAAACCACTATCACTATCAACGTTAATAATGCCACTGATATTATAGAATTTTATCAACTTGAGTTAACGATTGATAAAGCGGAATTGATCGATGGTAAGCAGACACTGCCATTAGTCGTTACGTCTCATGACTATGATATTCAACAGGCCAAAGCCGCGCAGACCCTACCCCCAAAGCAATACCAAGTGCATATAGTGTTTACAGGAAAGGTCAATACCACCTCTGACGGCATGTATTTGTCAACATTTGAGGGTAACAATTATATTTATACCCAGTTTGAAGATATGCATGCTCGTCGTGCCTTTCCAAGTTTTGATGAGCCTGGCTTCAAAATTCCCTTTCAAATCACCATTGAGGCGCCTACAAAACACACTGTCGTTTCTAATACTATGGTGAAATCACGTAGCGTAAACGATGCTTGGCAAACCGTTGAATTTAATCGTACTGAGCCTATGCCTTCTTACATAGTGGCTTACGCCGTAGGCGAATTTGATTCTGCCGAGATCCCCGGCCTGAATGTACCAGGAAAAATTTATACACCAAAAGGTCAAGCAGGACGCACCAAATTTGCCGCCAAACACACAGCTGAAATTCTAGCTAATTTAGAAAGCTACTTTGGCAGTCCCTACCCTTTTGAAAAGTTAGATTTTATTGCTGTGCCAAACTTCACACATGGCGCCATGGAAAATGCCGGTTTAGTGACTTATCGCAGCAGTCTATTGCTGTTAGACGACGAACCCCGCTTGACTGAACAACGCAGTCCTTTGAACGTTATTGCCCATGAACTTGCCCATATGTGGTACGGAAATTTGGTGACGATGGCCTGGTGGGACGACTTATGGCTCAATGAAGCATTTGCTTCTTGGATGGCCTCTAAGGTCATGATGGATCTCTATCCTGAGCAAAACTTTCAAGCTGCATTGGTGCAAGAAAGTGCTTTTGGAGCAGACTCTAGCCCAACGGTAAAACCGGTCAAAAAATTAGTAAAAAGCCAAACCGATGTGATGGATGGTTTAGGCCTAAATTACAGCAAAGGAGAATCAATTCTAAAACTGATTGAATCGCTAGTCGGTGAAAAAGCTTTTCAAAAAGGTGTGCAAACCTACATGAAAAACAATGCTTGGGGTAATGCGCAAGCGGACGACCTGTGGGCCGTTCTCTCAAGTGTTGCAGATTTTGATGTCCCTGCATTAATGAAAACTTATTTAGAGCAGCCGGCCTATCCTTTAGTCGAATTTAATAATAGTGGCAACATTGAACAACGCCGCTTTCATCTACTTGGCGCAACCGTTGCCGCACAAACCTGGACTGTCCCACTGGCAATAAGCTACAAAAAGCAGGGCAAAATAAAACGAACTCAACTGTTTTTAAAAGATAAATCGGCCGTGCTTGCAGAGTTAGCCGAAGCTGATTGGATATTTCCAAACGATAACGCCATGGGCTATATGCGCTGGAAAATACCTGCTAAACAACTACGCGCTTTGTTAACTGATATCGATACCTTAAACGTCAGAGAGCGTAAAAATGTGCTGTATAATACCGATGCCTTATTTGCCGCTGGCGAAATTGAATTGTCTGAGTATATGCAGGTGCTGGATGTTTTATCTACCGACAAAGACCCTATCGTTGCTAGTTCAGTGGTTGCTTCATTAAATGAGCTTATCTACCTAGTCGATAAAGATAATGAAGTATTATTCGGTCAGTTTGTTAGCCATAAATTAATAGATTGGTTTGAGCAGTTGGGTGTTAATGAAGAGGATACTGATAGTACAGACCTTAGCCGCTTAAGATCCTCGGTTTATGGCATGTTAGCCCGCTACTCAAATGATCCCAAGGTAAATGACGTCAGTCTGACCCTAGCTAAACAGTTTTTAGCTGACCCAAGCAGTGTACCAAGATCCATTGCAGCGGTAGCCCTGCGCAATGCAGTTAGAAACGGTGACAATAGCTGGTTTGATAAACTAAAAGCGGCTTATATCGAGCATACTGATGCGAACATTCGCGGTACTTTAAGAGCAGCAATGGTATTTCAACAAAGTGAAAATGTAACAAAAACTTTAGATTTTGCCTTAACGGATACGGTAAGCCCGGCGAATGTCATTAGTTTTGTTGCTAGAGCTGATGGAGGCTTAGATACGCATGATGTGCTGTATGTTTGGTTAAAAAATAACTTTGCTACACTGGTGAAAAAGATGCCGGCTTTCCATGTTGCGCGTTTACCTGAGTATGCATCATCATCCTGCAGTCAACATGACATCGATCTGAGCAGCCAGTTTTATGCAGAGCGCAAAGATACTATTGATGGTATGGCCAGAAGCTTTGACATATCACAAGCCAGTTCTCTGCAATGCCTTGCACTTAAAACGGCGAATCAAGATGTGTTTAACGCTTATTTGAAGCAGGCGGTTAAATAAAAAGATAGTAGCGAGCTGCGAGTTAAACAGTAAAAGCGATGTCTGCTTTTACTGTTTCTTACTCGCAGCTCGCAGCTCTAAGTTCTAGGGCCTTAAACTCATTTTCCCTTTTACTTCTCGCCCCATCACTTTATTCAGTGCATCTTTGGCATGTTCTAATGGTACAACACCATCGACAATAACTTTGACCTTACCCTGCACATACCACATTAATAATTCATGCATATTGGCGGCAAAGTCTTTGGGTTGATGTTGAGTAAACGAGCCCCAAAAAACCCCGACCACAGAATAGCCTTTGACCAAACATAGATTAATGGGAAATTCTGGGATAGTACCGCTGGCAAAACCTACAACCAACAAACGTCCGTTCCACGCCATGCTGCGTGAACAGGCATGAAAAGCATCGCCGCCCACACATTCATAGACTACATCCACACCCTTGCCATCGGTCACTTCTTTAATGGCGGTTTTTAAATCGGTATCGGTATAATTGATCAATATATCTGCGCCATTTGCCTTGGCTACATCAAGCTTTTCTTGGGTTGAACAAACGGCAATAACTGTAGCTCCCATCAACTTACCAATTTGCACTGCTGCTAGTCCTGTACCACCAGCTGCACCAGTCACTAATAAGGTTTCACCGGGCTTAATCTGCGCGCGTTGTTTCAAGGCATGATGGGCTGTCGCATGAGCGGTGACTAAGGCCGCTGCTTCATCATCGGGAATAGCATCCGGGATGGGCAGAACATGGGTAGCCGGACAGGCTACTTTTTCAGCATAACCGCCCAACATACACAGGGCGATAACACGCATACCCACTTTAAGATGACTCACCCCTTCACCAATTTGACTAATAACCCCAGCCACTTCACCACCGGGAATAAAAGGTCTCGGTGGTTTCATTTGATACAAACCTTGCACCAATAAACCATCAGGAAAATTAACCCCACAGGCTTTGATATCCACTACAACTTCGCCTTTTTTGGCGACCGGATCGGGTACGTCTATATATTGCAACTCTTCTACTGGTGCAAACTCATTACATACAATCGCTTTCATTTATTACTCCATGGTTACCGGTGTTATTTACTTTACACCGGTTCGGTTAATTGTAGGGCGTATGTCGCTAAAGGCTGCACGATAGCGCCTATTTTCATTGCTTCTTTATTCGAGGCATTGCCGTCTTGCGCCCGCTTGGCCACACCCTGTGCGATCGCCGCTAAGCGGAAAAAGCTAAAGGCCAAATAAAAGTTCCAGTTGGTTATTTTATCAATGCCCATTAACTTACAATAGCTTGCGACATAAGCTTGTTCATCAGGAATACCCAAACTAGCCCGATCAATACCACCTAAACCAGTCGCCTTACCAACATTTTCAGGCAACCGTAGTTGCATACATTGGTAAGCTAAGTCGGCGAAAGGATGGCCTAAGGTCGATAATTCCCAATCCAATACCGCGATAATTTTTGTCTCGGTAGGATGAAACATTAAATTGTCCATACGGTAATCACCGTGCACCAGAGACACCCGACCATCATCTGCTGGCAAATGTTGTTCAAGCCAACTAATTAAGGCATTCATTTGCGGAATATCGTGAGTCTCTGACAATACGTATTGCTGACTCCAGCGACTAAATTGACGTTCAAAATAATTACCAGGACGTCCATAATCACTCAAGCCGACTTTCTCAATATCAACACTGTGCAGCGCCACCAGTACTTCAACCATTTGCTGATACATCTGGCTTCGTTGTGTGTTATCGCTAATCTCTGGTAAAGAGCTGTCCCAAAAGACTCGGCCCTCAACATATTCCATAATGTAAAATAGACTGCCAATGACACTGGGGTCTTCACACAAGTGATAGACTTTCGCTACGGGCACCTTAGAGCCCTGCAAAGCCGCAATCACTTTGTATTCGCGGTCTACCGCATGGGCAGATTTCAACAATTTGCCCGGCGGTTGTCGTCTTAGGACATAGCTTTGGCTTGGCGTTTGCAATTTAAAGGTTGGATTGGATTGACCGCCAGAAAATTTAGTGGCCGTCACCGGTCCTTTAAAGCCAGGTAAGTGCTGACTTAAATAGTCAGCCAAAACTTGCTCATCTAACTGATCAACGTGATTTAATTCACTCAATGTTGTTCCCTCTTAGGCGTTGGCATCTTTAATTAAGTTACGCCCTAATTGCATCATATGCACTTCATCAGGTCCATCAGCTAAACGAATAGTTCGTGCATAGGCATAAATAGACGCTAGGATTGTATCTTGGCTGGTTCCCGCCGCGCCGTGCATTTGTATGGCTTGATCAATAACATTACATGCCATCTTAGGGGCAACTATCTTAATCGCGGCAATAATATCGCGACTGACTTTATTGCCGTAACGGTCCATTTTATCTGCCGCTTTTAAAGTCAATAGACGTGCTTGTTCAATATCACAATGCATTTGCGCAATGCGTTCACGAATAGATTGTTGTTTACTTAAAGGTTGACCAAATGCAATACGCGACTCGACGCGCTGACACGCTAAATCAAGGGCTCGCTGGGCACAACCAATTAAACGCATGCAATGGTGAATACGGCCTGGACCTAAACGGCCCTGCGCGATAGCAAAGCCCTCCCCCTCACCCACTAATAAGTTGGCAGCCGGTACTTTAACGTTTTCAAACAAGACTTCGGCGTGGCCAACGGGTTCGTCATAATGACCCATCGCAGCCATGGCACGCACCACAGTGACACCCGGTGTATTCATGGGTACTAAAATTTGTGACTGCTGTTGATGACGCGCAGCACTGGTATCGGTTTTACCCATCACCACCATAATTTTACAACTTTCGTTCATGGCACCACTGGTGTACCACTTGCGACCATTAATGACATAGTGATCGCCCTCTCTGACGATAGAAGTTTCTATATTAGTCGCATCAGACGAGGCAACCGCAGGCTCTGTCATGGCAAAAGCCGAACGAATCTCTCCGGCAAGTAGTGGCTCTAGCCATTGTTTTTTATGCGCCGGTGAACCGTATTTAGACAACACTTCCATGTTACCGGTATCAGGTGCACTGCAGTTAAAGACTTCAGAGCTCCACATAACTCGTCCCATTAACTCACATAGTGGCGCATATTCTAAGTTGCTTAACCCTGCTCCATAAGGCAAATATTCATGGGGTAGAAATAAATTCCACAGTCCAGCATCTTTAGCTTTTTGCTTTAATTCTTCCATCAAAGCAGGTGTTTGCCAGCGCGTTTCAGGTGATGAGGCTCGTGCATGAACTTGCTCGATATAGGCCTGCTCAACGGGGTAAATATGTTCCTGCATAAAGGATTCAAGTCTGTTTATCAGACCGGTGGATTTTTCAGAGTAATCAAAGTTCATAGTAATTCCTATAGACAACTAAGCATTGTCGATTATTTACCTAACTAAAGGTAATTGAAGATAGTCGTTCAAGTGTGTCTAGATGTGGCACATTGTTAAAACTACTTAAACGGATGTTGTGTTGATTAAAATAAAAGTGACTAAAGCTGGTATTACGAATTTGCATATTGAGTTCAATAACTTGCGCTGCGTTCAAACCTAGTACCACACTGAGAAGCATGGCTATCGCTCCACCTGAGCTGACTACTAATACTGGGCCTTGCCCAGCGTCTTTTTGTAATAGCTCAATAGAGTAACGAACACGCCTTTCAAAATCACCCCAGCTCTCTGGAATATCAGCAGACTCTAATTCATTGTTCGACCACGCTAACATGGCTTTTTTTAGTAAACGATAAAATTCAGCAGGTGTTGCCGCTGTGGGCAATACTTCCTGTGGGAATAACTTTAAGTAGGCGCGTCCAATAGACTGAAAATCAAACTCATTAAAACTGGCGTCTACTCTAGGCCTAAACGTCTGGCTCGTACCATCCAAAATACCTTGTGCGGTTTCTTGATGCCTAACCAAAGTCCCTGTCCATATCTGCGCAATATCGGTTTGGCGTTCACTGAAATATTCACCAAGCCACCGACTTTGCTGATGGCCTAAAGGGCTTAATTTGTCGTAATTTTTGGCCCCAAACGAAGCTTGTCCATGGCGCACTAAAAATAACTCGGTCATTGAGGATCCTTCAGTATATGAGAGACGCAGTGTAGGCAGAAACAAACTATTAGTTTAATTGATTATTTTAATAGGATTACATTCCCAAAACTAATTAACACTAAGGCAAATGTTAAGCATTAGTAACATTCACCTTATAAATGGCCGCTATGATTAACATTTCACAAACGTTTTATTTACTTTTAGGTGGAAAACTTGGTAGCGTATAACAGGTAGGAGCAGTTAAAAGACATAAGATAAAATTTGCTCCTTATAACGACCCAAACCAAAACTATAAAAGTTGTAACCAAACTAGTAACAAAGTTACTAGGAACGAGAGAATATGAAATGACTCACAGTTACCCACTGAAGTTTAAACGCACACCACTAGCCTTTTTTATTGGACTTAGTTTGACCCTCAGCACCACAGTTGTTAGTGCGCAAGAGCAGGAAACTAAGGCTGAAAAACAAGGCTTAGAAACCATCACCGTTACTGCACAAAAAAGAGCACAAAATTTACAAGAAGTACCCGTATCTGTCACCGCCTTTACTGGCGACGAAATGGCCGAGTCGGTCATCAAAGACATGTACGATTTGCAAACTAATGTGCCAGGCCTTGGAGCATTTCAAAGTCAAAGTGCCACTAATTCGAGTTTCTCTATTCGTGGTGTCGGTACATCTTCACAGAACTTTGGTCTTGAATCCTCGGTTGGTTTATATGTTGATGGCGTATATCGCGCTCGTCAAAACTCCCTAATTAATAACCTAGTTGACGTTGCAGCAGTTGAAGTATTGCGCGGTCCACAAGGTACTTTATTTGGTAAAAACACCCCGTCTGGGGCAGTGTTGGTCACTACTGCCGCCCCCAGCCATAGTGGCGGAGATGCATTTGTAGAAGCAACAGTCGGTAATTACGGGCTAGTTAACCTTTCAGGTGCCACGTCTATATCAGCTATTGAAGATGTCTTGGCTTTTCGTATTACTGCATTTGGTAGCCAACGTGACGGCACCATTAGCGATATCGCCCTTGGAGAAGATACTGTTAACGATCGTGACCGTTGGGGCGCAAGAGCACAGGCACTTTATACACCTAACGAAGATGTCAGCTTACGCATTATTGCCGACTGGGCAGAAATCGATGAAATCTGCTGCGGTGCTCCGGTACAGTTAAGTAACTTCCAAGCAAAAGAAATCCCCGGCAAATTTGGCTCAGATGCAGCTATCGCCAGTTTAGGTGGAACAGCCTTTCCAGGTGGTGATGCCTTTTATGATCGGGAAATTGCCTTATCATTTTTGCCTGAATCAAGCATGACAGACCGTGGTCTATCAGCCCAACTTGATTGGGATTTAGATGACAACTACACTTTTGTGTCTATCTCAGCGTATCGTAAATTTGAATCTTACGACAATATTGATACAGATTTCACTGATGTGGATTTATTTGGTACCAGCAATGATTCGCAGCAAAGCTCGTTTTCCCAAGAACTACGCATCGACTATAACAGCGAAAAACTTAATTATATTGTAGGTTTGTACTATTTCGAGCAAGACTTAGATTTAGCCTACAGTCTGTATACCGATAATGTGTTTAATCCTTTTGTTATGGCAAGTTTCGGCGGTGCCTTGGATCCACTGCTTAATGGCCTTAATGGATTAAGTGCTGCCACTGGTGGGTTAATCGCGCCAGCTGCTGAAGCTAGCCCAGCGGGCACTGGTTTTGATCACGTTGCCAAACAAAAGCATAAAAGTTATGCCTTGTTTGGTCAGTTTGATTACAAATTAACTGATGAGTTAACCCTAACAGCAGGTATTCGTTACACCGACGAGAAAAAGGACTTATCTACTGTATTTAGTGAAAATATGGCAGGTGGTACAGAATACCCAACCTTCTTTTCATCAATAGGTGATCCTTCAGCACCAACACCAGGTTCGTTGATCTACGGTGCAGGTTATGCTGGCATAATTTTACAAGGCATTGGCGCAGGTCAAATTGACCCCTTTTCTGAAATGGCTGCTGCAGCATTATTACCTTTCCAGACACCTGGATGGGCTTTTAAAGCACTTGGTGCTACCACGTCAGATCGCCCAGATATTACTGAATCGTTGAAGGATGACCAAATCACCGGTACGGTTAAATTAAGTTATCAACCAGATTCGGATACCTTGTGGTACGCATCTTATGGTGAAGGCTATAAATCAGGTGGTACAAATACTGACAGGATTGCAGCTGGTTTTAATCCATTATTTGATGCCGAAACGTCGCAGTCATTTGAACTTGGTTTGAAGAAAGACTTCCCAGATCAAGATTTACGTATCAACGCCGCTACTCATTACACTACCGTTAAAGATTTTCAAGCCAATACGTTTACTGGTAACGGCTTTAATTTACAAAACGCCGGTGACTACGAAATAAAAGGTCTAGAACTAGAAGCTACTTGGCTACCTACTGATACTTTAGAAGTTAACCTTGGTTATGCTTTTGTGAAAGCCAAATACAAAACCTTTTTGGCCGGTAACTGCTGGACTGCATATACTTGGCATACAGGTATAGCTGATCCAGGTCGAGGTGCTGATGCAAATGGCAATCCTAATCGTTTCTGTGATCGTTCAGGTGACAGACCCGGTGGTGAGCCAGAAAATTATGCAGTCTTGTCTTTAAAGCAAGATCTGGAATTAGCTGATAATATTTATGCTTATGTGCAAGGTGAATATACTTATACTAGTGATATTATCCTAGATGGTAGTAACGACCCTTATGCAGTGCAAGATGCTTATAGCTTATTGAACCTACGATTATTCATGAACTTCATGGATCAGGATATAGACGTCGTTGTATGGGCACGTAATGTATTAGACGAAGAATATATTAACCGCACAAACTTCAATACACCGCTGCAAGAGGGTAAATTGAATGCTTATATGGCTGAGCCAAGAACCTTTGGTGTAACCGTTAAAAAACGCTTCTAAGAAGACTTAACTATAAAAGCCGGCATCTTTGCCGGCTTTTTTATTTGCAGTAAACTCGCTTCGCAAAACAGCTAAGTTGCTATATTATGCGCCCGCAATTTTTTGTTTTTGGGCTTATTATGACTGTCGCACTGTATACCGACCTATCACATTATTATGACCTGATGTGTGCCGATATTGATTATCAGCAGCAAAGTGATTGTGTGCGTCGCCTACACCACTTTTTTGGTAACCAAGGCAGACAACATATTGATTTAGCCTGCGGCACTGGGCCCCATCTTAAATATTTTATTGACTACGGTTTTCAATGTCAGGGCCTAGATATTAATCAACCTATGTTGGATATTGCCAAGCAACGTTGTCCTCAAGCTATATTTACCTTAGGCAATATGACAGAGTTCAAAGTAGAAGAGCCGGTTGATCTTATCTCTTGTTTTCTTTATTCCTTACATTATTGCGCTGATCTTGAAGACTTACATAACTGTATCAAGTGCGTTTATGCAGCGCTAAAATCTGGAGGAATTTTTTGTTTTAACGCAGTAGATAAACACGCTATCGACAATAGCAAAGTAGAGCATCATCATGCCTTACATGAAAACAGTGATTTTACTTTTACCTCAGCTTGGCATTACGTCGGCCAAGGCGACAAACAATCTTTATTGCTCAGCATTGAAAAAACTTCTCCAACAGAACAGCATAGATGGCAAGACCAACACCCTATGGTGGCTGTCAGTTTTACTCAGTTACAAGCAATATTAAATCCCTACTTTGAGTTGCATATTTTTGAGCATGAATACGACAGACTCATTCCGTGGGACACGACTTCTGGTAACGCTATATTTGTTTGTGTTAAAAAGTAAAGAGGCAAACTTCGAGTAGGAACAAAAAGATGATTATTGGTGCTTATGTTTGTACCATTAAATAGTAATCATCGATGAGTAACAGAATTTCAAACAACCCAGATTCGCCGGAGTCTAGAATTTCGAGGCTGGGGACAAGTAACTTGATGTCCTGTCTATCAATAGCGTAAAGCAGTTAAAACAGACAATTAAAACTGAGTTTAAAAAAACCACACTCATGCCCGACTCTCTATCTCTCGCCTCTATTTTTTGTGACCACATGGTCTTTCAGCGCAACAAACCTTTGGCGATATGGGGTGCTGGGACAGTAGGCGCATGGATTAAAGTCAGTTTATTTCAAGGACAGCACAACTTGCTTACCGAGCGCACGCAAGTTGACCTAGCTGGTCGGTGGCAGCTTCACTTACCATCATTAAGTGCGGGCGGACCATTTCAACTCAAGGTGGGGCAAGGTAATACAAGTTTGCTTGTCGATGATATCTTAGTTGGCGATGTCTGGCTGGCTTCTGGCCAATCGAATATGGAATGGAAATTGAGTTGGCAAACGGATGACTGGCAACAAGAAGTGGCCAACAGTGAGAATACGCAAATTCGTTTTTTTGAACTCAGTCAAACCTATTCAGCCATTCCTCAATATAATATACCTGCTTCAGCATGGAAAATTTCTAGCCCCTTAACCAGCGCTGAGTTTTCAGCCGTTGCTTGGCATTTTGCCAAACGTTATCAGCGGCATACTGGCATTGCGGTGGCAATTATCGATAGTAGTTGGGGCGGCACACCCGCAGAGGCGTGGACGTCTTTAGAGGCATTAGTCAATATTAATGCTTATCAAAAAGACGCACAAAACATGCAACAACTTGGGCCAAAATGGCAACAAAAATTTAGCCATAACGACGAATTAGAAAAACAAAAATGGCAGCTACTTGATAGTCGCACTGCCTTTGCTGATGGCAAATTACTAGCCGCTGATTTTGATGATTCAACTTGGTCAACGGTCAATTTACCCAACTTGCAAGCCCATGCACTAAGCGACATAGTTTGGGCAAGAAAGCACTTTCAAGTTAGTACCCTACCTCGCTCTGTGAGTCTAGATATGGGCGAGCTCAATCAAATTGCTCGGGTCTTTATCAATGGCCAACAAGTCTATACAAAGGGTTGGCAAGACACCACAGAACGTGTGCACATACCCTTAAATACACTGAAAATTGGCGATAACATCATTGTGGTGCGAGTAGCAAACAGCTGGGATAATACGGTATTAATCGGTAAAAAAGAGCGCTTTTATTTAGCCTTAGACTATCAAAATGTCGACCTGAGTGGCCCATGGCAAGTGTGTAATAAAATTGAACCTAAAATACCCGATGTTAAGTCTTACAAATGGAAGCCCGGCGTATTGTATAACGCCATGATCCACCCGCTGGTTAATTTTCCAATTAGCGGGGTGATCTGGTATCAAGGTGAAAATAACGTGGGCACACACGCGTTATATAGCGAGCTGTTCAAAACATTGATCACCGATTGGCGCAAACAATGGCATGAGCCTGAACTGCCTTTTTTGTTTGTACAAGTAGCTAGTTACCTCAAGCAAAAAGACCAAGCGACTGACAGCGATTGGGCGCTGCTGCGCGAAGCTCAATCCTGCGCTCTGACGTTGCCCAATACAGGCATGGCTGTCACCATCGATATTGGTGATGCCGATGATATTCACCCGCGCAACAAAACTGATGTAGGCGAGCGATTATGGCGGGTAGCGCAACATGTGGTGCTAAAAGAGCCTGTTTGCTACTCTGGTCCAAGCATCGCCAAGGCAGAGGCCAAACTTATTGCAGGTAAAAACGTATTAGTCGTGTCATACAATCATGTTGATGGTGGTTTAAAGGTTCAAGGCAAGGAGCTATTGGGTTTTGCGTTAGCTGGCGCGGATGGTAAGTTTGTTAATGCTCATGCACTAATTGACGGCGATAGTATCATCGTCAGTTCTCCCAAGGTAAAACAAGCCAAAATGCTACGTTATGCTTGGGCCGATAACAGCCCCGCGAATATCTATAATAGTGCAGGTTTACCCGCTGTGCCATTTCGCTACACATTGGCAGATTTATAGCTTCATTGCATGTTTAAAGACTGGGCCTGCATCATTTTGCGGCAGTTCATATGTGGCCAACAATAAGGGGCAGAGTTATGCCCCTTATGACGCTATTAGATTCAAATCGGTTTAAGTCGACAATGTTTATAAGACTTAGCCAAATTTTAGTATTTCAGCCTGAACAATTAGGTGAATAGCTCGCCCGTACCATTTGCACAGAGTGCTATGCGCCCAGTTCTAAATGACTCACAGGTTTTAGTCCAAGTCGCATAATAGTCAGTGCCTATGATACTGAAGCGTTTGAACAATTAATGGTGGTGGGTATCGGTCTTGGTCAACGAGATTTGGGATTAAGGACCCTGACGAGCCGCGAGCGTCTTACCTAGTTGCGACCTGATGAGATAAACGCACTATATCGCTAGTGACGCTCACCGAGTTTGACTACAACCTTGAGTTGACATGACAAATAAAGGTATAGACTTGGCATTAATAGTTAAATGCAAAAATAATGTAAAAACTCTTGATGCGAGACTACTTTAAAGGGACAAGCCAGTATAGAATCGCCAGCTATTGCAGATGTGGTGGAATTGGTAGACACGCTAGCTTCAGGTGCTAGTGGCTTAACGGTCGTGGGAGTTCGAGTCTCCCCATCTGCACCAAGTTAAATACACAACTCAAGCTAGAGCCTAAACTGATCATCATTCCTGCATACTTAGTCGTTACACCGTAACAAATTCTCCTGTATAATCGATGCAATTGAAGGCAGCTTTGAGTAAACACGTCTGTTTTACTCCAGCAAAAGTTAGCCAAACTTCCATTTATATTGCTTTTAACTTGGATATCACAAGTAAAGCAGCAAGGCCCTACATGACATTTGAAACCTATATCCCAAATAAAACCACTACCTTAGAAACGCCCGTTAAGGTGCTTGAATCTGGAGTCACACATAAACCATCAGAAGGCACGCGCATTGGTTTTATTAGCTTAGGTTGTCCAAAAAACTTAGTGGACTCAGAACGTATTCTGACTCAACTGCGCACCGAAGGTTATGATGTAGTGCCCACTTATAAAGATGCCGATTTAGTCATAGTCAATACCTGTGGTTTTATCGACTCCGCCGTGCAAGAGTCTCTCGATACCATCGGCGAAGCTTTGGCTGAAAATGGCAAGGTTATCGTTACTGGCTGTTTAGGCATCAAAGAAGATGACATTCGCGAAGTTCACCCGAATGTACTTGCCATTACAGGCCCCCACGCTTATGAAGAAGTGGTTAATCAAGTGCATACCCACTTGCCGCAGCCCGTACACAACCCTTATTTAAATTTAGTGCCTGATATCGGGGTTAAATTGACGCCGCGTCATTATGCCTATTTGAAAATATCGGAAGGGTGTAATCACCGTTGTACTTTTTGCATCATCCCGTCCATGCGTGGCGACTTAGTCAGTCGCCCTATTGGCGACATATTAGATGAAGCACAACGTTTGAAAAATGCCGGAGTTAAAGAGTTATTGGTGATTTCGCAAGATACCAGTGCTTATGGGGTTGATGTAAAAAATAAGACCGCATTTTGGAACGGTATGCCGGTAAAAACCGACATGAAAACCCTATGTGAAAAACTCGCTGATTTAGGCATTTGGGTGCGTTTACATTACGTTTATCCCTACCCTTCTGTGGATAAAATTATGCCTTTGATGGCTGAAGGGCGAATATTGCCCTACTTGGATATTCCCTTTCAACATGCCAGCCCGCGTATTCTTAAGTTAATGAAACGCCCAGCCGCTGCCGAACGCACCATGGAGCGCATCAGAGCGTGGCGTGAGATCTGCCCGAATTTAGTTATTCGTTCAACATTTATCGTTGGTTTTCCAGGTGAGACAGAAGAAGACTTTCAAATGTTGCTCGACTTTTTAGACGAAGCTCAGCTTGATCGAGTGGGCTGCTTTATGTATTCAGATGTGGATGGTGCCAAAGCCAACGACCTTCCCGACCCCGTTAGTGAAGAAGTGAAACAGCAACGTCATGAACGTTTTATGCATAAACAAGCTGCGATCAGTGCCGCTAAATTACAAGCGAAAATTGGTCTTGAATTCCAAGTATTAATTGATGAAGTAACCAGTGAAGGGGCAGTAGGCCGTTGTTATGCTGATGCACCTGAAATTGATGGTAACGTGCATTTAACCGACGAATTTGATGTTGAGCCCGGTGATATTATCTGGGCACAAATTATCCATGCCGACGACCATGACTTATGGGCCGTTAAAGTTGAAGATGAAGAACCAGCTCAAGACAGCCTTTAAACTAACGGGATATAAAGATGGATTCATCAACAACTGATTTAGCCCAAATCATTCAGATAGTGGTAGCCCCTGTGTTTATGTTAACGGGCATAGCCGGCTTTTTAAATGTGATGTCGGGGCGACTTGGACGTATTGTTGATAGAGCAAGGATCATAGAACGTAGGATCATGATGCTTAAAAATCCTGCCTACCTTGAAATGTCGCAAAAAGAACTTAAAAACCTGTGGCGGCGCGTAAACCTCATCAACCGAGCGATAGGTCTGTGCGTAGCCTCTGCACTATTTGTTTGTGGCGTGGTTGTGTGCCTCTTTGTGGGTGACTTGTGGCAGATAAATTTTCGTAACGCAGTTATTGCCTTATTTACTATATCCTTAATTTTATTGATTTTTGCCCTTTTAACTTTTTTAAAAGAAGTTCAACTCGCCACCCGTAATTTGCAAATCGGTAAAGAGTTTATTGAAGAATAACTTCGTGCTGAAAATAAGCAGTCAAGTATGAAGGTGGTAGTTGGATGATTTATTCATTTACGTTTATTTTTCATCTCACCTAAGCGCCTTTAACATCTTGTTTCTCTCCACTTATTGGCATCTTAATTGCTAAATTTAGTATGACGTGCTGCCGATAACGAGTGAGTTTACGCTGCTGAGTAAGTCACACTAATAACTAAGCAGCGGTAACATGCAATGAGCAGGCAATCTATTGCCTTTGGAACATCATTAGCGGTTAGCCTTTGCCGATGATGACACCTCCAGTTATGCGACATGCAGTCGATATTAAGTTGAATACCGAAACAACTAAACCTTGCTCAGCAAGGTATGCACATCGGTTTTATTTGTTAGGAGAGTTAAATGAAAATTCATAAGCTAAGTATACTGGTAGGTATGGCACTGAGCGGCTGTGTCGCAGGACCTAATGAAGGTTATTTAACTGCAGATTCAAACAACGATAGCGTATTATTTCAAGAAAGTGGCCAAGCCAGTATTACAGAGCAAAAACATGCTGACATGAGTCAGTTAGAAGCGAGCGCCAAGTTTCAGAACCAATTTAAACAGCAACTCAATGCGCAAAGTAGTGGTAACAATTACAGCAATATTAATAATGTTGATCCAAAAAATTATAATATAAATCACTATGTGCGTGGCATGATGCAAGACTTAGTCAGTAATCTGCAATATGTTAATGCCGAAACGCCAATGGCAGTGACCAGTTTCGTTTTTCTAGACAGTAATTTTGAACAAGCCGATATCTTGGGCAATCAAATTGCCGAGAGTTTTATTCATGAAATTCATCGCTTTGGTATTCCTGTTATTGACTTTAAGACCACTGATTATGTGCGAGTCACATCTAGCGGTGACTTTGTCTTAAGCCGTGATTTCTTAGAATTACCCAGCAAACTTCCCGTAGAATATGTGTTACTTGGTACAATGACTAAACATCAAGGTGGGGTATTGGTCAATGCTCGCATTGTCGGTATATCAAGTAAAGCGGTAGTGGGTTCTGCTCAGGGATTTTTACCAGCAAGCATCACTCAATCAATTAACAACAGTGGCCAAAAAGACGGCATTAAATTGGTCAGTAGCCAGTGAGCGTCTAGGGGTTTTATCACTTTAAACTCAGTAAAGGCGCTATAGTGAAGCGCCTTTTCTATTGAAACTCTCTTAACATGATATTAGGAATAAGTTTTGACGTTGCTGCAACCACAACATTACTGCTAAGCCCGACAATTCTTGCATTAATTAACATACCTTTGGCATTTTTTACCATCGTGCCACTTAATACATAGCCAATATTTTGCAGTGACTTTAACTGATTAGGATCGCGACTCATGGCGAAATCCCCGCTCGGGGTCACCAATATATTGCCAGTGATCTTGTAATCATTAACCAGCAAACCTACCTTTCTCAACTCCGTGATAAAGTTTTCTGCTAATTGATTACCCAAGCTGTCAGCGTTATTGAGTGAGGCGTCTAGTTGCACAAATGAGCTCACCGCAATGGGATAATCCAATTTGAGATTAACCAGTTCAAGGCTTAACTCAATAGCCATTTGTTCAACGTAGTCATTTAACATCTGAAAATGAATATTCGATGTGAAGGCTGTGGGTACACTATCTTCAGTACTAGCAGGTAAGCTGATGCGTTCGGCTATAAGCATCGCTTCAGTGCCATTAGCGTGATAATCAGAGTTGGCGTTTGCCTTTGCTATGTTGTGCTCAGCCGTTCCCAAACCAAACAACGAACAGCCGCTTAAAGTCAGACCAAGCGCGGCGACCACACTGTTTTTAATATGATGTTTTTGCGTCATGTTTATACTCAATTACCCTAATACTAAGCAATCTTCAGCAATATACAGGCCAAAAGAGTAAATTTACTGAGTATTGTCTTTATTTAGTATTTTTTTGTTCTGACTGCCCTCAATACTAAAACTATAATAAATAGCAAGAGCATTGCTCAAACCACTAACCGCTTCAATGTAAAGTTGTGGTAATAATTCGTAACGAATAGCGACTTCAGAGGCAGTGTTAAACACCCCTACCCCATAGCGAAGTTGCACGCCCGGCGCAACGTATCCAGAAACGGAGAGTTGCGTATTTTCACCTTGTCCACTGGTATCTAAATTGACATCTTTGAAACCTAGTTTTTGGCCAATATTAGTCACCATGTTTTCGCTTTGGCCTAAGCCAAAACCCAGCAACATATTGTATAATACGGTTTCTTGGCTATCACCACTCGATTGGCCTAAACCGCGTCCGGTTAACACATAAGATAGACTTTGTTGCTGCTCCATTACTGGCTCTGAGAACACCTCTACTTTAGGACTGTCAGCCGCGCCATCTACTCGAATTCCAGCAACCACATCGTCATCAGTGAGCTTAGGATCACGCACCGCTTCAATATTCAAAAATGGTCTATCCAAGGGGCCATTAAAAGTAATATCACCTTCACGAATAATTAAGTTTTGTCCATAAGCGCGGTAACGTCCATTAATTAATTGCACATCGCCATTGGCAATCATGCCTAGCTTACTATTTTCCAAACGCATATTTCCGCGTAAATCAGTGGTTAAACCAAAGGCATCGAGTTTTACATCATTTCTCTGCATTGGATCCACGGATACCACAATATTCAAATCCAATAATTGTTCGGTCTGCGCCAGCTCGGCTTGTTGTTCTACAAGCACTACATCTTTGGAAGGCGAAACTGTTCCCTGTGGTAATGTCCTCAACTTAAATCGTGCATAAGGTACAACTACTTCCCCCTTTACCTTAACGGCATTTGGAGAAAACTGGATATCGATATTCGGACTGACTTGCGCCCGCAGCATACTTTGATAATCAAGTTCTAAGTTTTGTCCTGCTACATTTATTTTACCCACCAGTTGCGGCCGCCAAGCGAGTTCCCCGACTATCGACCCCTTGCCTTTACCCAACAAATAACTGCCATTTAGAGACGCTTTGTCGCCCTGTAGTTCAAGCGTTTGATTAACACCACTGATGATAAGAGGAATATCTTGGCCCTGCACTGCCCCTTCGCTTAGGGTGATCACTCCGTTCACTAAGGGTTCAAGTAAAGTGCCTGTGATCTGCGTATTGCCGGCTAATTTTCCTTCAAACTTATCAAGTTGTGGTAGAAACACTCTAAAAGGGGCTAGATTAATATTACTCAGAGCCAACTCGCCAGTTATGGGTCTATCAAGTTGATCGCTAAAGTTGCCTGCTTCTCCTTGTAAATTTAGCGACAACAAGCCAATTTGCGGCCCAGACAAAGCCATACCAACGCTGATATTTTGCTCCGATATTTGACCGTCGAGAGTGAATTCCTTGATATCTAGTTGTAAGGTTTTTTTATTTTTAAAGCGCCACGTTGCTGGGGTTAAACTCGCATGTATTTGTGCACTGGGAAGCTCGCTTAAAAGCCAATCGCCTTTTAAGGTCATACTAAGCTTACTGGTCGAATCAATGGGAGGAAAAGACGGAACGACACGTTGCAGTAATGGAATAAGATTAAGTTCGTGCAAGGCTAAATCCCAACGCACCCGATTGTCACTAAAGCTGGCCTGCTTAATACACAAATCACTATTAACTTGCTGCCAACAATGGGGGGAAATAGCGTACTCTTGTAATAACCAATTAGCAGAGATAGTAAAAGGCTCAGCCAGTGTCAAAGAGGCATAAGTCGACTCTATTTGCCCTTCAAGCCAGCGACCTTGCCAAGAATCGTTTGCTAACGTCCCTTGGATACGAGCCAACAAATTGGTTTTATTACTGGTAGTATCAAGCAATAATTCATGGGCTTGGGCATTCCCCGTCAGACTAAATTTTACCTCATCAATCTGATTATTAACCCCAATAACTTGCTGCACATTTAGCTCAATAGAAACGGGCTTTAACTCATCCCACAAGACTTGTCCTTTACCATCAAAGGCTTTGACATTGATATCTGCAAATCTCAGTTTTTCACCTTCTAGGGTATATTTTAAAGCAGGTTGTTCTAACGAACCGCTAATTTGCGCTGACAATGACAAGCGACCTTGAAGGTCTGCAACGCTCTGTTCAAGAGCCGGGGCATTGAGTTGCACCGTAAAATCAATACTACGATCGCCGCTTAATTTGCCATCAAGCACTAAACTATTTTCGCCATTTTTGATGCTAAATTTATTGAGCATAACATTAGCTAAATCATCAATCTGCGCATTACCGCCAATACTTAAGGGGAAATCACGCCACATTCCATTGATGTTCAGTTCACTTAACTTTGCTCGCCACTGACCTGAAGGGTTAGATACCTTAGCGTGCAATTGACCATTAATATCCGCTTGATACTCAGGCAGCAACACTCCGGGGTTAATATGGTTTAACTCTAAGCTGCTAACAATTTCAAGATAATCAGAGAATGTCACGGCGCCTTTGGCAATAATTTGCCCACCTAAAGTCTGAATAGATAGAGTGTCGAGCAACAATTTTTGTCGATCGGCATTGGCTTGCAAATTAAAAGAAGTGTCAGGCAGAGATTGGCCCGCTAACGCACCTTGCCCAACCAGCTTTAAACCATCCAAATTACCCGCCATGTGTAATTTACCTTGGAGGGATTCAAATTGCGCTGGCGCGCCTGCCTGCTTAACCAAGGGCCACGTTAGATTTTGCCATGATACAGTTATATCTACTGGCAGCGCATTCGATACTAAATCAGCCTCAATACCAATATCAGCTTGGATTAAGCCACTAATATGGGCTTGTGTTTCCAATTGCTGCAGATTACCTTTAGAGGACAATACTAGGTTGACCTCGCCGCCTTGGGGCTCAAAATATTGCGCTTTAACATTGAGTTGGTGCTGTAAACTGCCACCAAGCCCTACCTCAGCAGAAGCAGAAACCTCGGCTAATTGATGACGTATTTTAAGTTGGCGTAAACTCAAATTCTTACCATCTGCACCAGCTGATAGGCCTATTGAGCTTAATAACAGGGTTTGTTGTCCATTGGCACTGAGTTTAAAGGGTGCAATATTCACTTCAGTCAAATCAAAAGCTAGGGGCAAACTAATGGGCAATTGCTCGATCCCTTGATACTGCCATGTTCTCCAATCAAAGGGTTCTGTTGGCTTTGCCACCGCTTCATTTGCGAGTAAATCGACTTGCAATGACACCACTTCAAGGCTTGCAACATCTAAACTTTGAGCAAAGGTAAAACGACTACTGACACTTTGCCAAGACAGCTTAAGTTGATCTTTTATGAGCACATTAAGTGGTCCAAGTTTTAAGCTATCAACCTTCAGATTAAACGGCAATGTTAGCGGTGAGGTGCTGCCGGCAGGTGCCGATTCTTCGGTTTGCACACTTAACTGAACATCAATTGCACCGGTTTTTAAGGTGTTAATACAGACATTCATCGACCAAGTACAAGACCAATCAATATTCAGTTGAATATCTTGGCTGGTGGCCTGTAAATTAGCTTGTTGCCATTGCACCTGGTTCAATAGTAACTCAGAGCCCAAACCACCACTTTTATAGTCAATAGTTAATTCATCTAACCATGCATCAGCGCCCTTAAGCGCTAATTGTGTTCCCCAGGGCGTAAACACAAAGCCAGCCAATAAGACTGCACTTAGCAGCAAAGCCAATAAAATCGCTGATATCCATTTTAAACTTCTCACAGTGCAGGCCCCATGGAAAAATGCAAACGCCAGCTGCTTTCGTAACTACTATTACCACGTCCCACATAAATGCGCACAGGACCAACGGGCGTCAACCAATTGACACCCGCCCCAATGCCGGTTGCGTAATCACTGGAAAAGTTATTGGTGGCCGTACCCGCATCAAAAAATAGGGCCAAACGCCAATTTTCAGCAAAGGGATAGGTGTATTCTGTGCTACCCACAGCAAGATATCGCCCACCGGTTAACACCTCATCTCCCATGTCGTTAAGTTCGACGGGGGACAATTTGCGATAGCCAAAACCGCGGATACTTTGATCGCCACCGGCAAAATACCGCAAACTCGAGGGGACTTGACTAAAGTCATTGGTCGCTATTGCGCCTAAATCAGCACGAAATAACACTCGATGTTCATTCCAGCTGCGCAACCATTTAGATTGTGCGGTAACACGTACTAGGTTGATATCTGAGAAAAAAACATCAGCGGCGCTCTCTACTGTAATGGACTGTTTGTCGCCCCAATATACATCTAGGCCACCCTTAGTGCGTAAACGACTCAAGGTAAACCCGGGCGTAAGCAAGCGCGTAGTTTGCTCATCATCTAGACCTTGGGTAAAGGTTTCTTGCTCTAAACGCAAAAACATCGCGCGTTGCCAATCAGAATCTACCACTGTCCAAAAACGGGTGGCTGACATGGTATAACGTTTACTGGCGGTATCATTGTCGTCTTGCGACTGAAAACCAATTTGAAAACTCGCGTAATTCTGTATTGGATCTTCAATGGGCACGCGATAGTCAAAACTAATTGAACGTTCCGGTTGCGAAATAAATAGCTCTGATCCAAGAGCATGTCCATAACTATTTACCCAAGGCCGTTGCCATTTTGCGGTAAATCTAGGGCCAATATCTGACGAAATCCCGGCGCCTAAATCGACGTTATCTCGAGGCTTGTGGGTAAGAATGATTTCGATAGGGACAGCAAAATCAATCGCTTCTGCCACAAGAGGACGCACCAAAACATGTCTAAAATACTGAGTTTGTTTTAAACGTTTGTTCAATAAGGCTAACTTATCAGCTTCATAGTATTCACCGCTATTAAACGGCAGTGAATCTTTCACTAAGGCCTCGGCACGGGCATCCTCTGGGAAGCGCAATTCCCCGAAAGAATAGCGTTTGCCGGTTTGCATTTTCAGTGTGATGGTAGCAGTGGCTGTGGACTCAAAAATTTCAATAGTATGTTCTGTGAAGACAAAATCAAAATATCCCAGCGACAATGCGACATTTTGAAGTTGCGACTTACTTGCTTCATAATCTGCGTGATGCAGGGCCTTGTTAAGCGTCAATGGCAGTTTTGCTAATACTTGCTGAATAATAGGGTCTTGTTCACCATCCCCTTTTATATCTATTAATAACTGACTAATAGTCGTTACTTTGCCTAATGCTACAACTACCTGCCATCGACTATTTTTAATATTTGGGTCGGGTAAAGTCACGTCTACTTGGGTTTGATAATAACCAAATACTTCAACGGCTAATTTTACTTTTTCAATCAGTTGTAACTGATATTGTTCAAACTGATAATTAGCTGCTGGTGGTTCGATGCTTTCTATGTGAGCAGTAACATTCGTCAGTACTTTGTCGTTTTTAATACCCGTAACATCAACATTAGAAGCCAAAACATTAACTGTCCACAATGCAGTTGAACAAGAAAATAATAGACACAACAACAATCTGCAGTAAAAAAACTGAATAATTTTTAGGGACAAAAAATCTTTCTCTCTGTGTAATTTAAGTAATAACGAGACTGAACAGTAACATTTGAACCTTAGACGCCTTTCAAGTTCACTATTAATTAATTTAAACCCGCTTTAATAGTGCAATATTTTACAATAATCGACCTCTTATGTATGCCAAGATTGAGAGTTTTTTTACGTTTAATTTAAGAGTAGGTATAAGATTAAATTATCGCTTGGTCGCTAATAAACATTGCTTTACCCTAGCTGGCTAAGGTTACTTTGAACAACACAGGTTAATTATGACTCAACATTCCTCTCAAGCTGTATGTATCGTCACTGGTGGAAGCTTAGGCATAGGCGCGGCAATTTGTGAACGTTTTGCTCAACAAGGTTACAAGGTGGTGAATGTCGATCTACAAAAAGCAACCACAAAATCGCCTAATATTGACTGGTGGCCCTGTGATATAGCTGATATCGCTGAAACAAAGTCGGTATTTTCTAAAATACTCCTCCTATATAAAAGAGTGGATGTGCTGGTTTCAAATGCAGGGATTCATTTTTCTGGCACCATTGAACAGACCTCAGAAGCGGAATTTGATCGCGTATTTGCTATCAATGTTAAGGGTGCAATTACTGCCACTAAAGCAGTATTACCGGTAATGAAATCGCAAGCCAAAGGGGTCATTTTATATATGGCTTCTGACCAATCAATTATCGCAAAACGCAATTCCTTTGCCTACAACATGACCAAGGCTGCGCTAGCGTCCTTAGCAAAAACTACCGCACTGGACTATGCGGCTTATCAAATTAGAGCTAACGCTATCTGCCCTGGCACAATAGAAACGCCTCTTTATCACCATGCGATTGACAAATACGTAAAAAAATCTGGAGCCGACGAGCAACAAGTGCATCGTGAAGAAGCGGCATTACAACCGCTTGGTCGATTAGGAAAAGCAGACGAAGTAGCAGCTTTGACCTATTTTTTAGCGAGTGACGAGGCAGCGTTTATCACCGGTAGTTTGCAGGTAATCGATGGCGGTTATACCGCTCAATAAAATGAATTTTGCTGTCTACCATACAGTTATTGAGAATAATAATGGCCGTTGCCCCAATAAAAATAATCGACCCACACCTGCATTTATTTGACTTAAATTTAGGCGAATATGGCTGGCTAAAACCCCAGAACCCGCCCCATTGGCAAGACAAACAGCAGATCGCAAGAAACTACGATGAACAAGATCTTATACTTGCAAAAGGAATGTCACTGGCTGGGTTTGTGCACATCGAAGCTGGTTTTGATAACCGTCAACCATGGCGTGAAATTGACTGGTTAGAAAGCGTTTGTCGCCTGCCATTTAAATCGATTGCCTGCACTGATTTGACCTCAACTAATTTTGCAAATAATCTGAAAAAACTAGTGCAACGGCCTTCGGTTGTTGGCGTAAGGCACATACTAGACGACGATGCATTGTCTATTTTGACTCACCCTCATACGTCTAAGCAGTTTAGCTTATTAAATGAGCTAGGCTTTAATTTTGAAGCTCAGCTATCGCTCACTAATACACCAGCGATTGAAGCCTTATTGAGCTTAGCGCAAAACCACAAAAACATGGCTATTATTATCAATCATGCAGGATGGCCGCCACAAAAAGCCACTGCCGACTTTGCTATATGGAAAAATAATTTAAAAGGTTTGAGTACCTGCCCGAATGTTGCGATTAAACTGTCGGCGTGGGAAATGACTAAGCGCAATTGGCTGATAACCACTGCTACAGAAATTTTAGAGCTTACTTTAAGCTGCTTCGGTTCAAATAGAGTGATGTTAGCCAGTAATTTTCCATTATGCACCTTAAGTCACTCATACTCCCACCTATGGCAGGCTTATCATAACGACTTAAGGATAGGTGCAGACTTATTTACCCAACTTTCCTTCACAAACGCAGCTCGGTGGTACAAATTTCACTAAAAATTATAACGCAAACCCACGTAAGCTCCGCTCATGCTTAAGTTATTTTGCCCTTTGATATATTCCAGTTCAGTTCGAACCATCATTTTGTGGCTGATGAAGTAATCAAAACCCAAACCGATGACTCCCGCTACACCACCTTCGTCAAACTGACAAAAACTGTAATTTTGCTCATCATTAAGCGCTATAGCTGTGGTACTGCCCAGCTCACAAACTTGATTACCCGCCAAAACTTGTTGGCCTTTGATATCGGTTTTTAACAAACCTATACGATAGAAAAGCTCACCCGCCGGGCCAGCTGCTTTACCTAAAAAAGTAGCATAAAGCGCGGTGGTATCGAGTTTTAAACTTGTATCTTGTAATTGTTCAAGAGTAATAGGCAATTCACTTGCCATGCTGTCACTAGCCCATTTTTGTATACCCGCTTCAAAATACCATTGGCGGTCAATTTGATAACCCATGCCCAATTTGTATGACAAGTCATTATTGCTAGTGTCGACAAATTCTGTTTTGGCTGAGCCAATGGTTGACACAGCATATAAACCCTCAGTCGCATACGTTTGTCCCCCAAAACCTAACAACATTAAAACACAGACTGATTTTTTGAATTTCAAAACCGAAAACTCCTTTAAACCTAAAGAGGTTTATGACCGTAAGGGACATAATTAATTACTGTAAGCCAATATGCAATATAACATAGTGAAGGTCAAAAACGGATAGAAGAGAACTTACCCAATTATTAATTTTTATACCAACCGTAAGGATAAAAATTATCGACTTTGTTTGTCACCTCAGCGCACAATTCGATAGTATAGTGGAGAACAGCATAATATTGGACGATACGTTGATAAATTACATAAAACTTGCTTTGCTCAGTTTAGTTTTGAGCGCCTGCGTTGCCGGGCCACCAGAACCTATAATGACTGATGAAAAATTTGAGAGCCGCACATTAGATAATGGCACAATTGAATTCATATTTGGTATTTCCTGGCGTAACACCTCTCAAGATTCTTTGCGCAGCAACAATCAAAGAGACTATGAGCGTCCAAATGAACGTGGTCTTGATCGAGAGGAAATTGAAGGACGTAAACAACAAGCCAAACAATTTGGAGTATTGGCAGATAATCAAACAAAATTAGAACTCGAAGACAAAGCCGCAGAGAGTCTGCAAAAAAGACTCAATAGAGAAAAGTTGTGTGCTGATGGTCATCAAATTAATCAAGTTTTATGGCGTGATGCAGACATTCGTTTACTCGGTAATTGTTTATAATATTCGTATAGATACAAGCATATTAAGCACAAATTAAATTAGTAAGGAAAAACAATGAAATCAATTAAAACTCGGGCCGCTGTCGCATGGGCCGCTGGCCAACCACTAAAGATTGAAGAAGTGGATCTTGCACCACCACAAAAAGGCGAAGTATTGGTTCGCATAGTCGCGACAGGTGTTTGCCATACTGATGCCTATACCCTGTCTGGAGACGATCCTGAAGGTTTGTTTCCTGCCATTTTGGGCCATGAAGGCGCGGGCATTGTCGAAGCGATTGGAGAAGGTGTCACCTTAGTTGAGGTGGGCGACCATGTTATTCCACTATATACGCCTGAGTGTGGCAAATGTAAGTTCTGCCTCTCAGGTAAAACCAACTTGTGCCAAGCCATCCGCGCAACGCAAGGCAAAGGCCTGATGCCAGACGGTACGAGCCGTTTTTCTATTAATGGCCAACCCATTTATCATTATATGGGCACTTCAACTTTTGCCGAACATACTGTTATTCCAGAAATTGCCCTCGCTAAAATCCCTAAAGATGCCCCCTTAGAAAAAGTCTGCTTACTTGGCTGTGGCGTAACCACTGGCATGGGTGCGGTGACTAACGCAGCAAAAGTCAAAGCTGGTGATACGGTTGCAGTATTTGGTTTAGGCGGCATTGGGCTTTCAGTGCTAATTGGCGCAAAAATGGCCAAAGCAGGACGAATCATTGCTATTGATATTAATGAAGACAAATTTGAAATTGCTAAACAATTAGGTGCTACCGATGTCGTAAACCCTAAAAACTTTGATAAGCCTATTCAAGACGTTATTGTTGAAATGACCGATGGTGGTGTTGACTATTCCTTCGAATGTATTGGTAACGTCAATGTGATGCGCTCGGCTCTTGAGTGTTGCCATAAAGGTTGGGGCGAATCAATCATTATCGGCGTAGCTGGCGCCGGTCAGGAAATTTCAACTCGCCCGTTTCAATTAGTTACTGGGCGTGTGTGGCGAGGCACAGCCTTTGGTGGAGTTAAAGGCCGGAGTCAATTGCCTGAATATGTGCAGCGTTATATGGATGGCGAATTTGAATTGGATACTTTTATTACCCATACCATGGCTTTAGAAGATATCAATGATGCCTTTGACTTGATGCATGAAGGCAAGTCTATTCGTACCGTGGTGCATTTCTAAGTGGGAGACCAATCCATGACTAATGCCACAGAGTTGGCTGAATTAAGTGCAAATAAGTGTTTTGGTGGCTGGCAAAAACGTTATAGCCACCGTTCGAAAACACTTAATTGCGAAATGCGGTTTAGTGTATTTATTCCTCCAGCCACCGGGAAGAACCAGAAACTGCCAGTATTATATTGGCTTAGTGGTTTAACCTGTACTGATGAGAACTTTTCAGCCAAGGCGGGGGCGCAACGTGTTGCTGCGGAACTTGGCATCATGCTTGTTATGCCTGATACCAGCCCACGTGGCGAGCAAGTTACTGAAGCTGCCGATGGTGCTTATGATTTAGGCTTGGGTGCTGGTTTTTATCTCAATGCCACACAAACACCGTGGCAGGACCACTATCAAATGTATGATTACATTGTGGAAGAATTACCTGCCTTGGTGCAAAAAGAATTTAATGTGAAGGAAAAATCGGCGATTGCTGGCCACTCAATGGGCGGCCATGGTGCACTTATTATTGCCCTTTCCAATATGAAGCGTTATTGCTCTGTATCAGCATTTGCGCCAATAGTCAGTCCAATGGAATGTCAATGGGGACAAAAGGCTTTCACTCACTATTTAGGTGATAATAAACAAGATTGGCAAGCCTATGACAGTTGTCAATTAATGCGTCAACAAGGGGAGTTTTTGCATATCCCCATGTTGGTTGATCAAGGATTAGATGATAATTTTTTCCTCAGTCAAAAACTAACCAAACCCTTAGAAGATGTAGCAACAGAGATTGGCTACAAAGCAGATTTTCGTTACCACCCTGGATACGATCATAGCTACTATTTTATTGCTAGTTTTATCGAAGACCACTTACGCTTTCATGCGAAATATTTATAAAAGATAAGTATTTTTTAGTGACAGCTAACGAGTCAAAGCAAATATGGCTTTGACTCGTTAGCTGATTTATTGGTTAATTAACCTTAATTTGTCGCAATATTTCTAACACATTCAAACAAAAACTCATCGACATCGACATTTCCCACCTCGTCAGAGAAAGCAACACCACACTCATTGTTAACAGAGATATGTCTTACCATCCCTTTAATTGTCATTGGATTAGACAGATTAGAGTTAGTTAACAATATACTAATTTTACTCATAGGTGAGGTGTGTGGCATGGGAGACAAGAGCTTTATTTTAATCCCAGAATTACTCATATCAACAACCGAACCTTGCAGTATTGATTGTTGCGAAGTCCCTGACTCTGTAACGCAAATCTCAGCATGCAAATCCTGCACTAATATTCTTGAATGTTGACGTTTTTCTATCATGAGCTAGGCCTGTATTAAGCAACTAAGTTAAAGTATAGGCCTAATTAGTCTCTAAAAGTAATTTGCCTTGCATTCATCTGAGCTTAGGGCTTTAGTTTTTAAACAACTGCCCCCATCACTCTATATTGAGTTCGTCATCTTGTCGTTCTAAACTTAAACTCGATAGTCCTTAATAATAATTACTCTGCCTTGCAATATAAACCAATAAGGAAAGAATCATTTGAGCAACCCAACTTACACACCTCCCAAAATATGGCAATGGAACCCAGATAATGGTGGAAGATTCGCCGTGATTAATCGCCCAACTGCTGGCGCCAGAGAAGACAAAGCTCTGGTAGTGGGTAAACATCCCTTTCAGTTATATTCGCTTGCTACCCCAAATGGTGTCAAAGTGACGATCATGTTTGAAGAATTACTGGCCTTAGGTATAGGCAATGCTGAATATGATGCTCATTTGGTCAATATTATGGAAGGCGAGCAGTTTACTAGTGGCTTTGTAGAGGTGAATCCAAACTCAAAAATACCAGCACTTGTTGACCACTCAACGAATCCCCCTACCCGCTTATTTGAATCGGGCTCTATGCTGTTATATTTGGCTGAAAAATTTAATGTACTTATACCTAGTGCACCTTCTCAGCGAGCAGAATGTATGTCTTGGTTATTTTGGCAAATGGCCAGTGCACCCATATTGGGTGGTGGATTTGGCCACTTCTACGCCTATGCTCCTGAGAAATACCAATACCCTATTGATCGTTATGCCATGGAGATAAAACGTCAATTAGATGTTCTAGATCAGCACCTCGCGAAAAACCGTTACATGTGTGGAGATGAATATACGATTGCAGATATCGCAATTTGGCCTTGGTATGGTGCACTGGTAAGTAACAAAGTTTACGAAGCGGCTGAGTTCTTACAAACCCATGAATACCCCCATGTATTGAGATGGAATGATGAGATTGCCCTGAGACCGGCAGTACAACGCGGCAGAATGGTTAACCGCACGTGGGGCGAACCGTCAAGTCAACTGCATGAACGCCACGACGCCAGTGATTTTGAGACTAAAACCCAAGACAAAATCACCCAGCCTGAATAATAAAGAAGTTTAAGGGGTCAGTCAGTGACCCCTTTTATTTTTATTGCTCGCATCTATCCACTTTGTGTTCGCAGCTAAACTGAGCGGGTCACCGGCAGCTCCTGCAACAGGAATTCTTTTCCTCTGTGCGCTCTGTGGTTCAAATGCTTTTGCCTTTGCTTGTATCTGTCCACATTATGTTCGCAGCTAAACTGGGCCGGTCACCGGCAGCTCCTACAGCAGGGACAATTTTCACTTTGTGTTCGCAGCTAAACTGAGCCGGTCACCGACAGCTCCTACAACGGGAATACTTATCCTCTGTGTACTCTGTGCGCTCTGTGGTTCAAATGCTTTTTTTGCTTTTGCTCGTGTCCATCCACTTTGTGTTCGCAGCTAAACTGGGCCGGTCACCGACAGCTCCTACAACGGGAATACTTATCCTCTGTGTACTCTGTGACCAAATGCCTTTGCTTTTGCCTTTGTCGTTGCTCGTTGCCCGATGCTCGATGCTCGATGCTCGATGCTCGATGCTTAAAAATAATACTCTAAACTGAATTGCACATAATCATCTCTACGTAATAAAAAGGAGACTTCTGTGGGTTCATCGCTGGAAAATAAATACGCATCTAAGCGCCATTTCCAATGATCGTTGATACGGCTGGAAGCTTCGATAAATCCAGAGCGCACATTTGAATAATCTAAATCTTGCACTACCCCAAATAATACTTCAGTGCCGTCGATATCGTTAAACACCCATCTTGCACCAAACAGAAGATCATTCTGTGCAGAGGAAGTGGCTAATTCCTGACGATCATCATATTGATATTCCATCAGCCAACCTATGTCATAAACCGAATCAAATACGCCAACTGATGTGTACTCAAAACCGCCTACCATGGCCCAATAGTCTTGCATCTCTCCTGATCGTTGAATCGCTTCGAACTTAATGATCCACGCCTCAACAATAGCAAGGACATCTACACCCACTTGCTGAATTTGCGAATAGTAAGGACGTAATACAACTTCACTTTGCGTATTTAATCCAGGCACAAAATCAGGCTCGCGGGACGTACCGTCAAAGTAAGACAAACCCACTTCCCAGTCACCGAGGGTGTGCTGCCATCGTGCCGCCCAATCGAGGTTTTTCTCTTTATCTTCTGACTCGTACAAAGGATTGTCAGTATCGATGTTTAGCGGCCCACGTAGACGCCCATCCATGCCTGCAAATGTGCGCTCCCTAAAATAGGGCAAGGCAAATAAGGTAAAATTACCCCAGTCTTTATAAAGTGAGACGGCTACCATAGGTTGGCCAAGCTTGTCTTCTCCATCAATCGCTTCAATAGCATCAGTTTGATTAATGATGTCTACTAAATGAAGGGATTCTGTTTGCCCCCAAAATACTTTGCCTATCCCGGTTTTCACTTCCCAATCATCTCCAATGTGCGACCACAATAACTCACGAACATCGCCATGAGTGCGTTCTTGGTCGCGTTGATCTAAACGATAAAACCCGCGGAATAAAATCGTGTCACTGCCATCATTCAATGCAGTAAATAATTCAGGTGCAAAATAAACTGAGGCATTATCTCTGCTTTGCTGAGGATATAAGGGGTCTTGCAAAAAATACCGTTGTTCGAAGGCGGCACTTCCACTGTATTCAATTTCTGCCTGAGCACTGCACACATAAGCTGTGGCAATGACCAAACTCACTGATAGACTATTAACTAAACTAGTTTTCATTTTTTCCTCTAACGCGCCCGCATCAGGCTATCTTTATCAAAATCGTTGTCTGATAAACCCGTCTTAAATTCAAGCGAGTGGGTTATCAAATCCGTGCTTTTTCCGTTTTGGCGATTATCCATTCTTAATTCCATTGGTCGCCAATATTTATCTAAATACAACTGATAATTGTGCATAGTGAGGATTTTTAACAAGCTATCTTTACGGTCATAATATTCTACTTTTATGGCCCGATAATGCTCTTTGTCAACCCACGTTATGGTTTTACTGTAGCCTGAATCTTCTTCAAGTGGCACTTGTTCAACAACAAAACAATCCATATTTTGAAATTGCTCATCCCGCAGATAATTAAATTTAAATTTTTCTATTTCAAAAGAGCTCATGTCTTCAAAAGCAAATTCACTGCCCATAAAGGGACCTGATTTATTTTGAGATTGAATACGTTTTACTTTTTTTAACTTAGGCAAATACATCCATTGATCATCCGCTTCCAATGGATGCGAAAAATTCAAAAACGCCGTGCCCTTTACATCTAAAGGTTGGTCAAAAATAGTTAAACCTTTATCTCCATCACTAGTTACTTCAAGTGACTTAACCCGCATTTTACGCTCAGCTTCATCACCTCTGGGATTTCGCAAAATCATACTGGTGTCAGCGATACTATCTGACCATCCCACATCTCTCGCCTTACGCTCTTTGGCAATGGCTAAACCCTTTTCTTGGGTACTTTGCGCCAATGTAGGCGCACTCGTTATTAAGCTGAAAATCAATAATAATAATGGGTTAAACGATAAGCGCGCTTGGTTAAATTTAACTATTGTCATGAACTTTTTGTCCTTCGTTATGCGCTTTTGCATCAAAAACCAGCAAAAAAGCAGGTAAAAATAAAAAATCTACTGCCAAGGCAACCAAAATGATAATACTGGTTAACATACCCATGTCAGCGTTTAAAGCAAAGGGTGATAGCATCAATACCGAAAAACCTAAGGATAACACAATAGTGGTGATCCAAAGGGCTCGTCCAACACTGGCAAAGGCAAAGCGAACCGCCTGTTCGGCACTTTGACCCGCTTGTTTGGCATGCTGATATTTAGTTAAGAAGTGCACTGTATCATCAACAATAATACCCAAGGTCATGCTCAATACCACTGACAAGCCTAAATTAATCTCCCCAGAATACGCGCCCCAGATTCCAAAACCAATGGCCGCAGGCAGTAAATTTGGTAGCAAACTGATAACCCCCATGCGCCAAGACTTCAACGCAAATATCAGTAAACCAGAGATTAACAACAAAGCGACTAGCGTGCCCTCTATCATACTGGACATATTGGCTTCACCGATATGGGCAAACATCAAGCCTGGACTCGCAGCTATTAAAGTAAGTTGTGGTGCATGTTCCGTGAACCAATGTTGGGCACGATCCTCTAGATTAGTTAACTCTTTACTGCCTATATTTTGAATTGTCGCTACTATTCGGGTCGCTGATTTATCCATATTCACTTGGTTATTTAAATCAAGTCCATAGGGCAAAGACATTTCATACAACAATAAATATTGTGCTGCTAACTCTCTATCATTAGGCAAAACATAATAACTTTCATCATCCCCGTGCATATTTTTGTTAAGTCGTTTAAACGTATCACTAATGGAAGCGACATGATCAACCTCACTCTGTTCACGCAACCACTCGCTAAACGCCTCGGTAACTGACTGTACATCAGGAGCATTAATACCGCTTTCCTGTTCGGTATAAATAGCAAAATCGATATTCGTCATGCCGCTTAAGGTAGCCTGCTGAAAATCCGTTGACTGCCTAAAAGACGTAGATTGATCAAAGTAAGCCGTAGGCAAGTCATTGAGTTGATTTTTGAAAGCAAAGAATACCGCTACTACAGTCACCAGTACACTGATGGGCAACAACTTACGATGATGGGCAATAACCCATTCGCCAAACTTTTCAGTGCGGCCCTCTTCTTGTGTCTGCTGTTTTACCACTTTAATCGGCAATATCATGATTAATGCGGGTAATAATGTCAGTGAAAAAACACAAGCAAATAAGACGCCCAAGGCAGTCAAATTACCTAAATCTGCTAAAATCGGCACTGCCGCAAAGTTGAGGGTTAAAAAACCAATGCCCGTGGTTATACTGGTAATGAGGATGGGTTTTACATTCAGTTTTAAACTATAAGCCAAGGCACTATTTTTTGGTTTACCTTGGCGCATGGCAAATAGCATAGATGAAACCACATGAATGCAATCCGCCACAGCCAATGTCATCACCATAGTCGGCACATTCACTGTCGCGGTGCTTAAAAACATATTCATCCAGCCAGAGAGTCCCATTGTAGTCACTATGCTGGCGACAATAACGAGTACCGTAGAAAATGTACCTACCCAAGTTTTGAGAGATAACCACATAATAGCGATGATGGTCAAAAACATGAGTGGCACTAGAGAGGAAGCATCGCGTTTTGCAGCATCAGCAAAGGCGTCATTCATCAGTACTACACCTGTATGATAAAAATCAAAATCAGGAAACTGTTGTTTATAACGCGCCGTTAATGCTTTGACAAATTGTGTGACCACAACAACTTCTTCAGTTTGATCGCCATCCGGAAGATTAACGGTAATATTAATCATACTGACCTGACCATCAGGTGAGACCATTCTGCCCAGTAAATTAGGCTCACTCATTGCAAGTTGTTTTATTCGTATGAGGTCGCTGGGGTTTAACTTATCAATATCGGATACCAAATCTTCAACAATCAAGTCGTCTTCGGCTGACCATGTATGCTGGAAATTGGTTAAGGAATCGACCCGTGTTGACAGCGGGGTTTGCCATGCATCATCGGTAAGTTGCTTGATTAATTTTAAGCTTTGTTTATCGAATACATTGCCCGAATGAGGGGCAATAATGATACTGGCATTATCATTTTTACTAAAACTATTTTGCATTCGCTCAAAAGCAAGTAATTGAGGATTATTGGCTTCAAAAAAAACTCTAAAGTCCCCTCTAAAAAACAGGTTCTTTGCACCGATTGCAGCCAATATTGTTAACAGTAAACTGACAATAACAATAGTTTTAGGGTAATTAATCGGTAAACTAAGTAATGAACCTTTCAAATCATTTCCTTATTAATAGTACGTTGATAATGTTGCTAAGCACATAAACTAGCACGTCCACACAATATGCAAATTAAAACAATTAGTTTTACCCCGGTTGCTCAATTTGGATTGCAGAAAAATAAGTTGTAGCCCTATTTAATTTGCAATATTGCCCAAAAATACAAGGCAATTAGTCGACAGTTAGTTGTTTTACAACTTGGATTATAGTCAGAAACTGCCACACATTACGCTAATTAACGTTTTTTTGTAAAAAAATTTATGGCCCCAATAATAGAGTTATTATCCTGATAATTATAGAGTTTTAACAAACTCTTCACTCATAAAATCAACAAATAATTAACAGAAACACAAAACAGTTTTGATCTATTTTCAAAAAGCAGTATTATAAATAGCAACTGGTCAGATGAGCGGATGAGTAAATTATGAGTATTAGAACAAGCCTTAAAAAAGTATTACCCCCTATTTCACTAACTGAACAAGAGGCGTTAGACGCCGGCGATGTGTGGATTGAATCTTCTATCTATAAAGGTAAGCCTGACATGGCGGCCCTGCGTGCTATTCCAGCAGCACGTTTGAGTACTGAGGAACAAGCTTTCTTAGACGGTCCTGTCACGACACTTTTAAACATGGTGGATGATTTTGCCCTTCAAAACGGTAAGCATATCCCGCAACACATCTTGGATTATCTCTCGGTTAATAAGTTTTTTGCCTTAATTATCCCCAAGAAGTTCGGTGGATTAGAGTTTTCCCCTTATGCCAACTCGACGATAGTAGCCACTATTGCGGCTAAAAGTGGTGCAATAGCTGTAACCGTCATGGTACCTAACTCATTAGGACCAGGTGAGTTGCTTATGCATTACGGTACCCTAGCCCAACAAGAGCAATGGTTACCTAGCCTTGCGGTAGGGAAAGACATTCCGTGTTTTGCCTTAACTAGCCCAGAAGCCGGTTCAGATGCTGGTTCAATTCCTGATGCAGGGATCGTGACTAAAGGCACATGGGAAGGTAAAGAAGTACTAGGTTTGTCTGTTACATGGGACAAACGTTATATTACCCTCGCCCCTATTGCTACCGTGCTTGGTTTGGCGTTTAAAGTATTTGACCCAGAGCAATTGTTGGGTGACAAACTAGAGCTCGGTATCACTTGCGCCCTTATACCTAAGTCACATCCCGGTGTTGAATTAGGTAATCGTCACGACCCTATGGGCATGCGTTTTTATAACGGTACCACTCGTGGTAACAATGTTTTTATTCCTATGGATTTCATTATCGGTGGGCAAAAGAATATTGGTCGTGGATGGCAGATGCTTGTGAGCTGTTTAGGCGCCGGACGTGGTATTTCACTTCCAGCAATGGGGGTGGCTTCAGGTCAATCCGCGCTTAAATCAACAGCAGAGTATTCATTTGTACGTGAGCAATTTGGCGTCCCTATCGGCAGATTTGAAGGTATACAGGAAAAGCTTGCTGATATCGCAGGTAAAACCTTTGTATTAGAAGCCATGCGTGTACTAACCACTGAAGGCCTTGGTCTAGGTTTGAAACCGTCGGTTGTTACTGCTATTGCAAAATACCATATGACTGAGCTAGGCCGGGATATCAATACCACAGCAATGGATATTCAAGCGGGTAAAGCAATTCAACGTGGACCGCAAAACACTTTGGCTGACAGCTACGCCGCACAACCCATAGCCATTACAGTTGAAGGCGCTAACATATTAACTCGCAGCTTGATGATTTTTGGTCAAGGGGCAATGCGTTGTCATCCACATTTGAAAGAAATGGTTGATCTTATCCACAGCAATGACAAAAATGCTGATGCACATTTTAATAAAGTGTTAATGAAGACTATTGGTTTCAGCGTGAAAAATTCTTTCCGCAGTTTATCAAAAAGCTATTTACCCTTTATGCGCGGCTCACAAACTGCCTTGCCTGAAGTTAAACAGTACGAGAAACGCATTAACTCACTTTCTGCAAAATTAGCTCCTTTGGCTGACTTGTCATTGTTAGTATTAGGCGGTGACCTTAAGAAAGCAGAAATGTTGTCGGCGCGTTTAGGCGATGTAATGAGTTATCTATATGCTTCGATGGCAGTAGTGCGTTTTTACGAGCAAAAAGTTAGTAACAGAAATGAAGCTAAACCTTTCTTTGAATATGCGATTCAGTGGACATTGCAACAAGGTGAGCAAGCGCTCGTTGATTTTGTTGATAATTTCCCAAATACCGCAACTCGAGGATTAATGCGCGTATTAACTAACACTTATACTCGTTCGGTTAAGAGTATTTCGGATGAGTTGAAAAGAGACTTGTCGGACGCGACCATGTCACAAAGCAGTATTATGCAAGAGTTAACACACTTAGTTAAAGTCACCCCAGGTGATGGCCATGATATTAATCAACAAGCCTTTGCTGCCAAACATGCTGTTATGGAACAGTTAAAGCTTATTCATAAGGCCTTGAAAGCGAATCCAGTTATACCATTTATTTCTTTCGAACATGCCGTGGGTAAGTTACATGCGGCAGGTGAGTTAAGTGAGAAAGACTTAAAATTGGTACTCGATTACAATGAAAAACGCAAGCTAGCAGTGCGTGTAGATGAGTATACATTTGACTTAGAGTTATTGGATACTGAACAAAACTTGGTAAAAGAAGATTCGGCACCGCAAGCCAATGCAGCTTAGTAGCTTAGTAGCTAGGCTAACAACATAGCAACAAGGGCGATAAGGAAACTTCATCGCCCTTTCTTTTTTCTGCAATATAAAATAGTCGTATGCTCTCGCCTATCTTTTCAGCCAACAATTTATCTAATAAAATGATGAATGACTTGTTCTCTCTCAATTTTTGTTTTTAACTACGCCACTCATAAATTTCAAATGTTAGCTGTACGAGCTCATGTCACAAAACAAAGCAGAATCAATGCCCACACTGAATAATCGTCGTAGCACTCGACATCTGTGGTTGCGTTCCACTCTGCGTTATTCGCAAAAAGAAGCCTTAGCTTCTTCTGCTATGACCGCGACTAGTGATAATTTTTTCAATGCTTTCGCCATTTTTATTCAAGCCAGTATGAGTCAACTCGGTTTATTAACTGGCTTTCCGCAATTATTTGGCGCTCTGATGCAGTTTCTATCATTGGGCATAGGCAGTTATTTCTGTCGAAAAAATATCATTATAGTAGGCGCGACACTGCAAGCTTTAGGGCTCGTTGCCATGTCAATATTAAGTATTTGGCGACCAGAAAATGCAGTTTGGTATTTTATTGCTTTGGCCATGTTACATCATGGCTTGTTAAATCTAGTACAACCTCATTGGCGTGCGTGGATGGGTAATATTGTCCCGCCTAAACGTCGTGGCAAATTCTTTGCGTCGCGCAGTCGAATCACCATGCTCGCCTCACTCGCTATCTTTATAATTGGTGGCGGCTTACTGACCTTGACTAGCAGCATTGATCTTGCTTGGTTAGGCTTTAGCCTATTATTTTTAATTGCAGCAGTAGGCCGCTTCAGTTCAGCTTGGTTGCTGTACAAAATGCATGATCCTCAAGTACAAATCCAGCAAAAAGTATTAAATAGTACTTGGTTAAAACTTCGTGATGCATGGCAAGATCCGGTATTTAAACAATACAGCTTGTTGGTTGCCACCATGCAGTCCATGGTCGCCATATCCGCACCGTTTTTTGCAGTCTATATGCTTAACAACCTGCAGTTTTCCTACATTGAGTTTGTTTTGACTGGGGTTGCATCCATCGCCACTCAATTTATCACCTTAAAATTTTGGGGGAAATTCAGTGATAAATTTGGCAATCGCTTAGTCATGATTATCACTTGTAGCATGATCCCATTTGTGCCCATGTTATGGTTATTTTCCGGAGACTTTACTTATATTCTAATCATTCAAGCCGTTTCAGGTTTGTGGTGGAGCGGTTTTAGCCTAAGTACTGTGAATTATTTGTATGACATCAGGCCACACCAAGCAGATTTTGCTACCTATGCCGCAATGCAAGCGGGGCTGAGTGCTGCGCTGGTATTTATCGGCTCCATAGTAGGCGGAGTTATCGCCTCATTTGCACAACCATTTGCGCAAATAAGTGGTTTAGACAATATACTGAGTCACAGTATTTTTGTCGTGTTTCTGGCATCGAGTATTGGGCGTTTATGTGTGGTTGCTTATTTTATTCCTCGTCTGCAAGAGCCGACAATAAGACAGCGTCCAAAAATGCTCGACATAGTGTTAAGAGTGTCACGTTTTAATGCGATTTCTGGAGTGAATTTTGACTGGCTAACCGTGACTAAAAAACGTAAAAAGTAAAAGAGAAACCCTATGGTTTCTCTTTATTTACTTAGAGCTTATTTCACTTCCATATGCGGTGAGCGATAAACCACTTTATCATTTAGATCGATACCAATGCCTGGTACCTCAGTGACTTCAAAAAAGCCATTTACTGGTTGAGGATCTTGCAAACATAATTCACGGTTCCAGTCTTTAATCGCATAAGTATGGTGTTCATGAATTAAGAAGTTTGGAATGGCGGTTTCTAAATGTAAACTCGCTGCTGTGGCAACAGGTCCACCGCAAACATGGGCTTGGATACGCACATCATAAACGTCAGCATAATCACAAACCTTTTTCGTCTCAGTAAACCCCCCACATAAGCCAATGTCCGGCTGTAGTACATCAATAGACTGATCTTCCATGTACGGACGAATACCCCAGCGGTTATATAAACGTTCACCGCCAGCTATAGGCACATTGACACGTTTAGCGACTTTATCATGCACCTTAGAATTTAGATAATTGACGGGTTCTTCATAAAACAAGCAACCAATCTCTTCGATCATACCACCCAATTGGATGGCGCTGGCGGCCCCTGCTAAGCTGTGACATTCAAAGATAATGTCCACATCATCGCCTACAGCATCGCGAATTGCTTGCAAACGAGCTTTAAACAAGCGTAACTCAGGCTGAGTGAATAACTTGGTGCGATCAAAGTGGCTCACACCGTCTTTGTCATACACAATAGGATCAACCTTAACAGCGTCATAACCTTCAGCAACGGCTTTTTCAGCGGCTTTGCCATAGTCTGCGGGGTTGTTCAAACGTGTGACTTCTTTATCCCAGTCGAATTGTAATTGGCTAGCATAAGTCCTTAATTTAGCGTTTGTTTTACCGCCCAACAATTGATAAACAGGAACCCCTAGCGCTTTACCGCGGATATCCCATAAGGCAGTATCAATAGCACTCATGGCCGCATAAATTATTGGTCCGCCGCCTAAACCCCAGAAACTTTCACGTAACATGCGCGCCCAGAGGGCTTCTGTTCTAAAGGGATCCCAACCGATTAACATCGCCTCTGCAATTTCTTTTATCATGTGGGCAGCGGCACTATGACCTAAGTCATAAGCTAAACCGGCTTCCCCTACTCCACTAATACCTTCATCGGTATGAATACGCACAAATACTGGATTCCAAACTGTGCGTTTGGGACAATGGATATCAAAAATTTCAACACGAACTATTTTCATAATTATCCTAAAAAACAATCAACTAAAAAATAAAAGGCTTAAAGACAAAAACCAGGGTCCAACTTATAAGCTTTACGTAGCATGGCAGGCCACGCTAACTGCCCCCCCGTAATACCACTATGGACTACTTTTGCCTGCTGATAGATACCTTCAACGATAGCAGGAGGAATACTGATCACCGGTTTACCAGTTTGCATTAATTCCATTTGAATTTCGCAGGCACGCTGTAAATCATAAAAGCGCATAAATGCATCGCCCACTGTCGGCCCAACGGTGAGACCACCATGGTTATGCAATAACATATGGTTAGTATGACCTAAGTCATTTTGTAGGCGAGCTTTTTCATCACAATTGACCGCCAAGCCTTCATAGCCATGATAACTTAATGATGGTAATGAAAATAACGCATATTGGCTCCAAGGTTTTAAGCCTCCCTCAATAGTAGCGACCCCAATTGTCGCCTTGGTATGCAAGTGAATGACACATTGCACATCGTGGCGAACTTCATGAATAGCACTATGAATAGTAAAACCGGCAGGATTAATTTGATAAGGCGAGCCGTCAAGTATATCCCCAGCTAGATTGACTTTAACCAAGTTAGATGCGGTCACTTCTTCGAAGCTCAGACCAAAGGCATTAACTAAATAGTCATTCGTTTGCGGAATTCGTGCTGAAATATGGGTATAAATCAAATCACCCCATGAAAAATTTGCCACTAAACGATAACAGGCGGCAAGGTCAATACGTGTTTGCCATTCGACTTCACTTACGCGATTTTTAAGGCTAAATGTCTCTATGCTAAATTCTTGAGTCATTTTATTTCTATAAACCTGAGTCAATAAACCATAGCTTTAGTCTACATGAATATTATTACCTATCTAAGGGTGCTGTTTAAAAATTATGTTAAGTAAGTTATGACATCTCCCCTCAGACTTGCGAATGTTTATTTTTTGTTCAACACTGCAGCATAATATTGGTGGAGAACGGACCATGAGTAATTTAAATAGAAGAAAATTCATACAACTAAGTGGCGGTTTTGGCTTAAGTGCCCTAACAAGTTTAAAAAGTGTTGCCGCAACTTCAGCCACAAGCCCTAAACTTGGCGTTGCATTAGTTGGCCTTGGTGGTTATAGCGAAGGCTTGCTTGCGCCTGCTTTAAACCTGACCAATCATTGTGAGTTACGTGGCATTGTTACCGGTAGCCCAGCAAAAATTCCTAGTTGGCAAAAACGTTATGGTCTCTTAGACAAAAATATTTATTCTTATGACAACATGCATGAATTAGCCAACAATCCTGATATCGACATTGTTTATGTTGTGGTGCCGACGTCTCTGCATCTTAAATATTGTGAAATTGCCGCCAATGCAGGTAAACATGTCTGGTGTGAGAAACCAATGGCCCTTAATACCCAGCAATGCCAACGTATTATTGATGTTTGTCAAAAAAACAAGGTCAAATTAAGCATAGGTTACCGCATGCAACATGAACCTAATACTCGACGTTTTATGCAATTTAAGAACACGCAGCCTTATGGCAAATTCACTAAACTAGTAGCACAAGCAGGTTACGGCGGTAACGGACTGGCTGCAAACAATTGGCGAATGCAAAAAGCCATGGGGGGTGGCGCTATGTATGACATGGGTGTTTACCCATTAAACGGTTGTCGTTTTATGACCGGCCAAGAGCCTATTGCAGTGACGGCAAGGCATGAAAAATCCCACCCCAAAATATTTACAGAGGTCGACGAAACCACCTATTTTACGCTGGAATTCCCCGAGGGCTTAATCGCAGAATGTGCCACCAGTGTCGTTAAGTCTTTTAGTCAATTACAGATGGATTGCAGTGATGGTTGGTATGCATTAAGACCCATGTCTAACTATACCGGTGTGACCGGTTATACCAGCGACGAGCAGTTATTCCCCGCCATTAAACAAATACAACAGACTATTCAAATGGATAACGATGCACTGGCCATCAATGGGCAAGGTAAATTGCTTGTTCCGGGTGAAGAAGGTTTGCGCGACATCCATGTTGTTGCAGCAGTGTTCGAATCCGCGGCTAAGAAACAGCGGATCCTGTTATGACAGCCTGTAAAAAATCAAAAATTAGTACAAGGGGCTCGGTTTAGCCTGCAGCCAATTTTCTTTAGCGTATTTACTGGTGGCACAAGTCATATGTAAGGTGAATGCGTGACGGGATTTATCCGACAAATTAGGCGCACTAAAATGCGGTAACAAACCGTTGAATACCACTAAAGTCCCAGCTTTAACTTCCAAAGGCTTAGCGTCGTCATCTTTTGGCCAGGGTTTGTTATTTAGCTTGATCAAGTCAGTATCGTCATTTTCATAGCGCTTAAATTGTTCAATGAGGGGATAGGTCTCAGGGTCGGCCTGCACCTGTAAGCAGCCATTTTGAATCGTCGCATCTTCAACCGCGAACCAAAACGTTAATACGGTAATAGGGTCACTGTAAAAGTAACTGGCATCCTGGTGCCAACGTATCACTCCGCCAATTTTGGGTTGCTTAAAAATATACATAGATTGATGTATTTGGGGCTTTTGCAAACCCAAGTCCAATGCTAACTGACTAATAGTATCACTATGGCTAAACGATTTGAAAACAGGCTCTAGGACATGTAGAGCATGGCCAATTTTATTGATACTGAGCGCTTTTTCTTGCTTTAATTGGCCTTCGGCGTTGAAGGCATCTTCTTCAAAAAAACAGCGGACTTTATCACCCGAACTAAGAAAATAATCATCACGGCTTTTACTTTGATCTTGGGTAGAAAAAACCGCTCGGGTAGACTCAGCATCAAAATCATCAACTATTTTACCTGCTGCTTGCTTCAAGCTATGCATGCTTTGTAGAGAAAATAATTCATCGAGAACGACATAACCTTGCTGAATAAACTGTTCTTTTTGTGCTGTAGATAACATGTAAAACCTTCGATAATGTTATAAATAATGTAATTAGTTTAAGACTGAAGGTGTCAGCCTATTATGACCCAGTTTCTCAGCATACATTGCCTTGTCACCTGCCTTGAGTAATTCATTGATATCCGATGGCATTGCCAAAAACTCAACACTGCCGACACTGGCACTGATTTCTAGATCCGCATCTTGTGTATGAATTGGAATATGTTGTAAACGTGTTTGTACTCGCTGTTGTAATGCCTGAAATATCGTTATATCAGCAAAATGTCCCAACACCACAAACTCGTCGCCACCTAGTCGTCCTAGAGCATCAGTCTCACGGATTTGATTACGGATAATTTTGGCTACCACTTGTAGTACTTTATCACCCACATTGTGTCCATGGGTATCGTTTACCTGCTTGAACTTGTTCAAATCAATATAAAGCAAGCCTAACATGCCACCCTTTAGCTTTTGTTGTTCCAATAAGTTATGGGCTTGCTTAGACCAGCCTCTGCGACTCAAAACATTACAAAGTGGATCATAATTTGCCTCAGTCTCAGCCAGATTTTTATCTTTTTTCAAACGTTTTACACGCTCAGAAACAGCCACTGCCAGTATGAAAGACTCGATAGCAAAGGCAAAAATCAAACCATAGCGATTAATTGTGGGGCTAATATCAGGGAATAGAATCCGAAATATCATCGCTACAAAAACCAAACTTAATGCAATAAAAACCAACCAGGCATCAGGTACTTGCCAATAGGTTAATCTTGCTACTAAAACAAAAATAACTAAGATTATGACCAAAGTCATATAGGCCATTATTGACCCCAATAAAGCCGACCAATAACTATGCTCTAACAGCGTAATTAAGATAGATAACCCCAGCACTAACCACGCACTTGGTAAAAGCAGTCTATTGATCAATTTGGGCCATGTTTGCTGTAAATCAGTCAAACGAACCAGAAAAATTGTTGCACTAAAAACCGTGAGCCCTGCACTCACTAAATAAAGTTGATGGCTTAGCCAATAAGAATGTGCATTTAAAAACAAACTCAATTGGCCTTCCTGCAACAAGAAGAAAAAACCGGCGCAACAAATATATGCACTGTAAAGCTTAAAGGTATTATCTTTTAAACTGCGACCCAATATCAGTACGTAAAAAATAAGAGTCAGACACAAACCATAAAAACTGCCCATCAATAGATTATTTATTTGAACCTGTTCAATAAAAGACTCAGCACTTAACCATTCAAATTGAGGTTTGTAACTATGGTGGGTTATAAACATCAATTCGCCGCTAAAACGGCCTTTTGGCATAAAATAACTGGGTTGAGTAGCCTGCAAGGCATCTTTCAATTGGCCATCTGGTTGACGCCATTCAAATGCAATGAGTTCACTTTTTAAAAAGCTCAGTACACCTTCTTCTTGAGTATTGCAGTTGATAATGAATCGACTTGTTCCAGTGGGTATGGACACTTGACTTTTTTGCCCCAAAACTAAAATAAAGTTGGTATCCGAACCTAACTGTTTTAAGACACATTGCTCATGGAGCAATACATCATCTGCAGCCAAGGCTGGTAAACAAAACACCATCAAATAAAGGGCTATAAACGTCTTCATGACTACCACATAAAAATTAGGAACGGGAGGAGGTAAATTTGTCAGGTCATCAGTCTCCTACGAGTCCGTTAATTTAACATTATGCGTGAATGGCATCTAAACAATTTTTCACTTATTTACCCTCATTTTAGTTTTAACCAATTAATCGTATTTTTCACCAAATCTACTGTTACATGCACACAAACCAGTATAAGTATTTAAATTTAAATCATATAATTCAATTAGTTAAATCAGTGGCATAGTACCTGCTTAGAGAATAAACTTTATTCAAGTTAAAATATTTTTGGAAAATATCATGCAAGTAAATTATTTCACTAAAATCGGCCTCATCACATTTTTACTTTTATCAACATCGGGGTGCATCATTCATGTAGGCGGTCATGCTAATGATGATAATCACCACAATGGCAACATAAGCCATGTAATGGGTGACATCGATATTGATGCGGGTCGGCAGATACAAGATGTATCAGCAGTTAACGGTGATATCACTCTGAATAATGGCGTGAGTGCAGAGACAATTGACACTGTGAATGGCGACATAGATATAGGCAAGGATGTCAGTATTGTTTCAGCAAGTAGTGTCAACGGAGATATAAGTGCTGAGTCTCAGTTAACGGTAAAAGACGATATTAATACAGTTAACGGCGATATTGATTTAAAGGCAAGATCTACAGTAGGTGGCGATATATCCACCGTTAATGGTGATATTAGCTTGTACGACGTCAAGGTTACTGGAAATCTTGAAACCAAAAATGGCGATATTAGTCTACTGAAGGGCTCGACTGTCTCCGGTGATATTACTTATCAGTCTGTCGATAAAAGTCGTTGGTCTAACCATGATTTGCCAACCCTAAAAATTGATTCTCAATCAACTATATTGGGCAAGATTATATTGAATCACAAAGTGATATTAGAAATAGACAATCCCGACATTCTATCTCAAGTAGAGCGTAATTATGGGCAGTAGCCTTACTTTCAATTAAAAAATAATGCTTTGTTATTGTTTATAATTCAGACAAAAAAAAACCTGCCTAGGCAGGTTTTTTAATATTTAATACTTCAAGACCTTTACGTCTTACTCTGCGCTAGGCGCTTCAGAGGCAGGCTTTTCAAGTAAATCTTTAATACTTAAACGAACACGATTTTGACGGTCAATTTCAACCACTTTAACGTCAACAATCTGACCTTCTGCAAGGAAATCACTTACTTTGTTTACACGTTCGTGAGCGATTTGTGAAATATGAACTAGGCCTTCTTTACCTGGCAAAATTTCAACAAAAGCACCAAAATCAACGATACGAGTTACTTTACCAGAATAGGTTTTACCCGCTTCGACTTCAGCTGTAACTTGCTTAATTTTAGCAATCGCAATTTCAGCTTTAGCTAATTCAGTTGCAAAGATTTTAATCGTACCATCGTCTTCGATTTCGATATTACAATCAGACGCTTCAGTGATGGCACGGATCATCGCGCCACCTTTACCGATAACATCACGGATTTTATCTTGATCGACTTTCATGGTGTAGATGCGTGGTGCAAACTCAGACATCTCTTCACGGTGACCAGTAATAGCCTGATCCATGACACCTAAGATATGTAAACGTGCTTCTTTGGCTTGTTTCAATGCCATTTGCATGATTTCTTTGGTGATACCTTCGATTTTGATATCCATTTGCAAAGCTGTGATACCGTTAGTCGTACCCGCAACTTTAAAGTCCATATCACCTAAATGATCTTCATCACCTAAGATGTCAGACAATACAACAAAGTTCTCATCACTCTTCACTAGGCCCATTGCAATACCAGCAACAGAAGCTTTGATCGGTACACCGGCATCCATCAATGCTAATGAAGTACCACATACAGAAGCCATTGAAGAAGAACCATTTGATTCAGTTATTTCAGAAACAACACGAACCACATAAGGAAACTCTTTTTCACTTGGCATAACGGCTTGAATACCGCGCTTTGCCAGACGACCGTGGCCGATTTCGCGACGCTTAGGTGAGCCGACCATACCCGTTTCACCCACACAATATGGAGGGAAGTTATAATGCAACATAAAGCGGTTATCGGTTTTGCCGTTTAAGCCGTCAATCATCTGTGCATCACGTTCAGTACCAAGTGTAGCAACAACGATTGCCTGCGTTTCACCACGGGTGAAAACTGCAGAACCGTGAGTACGAGGAAGCACACCAGTAGCTACGTTAAGTGCACGGATCATCGCAGGGTCACGACCATCTATACGCGGGCTACCAGCAAGAATACGTGAACGAACCACATCGCTTTCTAGAGCATGCATCATTTCTGATACTTCTTTAGCGTTTTGTGAATCATCAGCAGCAACAATTTCTGCAACTGTTTTTGCAGTTAAGGCAACAATGGCGTTTTTACGCTCCATTTTGTCAGAAACTTGGTAAGCTTCAATCATCGCAGCTTCAGCAAGTTCTTTAACCTTAGTCTTTAATGTAGTGTTTTCAGCAACAGGTTGCCAATCCCACTTAGGTGTATTGACCTCAGCAGCAAATTCATTAACCGCTGAAATCACAGTTTGCATTTGCTCATGACCGAACATCACAGCGCCTAACATGATTTCTTCAGACAAAATTTCTGCTTCTGATTCAACCATTAGTACTGCACTCTGCGTACCCGCTACAACTAAATCTAATTGACTAGTTGCTAACTCAGAAGCACAGGTATTGAGAATATATTGACCATCAGTATAACCAACGCGGGCTGCACCGATAGGACCATTGAAGGGCATACCTGAAATAGCAAGGGCAGCAGATGTACCAATCAACGAAATGATATCAGTAGGGATCTCTGGGTTCGCAGACAGCACTGTAACAACAATTTGTACTTCGTTCATAAATCCGTTAGGAAATAACGGACGAATCGGACGGTCAATCAGACGGCAGGTAAGGGTTTCAAATTCAGAAGGACGACCTTCACGTTTGAAGAAACCACCCGGGATTTTACCGGCTGCATAAGTTCTTTCTTGATAATTCACTGTAAGCGGGAAAAAATCCTGCCCAGGTTTCATTTCTTTTTTGCCAACAACAGATACCAAAACACAAGTATCATCCATACTTGCCATAACTGCTGCGGTCGCTTGACGAGCGATTACGCCCGTCTCTAAAGTTACAGTATGCTGACCATACTGAAAAGTTTTTGTAATAGGAGTCATTTTTTTCCTTTAATTTGCTTATTTTCTTTATCGCTTTCAAATGCGGCGCACAGTATAGCGGTTCACGAGGCGAAAAACAGCAAATCTATAGAATAAAAATAGTAAACAAACAACTAAACAATGAACTCCTGATACTTATGCCATTATTTGCCGAATTAGGTGGTTGTCTATTTTAACTTTACCTGCCTGCAAAGCCCAACACAGCAAAAAGTAGTACTGATAATGAATGACAAATTTTTAGGATGAGTAGAGCTTTTACCGATAAAAAGTCAATGGAACAAAAATCATAAACTTATTTAATATCAATAATTAACCAAACCAACGCCATTTAAAGTTATTGTTCAACATACCTAAGTATCAGCTTGTAGATTTTTTAATCAGTTCAAATAGGCTTTAATAGCCACATCGAAACGCGGCAACTATCAGGCAACGTTTTAAACTAAACCCTAACTAATTAAAACTGTATTGAGGAATTGACCATGTTGAAAATCGTTAAAACTTCTATCGCTTTAGCCGCCGCTTCTTTCATTGTTGCTGGTAATGCCAAGGCCGATATCAACGAAGCTCTGCAAAATATCTGCACTATCGTTAAAGCTGACGATAAAGGCGAATTACGTAAAAAAATGAAAATGGTCCAGTCTGACTACCGTTTACAATTACAAGATTATTACTCAGGTATCTCTTGCGGCGGCGAGAGCTTAATCCGCACCGCGATGTTAAACAACGCAGTTGAAACAGGTACCTTGATGGTTAAAAAAATGCCTAAGGGCGACTTAAGCTCACCAGAGTCAGATGGTAAAACCATCTCTGCATGGGCCACTGAAAAAGGCTTAGATAGCTCGCCTATCGTGGCAGCCCTTAACGAAAGGATTTAACAGCAGCAGCGAGCTCCTAGCCGCGGGCCGCGAGCCACGAGCAAAAGATTAAAGCGTTTTAGTCTTATCTTTAGCTCGCCACTCGTAGCTCGCTACTCGACGCTAGACAACCACAGAATTACGCCGAAGTCTTTTAGGCTTTAGCTCGCAGCTCGATGCTAACAGCTCGTCGCTGCTCCACCGTTCAACATGGTGGGTGAAGTTTAACGGCTTCTCCCAAGAAGACGGCCTCTTTTGAGGCCGTTTTTTTATGCATTGAAGAAACATCTACGAGTTTCGAGCTGAGCAGAACGAGCAAAAAAACAGTTAGTATTGCCTCTTTTTACTTCTGACTCGTCCCTCGAGTTAGTATCTTATGGTCTAGGCATAAAAAATTTCATTTCCTCACTGATAGTAAAATAATCGCCGGGTCCGCCGCCACGCAATACCGGCTGGGCACGCTCTGTTTGGTAAACTCCATCCAACAACATTGCTTGAGCTATGTGCACGCCTACAACTTCGCCAATGACTAACCAACTGTCGCACAAGGCACCAGAAGCTCCTTTCAGCTGAATAATGTCACTCAGTTTGCATTCCATCGCTACAGGACTTGCGGCAACAAAGGGCACAGATACAACTTTGCCCGCTTGTTTTTCGAGTTTAGCCAAGTCAAATTCGTCAACGTCAGAGCCCACTGAAGCACTACTGGTATTCATTTGCTGTGCCAGTGATATTGACGCCAGACTCCAACAAAACTCGCCGGTTTGCTGAATATTACGTAGCGAATCTTTATAACCCACACTGGCAAAACCAATTAAAGGTGGATGATAGTTAAAGGCATTAAAAAAACTATAAGGAGCGAGGTTAGTTTGACCTTGGGCACTTTGTGAAGATATCCAGCCAATAGGTCTTGGCGCGATAATGCTATTAAAGGGGTCATGAGCCAAACCATGACCCAATTGAGGTTGGTAAAAGTGTTTTTCTGCAGACATAGGGCATCCATTAGAATAGGCTAAAAAGTTGATGAAAAAGCAATCACTATCAGTATTCTTTTGTTAAGAGTGGTTGGTAAATACCTGATAATAAGGGTTTAAGATCGAATTGACTCATAATGCCGGTTTTGGGTCTTATTTGCAGCATAACTCGTTTGCTTCGTGGTTAAATTGCGCGATCTGGTCTGCTGTCTGTTCTAATTTATACTATTTGCCCATTTTTCATCACCTAAATGTAAAAAATATGATAAAACACATCGGCATTTTGCTGGCAATCTTATTTATAAAGTAGTTTTCATTAAATATACTAATTAAAATTAACGTGTTTTGGCTAGCAACCCAAGACTCTGGCAAAATTCAAAGGCTTATGATCATCGTCATCTAAGTCAATTAAAATTAACAATTACATTTGATACAACTGGAACTTTGCAGATGAATTTATCAACCATTGATATCGCGATATTTATTGTCTATGTGCTGGGCTTACTTGCACTTGCTTTATATATATCTCGAGCAGAAAAAAATCATGAACGGAATACTAAAGATTATTTTTTAGCCAGCAAATCGTTACCTTGGTGGGCCATTGGTGCTTCCTTAATCGCTTCAAATATATCTGCAGAACAAATTATTGGCATGTCGGGCTCTGGTTATGTGTTGGGTTTGGCTATCGCGTCATATGAGTGGATGGCTGCTATAACGTTGATCATAGTGGCGAAATTTTTCCTCCCTATTTTTCTTAAAAACGAAATTTATACCATGCCACAATATTTGGAACAGCGTTTTGATAGCAGAGTTAAAACTATCATGGCGGTCTTCTGGTTAGCGGTTTACGTGTTTGTTAATCTTACTGCAGTACTATGGTTAGGTGGATTGGCCATTACCACTATTACAGGTGTAGATTTAGCTTATGGTATGATTTTCTTGGGTGTTTTCTCAATTGCCTATTCTTCTTATGGTGGTTTAAAAGCCGTTGCCTATACGGACATTATTCAAGTGGTGTTATTAGTATTTGGCGGCTTTATGCTGACTTATATCAGTTTAGATTTAGTCTCAGAAGGCCAAGGTGTGTTTGCTGGATTTTCTATCTTAACTGAAACCATGCCTGAAAAGTTCGACATGATATTCAGCTCTGACAGCCCCCATTATGCCAATTTGCCTGGCATATCCGTATTAGTGGGTGGCATGTGGATCATGAATATTTCATATTGGGGTTTTAACCAATATATTATTCAACGAGCATTGGCAGCCAAAAACTTAGCTGAAGCACAAAAAGGCCTAGCTTTTGCTGCATTCTTGAAACTTCTTGTACCGTTTTTTGTTGTAGTACCGGGTATTGCCGCAGCGGTGCTGTTCACTGATTTAGATCGTCCGGATGAAGCTTATCCTAGCTTGATGAACTTGATGCCAGTGGGTTTGAAAGGCTTAGTATTTGCTGCCTTAGTTGCTGCTATCGTGTCATCACTTGCTTCAATGTGTAATAGCGTTTCTACTATCTTCACCATGGATCTTTATAGCAAATTCAAACAAAACGAAAGTCAAACTCACTATGTTAAAGTAGGTCGAATCGTTAGTATTGTTTCATTGGTTATCGCGATGATTTGTGCCAAGCCTTTACTAGGCAGCTTTGATCAAGCTTTCCAATATATTCAAGAATTTACTGGCTTCTTCACCCCAGGTATCGTAGTGATATTTATTCTTGGTATGTTCTGGAAAACCATGAATTCAAATGGTGCTATTTTAGCCGCAGTAGGCTCAGCGGCATTATCTTTTGCCTTAAAATTCTGGTTACCCGAAGTCCCCTTTATGGATCGAGTAGGCATAGTCTTTTTAGCCTGTGTCGCCTTGGCTGTTGTAGCATCATACGCAACCAGAGCAAGTCATATTGATGGCCACAAAGGCGTGGTATCACTGGATACTGTAGACTTCAGAACAAAGCCTTCCTTTAATGCACTATCTGTTGCAATGATACTTATCTTAGCCGCGCTGTATGCCACTTGGTGGTAAACGCCCACCCTTAGGTGTGCTAATTTAAAACAGCAAAAAAGGCCAATATTTTTTAAATATTGGCCTTTTTTTAGACTTTGTAATTGGCTCAAGCCTCAATCTTCATCCGTGTCTGCCATATTTAACAACTGACTATCTAACTTTTTATTTGTTTGTACACCTAGTTTTCGAAACTGCTCAACTTGCCTGACTAAGTTGCCTTTACCGCTGCTAAGTTTGTTCATCGCGCCTTCATAGCTTTTTTGTGTGGACTCAATAGACTTACCGACTTTTTCCATGTCCGCAATAAAACCATGGAACTTGTCATAAAGTTTAGCCGCATGTTCTGCAATCAATTGGGCGTTTTGATTTTGATATTCATATTGCCAAATATTGTTAATGGTTCTTAAGGCCACCAGTAAATTAGTCGGGCTAACTAACATAATATTATTGTCAAAAGCTAGTTTAAGTAAATCTGGGGCATGATCAGCCGCCAATAAAAATGCGGATTCAATAGGAATAAATAGCAGGACATAATCCAAAGAACGTAAGCCCTTAAGATCTTGATAATCCTTTTTGCCCAGTTCTTTAATATGGTTACGCAAAGAATTAACGTGATCTTTTAAATGCCCTGCCCGCAATAATTCATCATCTTGTTGATTAAAATAACGCTCATAAGCGGCTAACGATACCTTAGAGTCAATGATCACGTCTTTATCATTGGGTAGATGTACCACTACATCAGGCTGATAGCTTTTACCTGCCTCATTTTTCAGTGCAACTTGGGTATCAAACTCATGGCCTTCACGTAAACCTGACTCCTTGAGAATACGCTCCAGAACCACTTCGCCCCAGTTACCTTGAGCTTTATTATCGCCCTTTAAGGCCTTAGTTAAGGCTGCGGCATCTTGAGTAATTTGCAGGTTTAACTCTTTGAGACCCATGATCTCGGTTTTAAGTGAGGCTCTCTCCTGCCCTTCTTTCACATACTGATCGGTGACTTGGCGCTTAAATCCTTCAATTTGTTCTTTTAAAGGGGATAACAAGCTGTCGAGCCCGGCTTTACTCGCCTGATTAAATTTTTCGTGTTTTTGTTCAAATATTTTATTGGCGAGATTTTCAAACTGCTCTTGCAATCGTTTTTCCGCAGACTCTAACAACTGCAATTTATCCTGACTGGCAATTTGTTCTTGCTCAAAGCGTGCAGACTGAGATTCAAGCTGAGTACGTAAGTCATGGGCAACATCTTTGCTTTGTTGATATTGCTGCAACCAATGCTGTTTTTCGTGCTCTAGGTGGACAATTCGTTCCACTTCTTGACTGAGTTGACCTAAACGTTTTTGTTCAATTAATTGCTGCTCTCTGGCATATTTTTGCTCATCAAGTAGGTTGTCCACTTGAATTTCTAACTTAGTAATTTGTCCGAGCAGATATTGCTCTTGTTGCTGACTGATGACTTGGTTTTGCTGTAATTTATCTGCCAGTAATGCCTTATTTTTTGTATTATTAAGCCACCAAGCAAGCAGCCCTCCAGCAATGAATAATCCAACAAAAATGGCGTAAAGCTGCGCTTCGCTTAAGGTCTGTAACACAGGCATGGCTTACTCATAGATACATTAAAAGATGAGTTTAACCCTAAGTTGCCGTTTAACGACAACTTAGAATTAATAGCTAAGATTCACTAAGCGTTAGCTTCAGCGATTTTGACTTTCCAAATAGCTGGTCCGGTTTCATGGGCGTTTGCCCCGGTGCTATCGACTGCAACGGTGACCGGCATATCTTCTACGTCAAATTCATAAATGGCTTCCATGCCCAAATCAGCAAAAGCCACGACGCGAGATTTTTTAATCGCTTTGGAGACTAAATAAGCGGCGCCACCCACTGCCATCAAATACACAGCTTGATGTTTAGCGATGCTTTTTACGGTTGCAGGACCTCGTTCAGCTTTGCCGATCATGCCAATTAAACCGGTTTTCTCCAACATCATATCGGTCCACTTATCCATACGAGTGGCCGTAGTGGGGCCAGCAGGACCCACTACTTCGGTGCCTACGGCATCAACTGGTCCCACGTAATAAATAAAGCGGTTGGTTAAATCAACGCCTTCAGGTAAACCTTCACCGTTGTCTAGCATGGTTTGAATGCGTTTATGTGCTGCATCACGGCCAGTTAACATCTTGCCGGAAAGTAATACGGTTTCACCCACTTTCCATTGTTTAATGTCTTCTTTGGTCACGGTATCCAAATTCACCCTGCGAGTTTCTTTACTCACTTCCCAAGTCACTTTTGGCCAATCTTCTAACTTAGGCGGTTCAAATGATGCAGGGCCCGAGCCATCTAAATGAAAGTGTACATGGCGCGTTGCTGCACAATTGGGGATCATCACCACGGGTTTAGAAGCCGCATGAGTTGGCATAGACTTAATTTTTACGTCAACAACAGTGGTTAAACCTCCTAGCCCCTGAGCACCTATACCTAAGTCATTCACTTTCTTAAAGATATCTAAACGTAATTTTTCTTCAGTGGTTTGTGCACCACGCTCCATTAACTCTTGAATATCCACAGGATCCATCAAACTTTCTTTGGCCAAGACGCCCGCTTTTTCAGCCGTACCACCAATGCCTATACCTAACATACCTGGCGGACACCAACCAGCGCCCATCGTTGGTAAGGTTTTTACTACCCACTCTGCGATATCATCGCTGGGGTTGAGCATCACCATCTTAGACTTGTTTTCTGAACCACCGCCTTTAGCAGCAATCATCACTTCGATATGCGACCCAGGCACTAAATCAATATGCACAACAGCAGGAGTATTGTCTTTGGTATTAATTCGTTTCCCCGCAGGATCACTAACAATCGACGCTCGCAGAGGATTATCGGGATTCAAGTAAGCGCGACGTGTTCCTTCATCTACCATTTCTTGTACTGTCATATCCGTACGATCCCACTGCACTGCCATACCCACTTTGACAAAACAGGTGACTATACCGGTATCTTGGCATAAAGGACGTTTACCTTCGGCTGACATCCGCGAATTGATAAGTATTTGTGCCATGGCATCTTTTGCTGCTTGGCTTTGCTCTTTGTTGTAAGCTTTTTCTACTGCTTTGATGTAATCAAGTGGATGGTAATAGGAAATATATTGCAATGAATCTTCAATACTCTCGATAAAGTCTTGCTGACGGATAACTGCCATAGTTGCCTCTTAATTTGCCAAAGTTAATTGAACAACAGATGTCGTTCAGTGATTTACAATATGATACCCTTTGCGGAAAATTAGCTCCACGTTAAATCAACACAAAAATACAAACTGAGCAGGTAAATTTAAGCTAAGTAACTGTGTTGATTAATTATTATTCAGGTAATTGAAATAATCCATGTCTCAAAAGCACGTGCCTCATTTAACGATCACTCCACTGACTATTCCGTCTTCTGTCAAACTTAGTGAGCTGTTTGCCTCCTTTTCACATCAGTCTTGGGCCATGTTGTTAGACTCAGCCAACAGCCAACATGTAGATGCACGTTTTGACATTATGGTGGCTAAGCCCATCGCCACAATTACCAGTAAAGATAAAATAAATACAGTTTGCCAAGATAGTGCTGAGCCCTACGTTAACGATGCTAACCCTTTAAGCTTAATAGAAGAGCTGCAACAACACTATTTCCGTACCCTACAGGTGGTAAAAAACGAGCATAATGAACTGCCATTTTTAGTCGGTGCCTTAGGTTATTTTGGTTATGACTTAAGCCACTGCTTTGAAAGTCTGCCAGCAAATCGAAAAACGGATTATAGCGCCCCGGATATGGCAGTAGGTATCTATAGTTGGAGCCTCATTAAAGATAGAAAAAAAGGGCTGTTTTACTTGTGTGCTGCCAATAATCATCCTCATCCTAGTGCGCAGTTTGTAGAAAATTTAATTAAAACCGCAAAACCAAGTAGCCACTTTAAACTTTTAAGCCCGTGGCATGCGAACATGACTTCAGCGCAATATCAAGCCAAACTCCAGCAGGTTGATAATTATTTGCATGCCGGAGACTGTTATCAAATTAATTTCGCTCAACGTTTCAGTACCGCCTATGAGGGAGACGAATGGCAAGCATACCAAGTACTCTCAGAAGCCAACAATGCCCCATTTTCGGCGTTTATTCGTTTACCTGAATGCTGCATTTTGAGCATTTCACCAGAGCGCTTTTTAGCTGTAAACAATGGCCATGTTGAAACAAAACCCATTAAAGGTACACGTCCACGCTCAGAAGACCCTGCTACTGATCAACAGGCCATTGAGCAACTCTTATCAGCCGAAAAAGACCGAGCAGAAAACTTAATGATTGTTGATTTGTTGCGTAATGATTTGAGTAAACATTGCAAACCTCACTCAGTTAAAGTGCCAAGTTTGTTCCAAATTGAAAGCTTTCCAGCTGTTCATCATTTAGTCAGTACAATCACTGGCGAGTTAGCCGAAAACAGTTCAGTCTATGCCCTTTTTCAAGGGGCTTTTCCTGGTGGTTCTATTACCGGTGCGCCTAAAATACGTGCTATGCAAATCATTGATGAATTAGAGCCTCACCAACGTAATATTTACTGTGGCAGCATAGGTTATTTTGGTCTTCGTCAAGACATGGATACCAATATCTGTATCCGCACCTTGTTGTGTGAACAGGGAAAAATCTATTGCTGGGCTGGAGGTGGAATTGTTGTTGACTCCCAACCCTTAGAAGAATATCAAGAAAGTCTGGATAAAGTAGCAAAAATATTGCCTTTACTCGCAAGCTTAGCGTAAAGTCATCCCATAAGACCTGAGCCAATTTGTAATGAATAAACTGCAGTTTCTAAATCAATTTCACCATATTAGACAAATAATACCTGAACACGATTTTCCATTGCGAGAGCTAGGTCGTCCCGCCGCAGTTTTAATACCCATCATAGAATATCCGGATTGCCTAAAAGTCCTATTTACTGTGAGGGCTGCCCATTTAAAACATCATGGTGGCCAGATCAGTTTTCCGGGCGGTAAACAAGAACTTACAGATAATGATCTTATCCATACTGCGCTTCGAGAAACTCATGAAGAAATAGGGGTGGAACCTAGTCAGGTTGAAATCATTGGTCGTTTACCGCGCTACCGCACAGTTAGTCGTTTTGAAGTCGTACCCTACATTGGTTTTATTCAATCTCCTGTTAATTTGCTGCTGGATGACAATGAAGTAGCACACACCTTTGAAGTGCCCTTAAATTATTTACTCGACCAAAATAACCATCTGATTCATTGGGTAAAACGCAAAAATGAACAATACCCTATCTACTTTATTCCTTGGCAAGATAAAAACATCTGGGGCGCCACAGCGGCATTTGTGCGCAATTTAACCAATCACTTTTATATCTAACACCACTTGCAACAAATCTTTACGCTTGACTACTATTTGTTATGCTCTTGTAAACGACTCAGTTATTGTCGATTGGCTCTATTCCGTCCACAATTAGCTTATTAGATATGATGAAGAAATTTTATGATCAGTGTTTTTGATATGTTTAGTATTGGCATAGGCCCCTCAAGTTCTCATACTGTTGGTCCGATGCGCGCAGCAAAAGCTTTTTGTGACGAGTTGCAAGAAGCGGGGTTATTTGAGCAAACGACAGAAGTTAAAACTGAATTATTTGGCTCACTGGGTCAAACGGGTAAAGGACACGGCACCGGTAAGGCGGTTATTTTAGGTTTGTTAGGTCATGCCCCAGAAACTATCGATAGTAGCTTGGTAGAAGGCTACCTTGCTCAAATTCAAAGTAGCCAAACCCTGAGTCTAGCAGGAACAAAAAACATTCGTTTTCCTCACGACGATGCCATCATTTTTCATCGTCGTAAAAGCCTCAAGTTACATGCCAATGGCATGACTCTGCATGCTATGCAGGGCAAGCTACCGTTATTTTCACAGACTTATTTTTCTATTGGTGGCGGATTTATTATCCGTGAACAAGATTTTGCTGAGCAAAAAGTCGCGGTATTACTGCATGAAGAGCAGAAAGTACCCTTCGATTTTTCCAGTGCAGCCCAACTTCTCTCGATATGCAAAGAACAAGGTTTCACCATCAGCTCTTTAATGATGAAAAATGAACAAGTCTTTCAACCTAAAGCCGACGTAATTAAAAAGCTATGGCATATTTGGCAAGTGATGTACGAATGTGTGCAAGTTGGTATTAACAGTGAAGGCATTTTACCTGGCGGTTTAAAAGTAACACGCCGCGCACCCGCGCTTTATCGACGCCTGCAAAGTGAACAAACCGCCGACCCTATGGTTGCGATGGACTGGGTTAACTTGTTTGCACTCGCTGTAAATGAAGAAAACGCTGCAGGTGGCAGAGTCGTCACTGCACCCACTAATGGCGCTGCTGGCATTATTCCAGCGGTACTGTGCTATTTTAATAAGTTTGTTAGGCCTGTTGATCAAGAAATTGTTAGTCGTTATTTATTAACCGCGGCGGCTATCGGCATCCTTTATAAGAAAAATGCATCTATCTCTGGAGCCGAAGTCGGTTGTCAAGGCGAAGTAGGCGTTGCCTGCTCAATGGCAGCAGGCGCCTTAACTGAAATACTTGGTGGCTCTGTCGAGGCGGTTGAAAATGCGGCAGAGATAGGCATGGAACATAACTTAGGTTTAACTTGCGATCCCGTTGGCGGACTTGTACAAGTACCTTGTATTGAAAGAAATGCCATGGGAGCGATTAAAGCCATTAATGCATCCCGCTTAGCGCTCAGAGGCAGTGGTACCCACAAGGTATCGCTCGATAAAGTGATAAAAACCATGTGGGATACTGGTAACGATATGAAGTCAAAATATAAAGAAACGGCGCGCGGTGGTTTAGCGGTTAATATTATTGAGTGCTGATAAAAGCAGCAACGAGCAACACAAAGTATTTAAAGTTTAATTTATAGTGTCAACGAAAAACGGCGTCATTTAAACAATGACGCCGTTTTATATATTGAGCTTTTAGCTATTCACTCGCTGTTCGCAACTCAACGCTCGCGGCTCGAAACTATTCTCACTTCACCGGTAAAGTTAAGCCTTTAAACATTTTCTCTACTTCTTCATTATTTTTCAGCATCATGGCTTTTTCAACCACTGTTTTGGTTAAATGTGGTGCAAAGCGTTCGATAAAATCGTACATGTAACTGCGTAAAAACGAGCCTTTTCTGAAACCAATCTTAGTTGTGCTGTATTCAAACAAGTGACTAGCATCAATTTTAACCAGATCAGAGTCTAACTTTTCATCAACTGCCATCGATGCAATAACACCAATGCCCACGCCCAAACGCACGTACGTTTTAATCACATCTGCATCAGTGGCTGTAAAGACTATCTTAGGTTCAAGGCCGGCTTTACTAAAAGCATGGTCCAATTCTGATCGTCCAGTAAAACCAAATACATAGGTCACCAAAGGATATTTGGCAATGTCTTCAATTTCAATTGAGGTCTTTTTGGCTAGCGGGTGATCGCGGTTAACGATAATACTGCGATTCCAATGGTAACAAGGCAACATCACCAAATCGTTGTATAAATGTAAAGCTTCGGTCGCTATGGCGAAATCAGCTTCGCCTTTTGCGGCTAAATCACTAATTTGCGAAGGCGTACCTTGATGCATATGCAATGAAACTTTACTGTATTTGTTCATAAAGCCTTTGATCACATCGGGCAAAGCATAGCGTGCTTGTGTATGAGTAGTCGCAATATTTAACTTACCTTGATCAGGTAAAGTATGCTCACGTGATACGGCTTTAATACTTTCAACTTTGGCTAATATTTCTCGAGAGATGTTGATTACATCTTGGCCGGCATCCGTGACATGAGTCAGATGTTTACCACTACGGCCAAAAATCTGTACACCAAGTTCGTCCTCCAACATTCTCACTTGCTTACTAATACCTGGCTGTGAGGTATATAAGCTTTCTGCGGTTGCGGAAACATTGAGGTTATTATTTAACACCTCAACGATGTAACGAAGTTGCTGTAATTTCATGGTGAAGCCTTGAAGTTGACCTACGAGCGATCTTTATAATTAAAGGTTATGTTACGACGACAAATTGAATTCCATCAGATTCTAACAAATCAGTGCATTTATTCTTAACTATTTTATTTCGAAACTAAAAAATAGCGTAACGTTAAACGCTTTTCATGTTAAAAGATGATATAAATTATTGTTACATAAAGAATACTCCAGTTATATGCTAGTGTATTCAAAGATTTTAATATTAATTGATTATGCCCATGAAAAATATTGATAACAGCATAGACTTTGCGACAGTATTGGCATCAGCAGTTCATGATATGAAAAATTCATTGTGTTTACTGATGCAATCAATTGAAAACTTAACGGCCTCAATTGATACTAAAAACCAAACTACGCGACATCATCTTGCCTCTGCGCACTATGAAGCGTCACGATTAAATACAGGTTTAGTGCAACTCCTGTCTTTATACCGAGCAGGACTAAACAGTTTGCCAGTAAATATTGACCAACACTTTGTTGAAGATATTGTGGATGAAATACTCGCAAGCAATGAAAACTATCTACAGCATAAAAAGATTAATTTGAAAATTAAGCAAACTGAAAATCTAGCGTGGTTCCTTGATGCCGATTTAATCTGTATCTTGCTCAATGACATGTTAATTAATGCCATGCGTTACACTAAACTCAACATTCTACTTAGTGTTTACACTGAAAATGATTATTTAGTATTCACCCTAGAAGATGATGGGCCTGGTTACCCTGAATCAATGTTGGCTGCCATTGATATCAATATGCAACATTTTGATATTAGTCAGGGCAGAACAGGCTTAGGTTTATTCTTTGCTCGATTGATCGCACAAGCCCACACTAATAATGAAAAACAGGGCAATATTGGCCTTAAAAATGGGGGTTCGTTGGGCGGCAGTGTATTTACGTTAAAGTTACCGTAGCTTTGCAACGATAACCTAATAATAAACCTATTTAGCAAAGAGTCTTGATGAGAATAAATACGTGTTTCCCATAATAGTTGTTTTAATTATTGCCTTGGTTTTGATCGCCGTCATTGTGAATGCAGTCCAACAACATCGCAATAAAGCAGAATTAGAACGACGCAATGAATTAGCTAAACATAAATCCATCGTGGATGATACTGAAGCAACTTTAATGGCGGCGCAGAACATTCCTGTGTCACAACGTCTATTATTCATTTTGCAACGCAGAGCGCTGTTTAGTCTCAAGATGGTCAATCTCTTGCAGCCAACGGCCAACGGTATCAAAGACCGTATTCAAACCTACGAAGCCACTATAAAAGCCCTGAATTTGGAGCAAGCTCCGCCTTCCGAAGATTCCTTTCAACTGCCGCAAAATGATAAACAAGTGATTCAATTTATCCGTGGTATCAAAAATATGCGCGCTGTTTTACGCTCAGAATTTAAACGAGGTAAGGTAGATAGCCGAGTATTTGTGCAAGAGGACAAACTATTAGAGCGTTTACAGTTAAGAGCTAATGTAGATACCTTAATTCGACGTGGTGATGTGGCTCTTAAAAATAATCAAATGGGCTCTGCCAGACAGTGTTTAGAAAAAGCCATAGGCGCCTTAGCAGCGCAACCTACTCAAGACGATTACACCATTACACGGCAAGCCCAATTAGAAGAGCAATTACGCAACATTCAAGACAACTTGCGTAATGCCAACAGTAAAGATGTGAAAAAGAAACAAGAGTCAGAACGCAACGAGCTTGACGAATTGTTTGCTCAGAAGAAGAAATGGTAGCAGGACTTTATTTATCTTTGCTGTTGCACTCACCTTTACCCGAGTGTGCCTAAACCTAAGATGAGAAAATGTACCAAAATAGACAATCCTTATTTTTGAGCTCAAAACAAATATTAGAATTACTAATAAATTAGGGATTGACCTTTCACTTTTAATGTTCCTATTTTGATACACGGGAAGACCAGTCTAATTCAGCCTTCTTTTTTCTTTCTGGATGTCTAAAACGATAAGGCATCAGCCACAGCTTTGATCTTTCACCCTTTTTATAAACACTCCGGCTGCCTTTTTAGTATCGACAACAATCATGACAGAATATTAATATTGAAAGTAAGCTAAAGCTCTTTGTTAGTGCTAACGTAATCCATCACATAGGCCGAGGAGAGCATAATAAGCATGGTGTTTGATACTCAAGCAATAAATAAGCAAAGGCAAAACTTAGCTGACTACGACGAGATTTGGGTGTTCGGCTATGGCTCGCTTATTTACAAGGTGGATTTTGATTACATTGAATGTGAAAGTGCACATATTCTCGGTTATGAGCGTCGCTTTTGGCAGGGAAGTCATGATCACCGAGGCTCTATAGCAAGTCCAGGCAGGGTGCTTACACTTGTAGACATCGATAATGCCAGATGTTTTGGCAAAGCCTTCAAGGTAGAGCGTGAGATCTTTGATCATTTGGACCACAGAGAGAAAAACGGTTACCTTCGCCATCAGGTTGATATTCATTTTCCAGACAAGCGGATAGTGAAAGGTTTAGTTTACATTGCCAGCCCAGATAACGCAGCATATCTGGGAGAAGCAAATATCAAAGATATCACTAAGCAAATTTTCAACTCATCGGGCCCTAGTGGGTCAAATCGCGATTACGTTTATCAGCTCGCCGATGCTTTACGCCACTTTAATGAAATAGACGAACATGTTTTTCAAATAGAATTGGCACTTAAACAATATTCAATCAACGCAAACTTATAGACAGTATATTTCTATCAATCATTGGTTCACAAAACATAGCCATTTGATTAGATACATCATTGGAGCAGCAATTAGGCGAAAGTCACAACATCATAGTTTCTGTTTCACAGGGAAGAAGAAAGTAACTCTAAATAACTTACCCAACAAAACAACTGCTATCGAGACACCCATCATAAACTGGCAAAAAGACAGATTTGAACTACGCTTTAAAGGTTCAAACAACCACGGATGGTCTGTCATGCCGCAATCACGTCAAAGCCAAATCAGTCTTATTGATACT
>NZ_JBDYKM010000007.1:0-145145 GCF_040012495.1 Paraglaciecola sp. 25GB23A
CTGAAGCACCTCCTACAAAAGGCCTATCTTATTGAGACACCCATGGTAAATATTAAAAGCCTAAAAGCTGAATCGCCACCGAAGGCTGGGCTACAAAGAGACTGCGTGCACCGGGCAACGAAGATTAGATAATGTTTAGCTGGATCTTTTACCAAACAAAAAAGCCAATCTAATGATTGGCTTTTTTAATATTTAACAACTGCGATATTTAGGCATCAAAGGGGTGACGCAATATGATTGTTTCTTTGCGATCAGGGCCGGTTGAAATGATATCAATCGGGATGCCAGTGATTTCTTCTAAGCGTTTGACATAGTTTTTAGCCGCTTGCGGTAACTTGTCATAATCTGTTACGCCGAAAGAGTTTTCACTCCAGCCTGGCATTTCTTCATAGATGGGCGTGATGAGATCATAACCATCGGCAGCCATGGGCGGTACGTCTTTAACTGTGCCATCTGCCTGTTTATAGGCAATACAGATTTTTAGCGTTTCTAGGCCGTCTAATACGTCTAACTTGGTCAAACAGAAACCAGTAATCGAGTTAATTTGCACGGCGCGTTTCATTGCAACCGCATCAAACCAACCAGTGCGACGTTTGCGGCCAGTAGTGGCGCCAAACTCGTGGCCTTTTACACCTAAATGTTCGCCGACTTCGCAATCTAGTTCGGTAGGGAAAGGGCCTGAGCCTACACGGGTGGTATAAGCTTTAACTATGCCTAGCACATAATCCAGATGCAGAGGACCAAAACCAGCACCAGTGGCCACGCCACCAACTGTCGTATTTGACGATGTTACGTACGGATAAGTACCGTGATCGATGTCTAATAATGTGCCTTGGGCACCTTCAAACATAATGCAATCACCGCGTAAACGCGCTTGGTCAAGTATATCCGTAACATCAACCACCATAGCTTTTAATATATCGGCTACTGCTAGGGCGTTGGCTAAGACTTTCTCATAACTGACCGCTTCAACTTTGTAATAGTTGGTCAGTACAAAGTTATGGTACTCAAGAATGTCTTTGAGTTTGACGGCAAAGTCTTTTGCATTGAACAAATCGCCAACACGTAAACCACGACGAGATACTTTATCTTCGTATGCTGGGCCGATACCGCGACCTGTGGTGCCGATAGGCTTGTTACCACGGGCTTTTTCACGGGCTAAGTCGAGCTCTACGTGATAAGGCAAAATCAATGGGCAAGCTTCACTGATACGTAAACGTTCTTTAACCGGAACGCCCTTAGCTTCTAGCATTGCGGTTTCTTTTAATAAGGCTTCTGGGCTCAAAACCACGCCATTACCAATAACGCAGGTAACGTTTTCACGCAAAATACCAGATGGAATTAGATGTAATACGGTTTTTTCACCGTCAATTACTAAGGTGTGGCCCGCATTGTGTCCGCCTTGATAACGAACTACATAGCTTGCTTGATCGGTGAGTAAATCAACAACCTTACCTTTACCCTCATCACCCCATTGGGTGCCGAGTACAACAACATTTTTAGCCATGGATAGTAGGGAGTCAGAAAAATTAGGCGGGGATTCTAACAAAAAACAAGCAGTATCTAAATAGCAAAATCGAGGGAATTAGACGTAAAAATAACAAATCAGCCAAGAAGGTAATATAGGCAAACTACACCTATGGTTACCAGTGCCCCACCCATAGTGCGTAATTGGTTTGAGGGCTGCTGTGATAGTTGTTGAATAAACTGTTGCCACTTGTTGGGAAACAACATGGGACCTAATCCCTCAACAATTAAAACCAGTGCAAAAGCAGTGAGTAATGTATGGGCCAAGAGAGAAAACCTGTTGATGAAACGAATTTATGGTCACAGTGTACTCATATTTCTTAGATTAAAGAAAGATTGAAAAATTTCACACCCCTCTTTTGAGGATTAAATTGGTAAGCCTCCGTCCTGCCTAATAACAGAGCCATGTTGTCTTCGATTGACTTAATCTTCATTTGAGCATCGGTTATTTCCCCTTGGGCTTAGCAAAATTATGCATCACTCACTTAGAGAAAGGTCCATATAGTCTTGGGGTGAATGGGCAATTTCACTTAGTGAATAATAAATTGGGTAATGTTACACATTGGCACGACAGGTTAAGCTGCTTGATTAAATGAAAATAATTGTTAAGCGTTAATAGAGCGCGGTGAATTATGGGAAAGTGTGATGAAACAAAGCTTTAGTTTTTTTCGAAGTGGTGTCTTTGCTGTGATAATTAGTCTGTTTATGCAACAGGCTCAGGCTAACTTGGCAGATTTTCAAGGTGAAGATGGTTATCGCTTGTGGCTTAAATATGAGCTAGTAGACAACGTTCAGTTGCGAGCAAACTACACTAAACATCTGAGTACTGTTTATCTTGATACCAGCAGTGGTACCGGTAAAGTGATTCAGCAAGAGTTGCAACTGGCCTTACCAGCTTTATTGGGCACAGAAGTGCGTTTTACCGCTAAGCGAAGCCAAGCCAGTTTAGTGATCGCCCTGACGCCAACATTAAAAGTCGATCCGCTTAACGAAGGTTTTGCGATTAAAACCCAGCAAGGCCTTATCCGTATTTCAGCAGAAAATCCTGTGGGTTTGTTATATGGCACCTTTCATTTGCTAAGGCTTATGCAAACCGAACAGTCACTGGCTAAGCTCGACGTTGAGCAAAGCCCAAAAATTCAATTGCGCATGCTCAATCACTGGGATGATCTCGACCGCCATACTGAGCGGGGTTTTGCTGGCGAATCGATCTTTGATTGGCACAAACTACCGGATTATAAAGAGCAACGTTATTACGACTACGCCCGCGCAAATGCGTCTATTGGCATCAATGGTGTTGTACCTATTAACGTCAACTCTAATGCACTAATTTTAAGTCCGGCCTATTTGCACAAGGTGCAAGCCCTGGCTGATATCTTCCGCCCCTACGGCATCAAAGTGTATCTATCGATTAAGTTTAGTTCACCCCAACAACTTGATGGTTTACCTACCTCTGACCCCCTCGACCCTGATGTACAGCTGTGGTGGCAAAATAAGGCCGCGGAGATTTATCAACTTATCCCTGATTTTGGTGGCTTTTTAGTTAAGGCCAATTCCGAAGGACAGCCAGGACCAGGTGATTATGGCCGCACTCACGACCTAGGTGCAAATATGCTAGCCAAGGCTTTAAAACCCTATGGTGGCAATGTCCTATGGCGCGCTTTTGTGTATGCCCACGATTCAGAGTATGAACGCTCATTGCAGGCCTATAGCGAATTTGTGCCGCTTGATGGCAAGTTTGATAGTAATGTGAGTGTGCAAGTGAAAAACGGCCCTATTGATTTTCAACCGCGGGAGCCTTTTAGTCCACTCTTTGGTGCTATGCCAAAAACCTCTTTGGCGATGGAATTTCAAGTTACCCAAGAATACTTAGGTTTTAGTACTCATCTTGCCTATTTAGGCACGATGTATAAAGAAGTCCTCGATGCTGATACTCACACCCAGGATAAGGGGTCAACAGTCGCCAAAGTCATTGATGGTAGTTTGTCTAAAGCCCCACTGACAGTTATGGCAGGTGTTGCCAATATTGGTACTGACCGCAACTGGACAGGTCATATCTTTGGCCAAGCCAACTGGTACGTATTAGGTCGCTTAGCTTGGGATCATAACTTAGGTGCTGAGCAAATTGCTCAAGAATGGGTGGCCATGACCTTAACTCACGACGCTAAAGCCAGTGAGAAAATTGTGGCACTTATGATGCGGTCGCGAGAAAATATCGTGAATTACATGACCCCACTAGGCTTGCATCATTTAATGGATACCGGTCATCACTATGGCCCAGGACCATGGGTTGACAACTTAGGCCGAGCAGACTGGAACCCTACCTATTATCACCGCGCCGACGAGAATGGCATTGGTCTAGACCGTACCTCTAAGGGCACCAATGCGGTGTCGCAATATGCCCCTTACTGGCAAGCTATTTTTAATGATCCGCAAAAGACACCTGATAATTTACTATTATGGTTTCATCATCTGCCGTGGGACTACAAGATGCGTTCAGGTAAAACCTTGTGGTTGGAGCTAGTGGAACATTATTACTCCGGGGCGGCTGCAGTTGAGGCTATGCAAAACCAATGGCTGGCGCTGAAAAACAAAATTGAGCCCAACCAATTTAATCAAGTACGTATGGCTTTGGCAATTCAAGTAAAGGAGGCCAAGTGGTGGCGAGATGCTTGTATCTTATATTTCCAAACTTACTCAAAATTACCGATCCCTAAGGGATTCGAGCAGCCAAAGCATAGTTTGGAATATTACCAGTCATTGACATTCCCTTACGCACCAGGACAGGGGTGAAAAAGAGTACGTTTTGCCTGCTTGTTGGCTTTAATCATTTTCCATTTGCTTTATAGTAGAACTAATTTACTTCAATGTGTGTTGCAAGGATGCTATATGTTTAAAAAAGTAATATTTGGGAGCTTGTTAATCAGTTCTTTCAATTCAGTGGCAAACGTATCACTAGATCCTAACTTTACTTTGATGCAAGAGCGTGCGGGATTGAAGTTATTTGAACAGGGTAAATACCAAGAAGCTTTTGAAAAGTTGAGCGAACTTGCTGCATGGGGATATAAAGACTCCCAATATGTTTTAGCATTTCTGTTTTTTAAAGGCCAACATGTTGAGCAGTCTACTTTGATTGGTATGGGCTGGTTAGCGATGGCAGCTGAATCGGGGATAGAAGACTGGGTAAACTTGTTCGACAAGCTTTATTCAGCCGCTAGCAAGTCAGAGAAATTACGAATTGATAAAATAGTCGAAGATTACACAGCTAAATATGGCATGCAAGTACAGCGTGTTACCTGCAGTAAAACCCAAAAGCCCCCTTCCAAAAAGATAGTTATCGCTTGTGTGAAAGGTGATTATTTTGTTCACGATTATGCTATTGATCTAAACGAACAGACATTGTCCCTCTGAACAATATTCTGGACTGCTAAGCAATACCTTCATGCTGGCAATGTATTTTGGGCCGCTTAAATCATCTAGCTCACGCCCTTAGAAGTGCGTTTTTTGATTGAATAAAAACAGCAACAAGTACCCAAGGGCTCTCATCGCTGCATTTTTACCTATAACGCCAGTAACTTGGTTTTGACCTTTGCTTGGTAGGCGCTGTCATTCAGCAATACCGGGTCATACTCAGGACAATGTTTAATATCATCCTCACTTAAATGGCTGCTGATATTTTGCTCCAACCAGTTAATTGCGTCGATGTGTTTAGGGGCAATAAGTACCTTTTTACCACCGGGCAGAATCTGGTGTGTATCAACCACTATCAAAGGAATTTCCCAGTTTTCTGTATCTAAAATTACGTCGTGAATTTGACCAAAAGATCCGTCACTTGCCTTGATTGTGTAGCCTTGTAACTCATCAATAGATCTTAAATGATTACTTTTTGGCTTATCGGTTAGATCGGTTTTTTCTAACTCTTCTATCGCTATTGTTGGATTAATTTGCGAAAGGGCAGTGGGATGAGCGTATTCACCCCAAGCACCGGGTCCAGTCCAGTAATAGCCGTAACCAAAGTATTTATAATATAACTCTTCATAGGCACGTGACACGGTTTGATGTTCGTCAATTGAGGGGCTCTCTTTAACCTTCTTTTTAGTTAAATTCACCTCAATTTTTTCTTCTTCCATATCGATGTGGCGTAATGAAATAGGGGAAATCAGTACCTTTTCTCCGAGCGGTAACCATTTATGCGTGTCGACATACATATACCTCACCGTCCAAGCGCGGTCGTCAAATAGAAAATCTTTGTTGATACCAATATCACCATCCGTTGCGGCAATGGTAAATCGTTTAATATCGCGTAAACCTGCATACATAATTATTCTCCAAGGTCCGTTGTGTTGACTCTCTTTTCATTAATAACTGCAGCAAATTATAGACCAGTTACTGAAAGTCATTGTAAATAGGGCGTTCACTCAGACAGCAATGAATGAGTCCGTTCAGTAAAGTAAAAATTACCTACCTCAATGTAATATTTTCAAGTTAATCAAAAACGAGTATCTACCCTTATGATCCGTATTTACACTAAAACTGATTAAAAATTTAACTAATGATTGTTTTTATTAATTAAAGACATCGCCAAACTTCATTAGCTAGACAGTGGTAAAGGGTCTATAACTAGTCACTACATATTTGCCCAATGGCAATTCTACAGGAGTATAAGTTATGTCTAATGAAGGTAAGTGCCCCTTTAATCATGCCGCAGTAGGTGGCAGCACAAATAAGGATTGGTGGCCTAATCAGTTGCGATTAGATGTTTTGCACCAACATTCGGCTAAGTCAAATCCTATGGGTGAGAAATTTGACTATGCAGACGCTTTTAATCAACTGGATTTTCAAGCTCTAAAAAAAGATCTACATGCCTTGATGACAGATTCCCAAGACTGGTGGCCTGCCGATTTTGGCCACTACGGCCCATTTTTTATTCGCATGGCTTGGCATAGCGCCGGGACTTACCGCACAGGCGATGGGCGCGGAGGAGCGGGACGCGGACAACAACGCTTTGCACCTCTAAATAGCTGGCCTGATAATGTTAATTTAGACAAGGCCCGACGTTTACTTTGGCCAATCAAACAAAAGTACGGAAGTAAAATTTCATGGGCTGACTTGATGATCCTCACCGGTAATGTCGCACTTGAATCTATGGGTTTTAAAACCTTCGGATTTGCCGGTGGCCGAGCCGATACTTGGGAGCCAGAACAGGATGTCTATTGGGGCAGCGAAACTACATGGCTTGATGGTGATAAACGCTATTCCGGGGAACGTGAGCTCGAAGACCCCTTGGCTGCTGTGCAAATGGGACTTATTTATGTTAATCCCGAAGGGCCTGAAGGCAATCCTGATCCTTTGGCTGCTGCCAAAGACATTCGTGAAACATTTGCGCGTATGGCAATGAATGATGAAGAAACTGTCGCGCTGATTGCGGGAGGTCATACTTTTGGTAAAACTCACGGAGCCGGTGATGCGGCTTTAGTTGGCGTCGCGCCAGAAGCAGCTGGGCTGGCTCTGCAGGGGTTTGGGTGGGAAAGCCGTCATGGCACAGGTATAGCCGGCGATCAGATTGGTAGTGGTTTAGAAGTAACATGGACGCAAACTCCTACCCAGTGGAGCAATTACTATTTTGAAAATCTGTTTGCTTATGAATGGGAACTGACAAAAAGTCCAGCTGGAGCCCATCAGTGGCAGCCTAAAAATGGTGCCGGGGCAGGACAAATTCCTGATGCTTTTGATGCTTCAAAACGCAAAGTACCCACTATGTTAACCACTGATTTATCCTTACGTGTCGATCCTGCCTATGAAAAAATATCGCGACGTTTTTATGAAAATCCGCAACAGTTTGCCGATGTGTTTGCTCGTGCGTGGTACAAATTAACCCACCGTGATATGGGGCCAATAAGTCGTTATTTAGGTCCTGAAGTCCCAGAAGAGGAGCTTATTTGGCAAGATCCTATCCCAACTGTTGAGCATCCATTAATTGACCAACAGGATATTCAGGTGCTTAAAGCCAGCATTCTCGACTCAGACTTAAGTGTATCGCAACTTGTCTCAACTGCTTGGGCATCCGCGTCAACTTATCGCGGCTCAGACATGCGTGGCGGCGCCAACGGAGCTCGCATTCGTTTAGCTCCACAAAAAGACTGGGCAGTTAATCAACCCGACCAGCTCGCTAAGGTGCTACAAGTACTTGAAAGCATTCAAGCTAAATTTAATGCAGAACAAACATCTGCTAAACGTGTTTCATTGGCCGATATTATTGTATTGGCAGGCTGTACCGGTGTTGAGGTAGCAGCGCAGAACGCGGGGATTAAAGTGCTAGTGCCTTTTACGCCTGGACGTGCTGATACCACGCAAAAGCAGACCGATATTGAAGCTTTTGAGGTGTTAGAGCCCAAGGTAGATGGCTTTCGCAATTATTCACCCACCAAATATAGCGTTGCGGCCGAAAAACTGCTGGTGGATAGAGCGCAGCTATTAACCTTAAGCGCTCCAGAAATGACAGTATTGATAGGTGGCTTACGGGTATTAAATACCAATGTGGACCAGTCAACTAATGGTGTATTTACTCAACAAGTTGATGCCTTATCGAATGACTTTTTCATTAATCTTTTAGATATGGCAACAAAATGGAGTCCTGTATCGACAGAGGAAGACGAGTTTGTGGGAACAGACCGTAAAACTGGCATAGTTCGCTGGTCAGCCACTCGTGTCGATCTCATCTTCGGCTCTAACTCACATTTGCGCGCCTTAGCCGAGGTCTATGCAGCCAGTGATGCCAAAGAGCGCTTTGTTACCGACTTTGTAAAAGCGTGGGATAAGGTAATGAACTTGGACCGTTTTGATTTGGTTTAATGTTGATTAGTGACTTCATTTGCTTGATTTCTTAAACCCCAAGAAAACTATGTTTTCTTGGGGTTTATTTTTGTTAGTCGTTTTTTTGTACATAAGAAAGTCGATATTAAAATAGCCAATGTTTCTGCATCCTGGCTAATACCAATATCATGATGAGCGTTTTATGGGTAAGATTTGTATCAACATGCATCTTGAAATTTAAACAATTAAACTGAGCTAAAGGACGTTTATGAACTACGTACACATTGTTGCTGCCCTCGCCATTCTTCAGTATTTTTACTTTGGCATTATGGTGGGTCGAGCCAGAGGAAAATATGGTGTGGTTGCGCCGGCCACATCTGGCCATGAAATGTTTGACCGCGCCTTTCGCATACAGATGAATACTCTTGAACAGCTGGTTGGCTTTTTACCCGCCCTGCTCATTGCCAGTGCATATTGGCCCAATGCATACGTTGCGATAATCGGCGCTGTCTATATTGTGGGTCGGTTTATGTATCAAAAAACCTATCTAGCAGACCCCAAAAAACGTGGTCCAGGTTTTGGCTTAACAATATTACCCACCTTCATTTTATTGCTAGCGTCTATCGTCGGTGCAGTGCTGAACTGAGCTTAAGTATCTAGGAGCAGGCTCTGACCCTAAATACTGTTGGGAGATAAAAGGTGAGCGAGAGTGTCGAATGTATTGTAATCGGAGCTGGGGTTGTGGGCTTAGCGATTGCGCGTGAGCTCGCCAATAGAGGTCTCGAGACTATCGTTGTGGAACGTCACAGTGTCATTGGTTCTGAGACAAGTTCACGCAATAGTGAAGTGATCCATGCGGGCATCTATTATCCCTACTCTTCTCTAAAAGCACGTCTTTGTGTGATGGGTAAATCTTTATTGTACGACTACTGTGAGCATAAAAATATTAGCCATAGTCGTTGTGGTAAGTTAATTGTTGCCACGTCTGAAAAGCAGTTATCCATACTTAAAAATATTCAAAGTACAGCAAGGGCTAATGGCGTTAATGATCTAATCTTATTAAGCCAATCACAAAGTCTTGCAATGGAACCTCAATTACGAGCTTTGGGGGCCTTGCACTCTCCTTCTACTGGTATTATCGATAGTCACAGTTTTATGTTAAACCTGCAGGGCGATTTAGAAAGTGCCGGAGGCGTGGTCGCTTTTAACTCGCCGATTCTTTCTGGCGAATATAAAAACACTGAAATGAGCTTGAATATAGGTGGTGAACAGGCAATGACACTGACGGCTAAGTACGTCATAAATTGCGCAGGTTTAAGCGCTCAACATATCGCTCGGCAATTTAGTGGTTTAGCTTTAGCAAACATTCCGCCACTGCATTATGCGAAGGGTAACTATTATGCCTTACAGTGCAAAGCACCATTCAGTCGCTTAATCTACCCTGTGCCAGAGGAGGCGGGTTTAGGCATACATTACACCATGGATCTTGCTGGCTCAGGACGATTTGGCCCGGATGTCCAGTGGATAGACGATATTGATTATGCTGTAGATCCAAAAGGTGCTGAGCTTTTTTATGCACAAATCACTCGCTATTGGCCTGATATTAAACAAGGAGCTTTGATACCGGCATACTCTGGTATTCGGCCCAAACTAAGCAGCCAAGGAGAACCCGCAAAAGACTTTGTTATCCAAGATTATGCCGACCACGGAATAAAAGGTTTGGTGAATCTATTTGGTATAGAGTCACCAGGCTTAACTGCATCACTGGCTATTGCAGAGTATGTCGCCGCTTTGCTATTTGTTGATAACTCAGCCGCTTAATTCCCTAAATCTGACGGGTCAAACGAATCCTAAACAAGGTAGGCTTGAAGCGCTCTAGGCCACTCTAGTACAACAAGCTATACACTTTACGACGGTACTTTGATTTTAATGGGTCGCCGTCTGGTAAGGCATTAATCATATCTAAGGTAAGCTTTTTAGCATCGCCGAAGTTCAAGTCTTTGATAAGTACCGCTAGTGCCAATGCTAAAGCCTCTTCTACTTGATTAGCTTGATGCAGTTGTACGGCGAGTTTTACCTTAAGCTCGAGATTATCGGGATCAGCAGCTAATTGCTCTTGTAAGGCAATAATTTCCGGCGACTCTGCCGCTTGCTCGGCCAATTCAATTTTGCCCAAAATACTTTTATATAAGGCATCTTGATCAACTAAGCCGATGGTAGCTAAGAGGGTTTTAGCTTGACTGACCTGACCTAACTCCACTTGACAGTCAGCGAGAATGAGCTTGATATCAGCGCGCTTATTGTCAAGGTCTGAAGCTTGTTTGGCTAGTGTATAAGCCTGCTGATAGTTGCCTTCACTAATTAACTCATGGGCTTGCATAAGCATTTCGTCTTCTGCTTTTGGCAAGTGCTTACTGAGTAAATCAATGATTTGTGCTTCATTTTGTGGGCCAGCAAAGCCGTCTACAGGTTGGCCTTCTTTAACTAAAATAACCGTCGGTAGTCCACGTACACCAAATTGCTGAACTATTTCTGGTTGCGCCTGACAATCGACTCGCGCATGTAACAAGCTATCAGGATATCTTTTGGCGATGTTAGCTAAGACAGGAGCAATCTCTTGGCTGGGCGCATGGCCTTCAGCCCAAAATTCTATCATCACAAGTTTTTCTTGTGAGTCTTGTACTATAACCTGCTGAAAATTTTCTAAGGTGATGTTTATGCTGGTATTCATTCTTCGTCTCATCAAATTTGCTTGTTGCAATTGTTGGGGCAAGTTGCTGAAAAACAAGTTTGCACACCCGGTTGTGGCGCTGATTCTTAAAGATAACTAGCTGTCTATGTCTGATTTAACCCTTATTCTATGCCATATTGATAGGTGACAAGTGGCTTTTTATGCACAAATCACATTGGTAATGTAATTGATTTGTTGCTAATTTATGTCTCTTTGTAACGGATGCAAAAAAATTATGGAACTGCATGTTCTTAAGTTCGCGAAAATAATAGTATTGAGGCATGATATTGCTGAAGTCGTGATCGATGAAAATATCGTCATGAATCTAGCGATGGTGAACGAGTATCATAATTTTCTAATTAGTCATCTAAGCGCCCCCTTTTCTTTATTGATTAATAAAATCAATGAGTACAGCTATGAGTTTCAAGCCCAACTAGTCATTGGCAATCTGCCACAAATTCATGCTATGGCGGTTGTGAATTATACGCGTAGGTCAGAAATTACCACCCACCTATTAACCACCACAACACCGAGGAAAAAAGAATGGAATATATCTATCTTTAGCCAACGGTCTTTGGCGCTTGAGTGGTTGGAAAATGAGCAAGATAAAATAATCCAACAAAATGCGGTGTTAAGTCCAAACGAACAGATTGAGAGAATGCAATGAGTCAAAAATATGCGAGTTTTTCCGAGTTTTATCCCTACTACTTGTCTGAACATCAAAACCTGAGCTGTCGCCGTTTACATTTTGTTGGTTCATTGCTGATCATCATAGTGAGTCTTTATGCTGTTTTCTCTCAGCAATTGGCTTGGTTATGGCTATTGCCTATACTTGGATACGGTTTTGCTTGGGTGGGGCATTTCTTTTTCGAACATAATAAACCCGCTACATTTACTTATCCTTTTTATAGCTTTTTAGGAGATTGGGTTATGTTTAAAGATATATTGATCGGCCGTATTCGTTTATAGGGATTATGTTTTTAAACACTGGCGTTTCCTTTTATTAACTAAATTTTATCATTCACTCCGCGTAAAACGCCTTTTCTGATGTTGTCAACCGCTTTTGCTTAAAAAAAGTACAAATTTGTTGTGGATCTAGCCTTTCCAAGACGTTCAAAAACTCGTAAACTTGCGCCCCTTTTTGAGCAATGGACGTTTTTTGCACAACTTTGTGATTAGGTAATGATGCAGATTGGTCCTTATGTATTAGACAACAACTTGATTTTAGCACCAATGGCAGGTGTTACAGATCGACCTTTTAGACAACTTTGCAAGCGCCTAGGTGCAGGTTTAGTTGTTTCAGAAATGTTGTCTTCAAATCCGCAGGTATGGGAACGAGATAAGTCCAAACATCGCATGGATCATAGCGGTGAAATTGGAATTAGAGCGGTGCAAATTGCAGGGGCAGATCCTGAATTGATGGCGCAAGCCGCACAACTAAACGTCAGTAATGGCGCGCAAATTGTGGATATCAATATGGGCTGTCCGGCGAAAAAGGTAAATAAAAAATTAGCGGGTTCTGCTTTATTGCAATACCCAGCCTTGGTTGAACAAATTATCAAGGCGGTGGTTAACGCAGTAGATGTGCCGGTTACCTTAAAAATACGTACAGGTTGGGATATTGAGAACCGGAATGGAATCGCAATTGCCAAAATTGCCCAGGACAACGGTATTCAGTCTTTGGCGGTGCATGGTCGCACCCGGGCTTGCATGTATAAAGGCGACGCCGAATACGACACCATTAAGGCCATCAAGCAGGCTGTGTCGATACCGGTGGTTGCTAACGGAGATATCACAGACGTGCACAAAGCCAAGCGCGTACTGGAATATACCCAAGCAGACGCGTTAATGATCGGTCGCGGGGCCCAAGGAAATCCTTGGATATTTCGTGAGATCTTGCACTATCTGCAAACTGGCCAAATGTTAGCTGCTCCCAGTATTGGTGAGGTGAGTAGCATATTGCTAGAGCATGTTGCCAATGTTCATCAGTTTTATGGTGAATATTCGGGAGCGAGAATTGCTCGTAAGCATGTTGGTTGGTATTTAGCTGAGCACGATAAAGAACGAGAGTTCCGTGCAAAGTTCAACACCATTGAAAATGCTTCACAGCAACTAGATGTATTAAACCAGTATTTTGAAACCATGAATATGGCATCAATTTACTTCGACAGATTGGCAGATGAAACTGTAATTTCACAGAATTCGCCTGCTGCTTAATGATGACTAACTAAAAGAGCACGATGTATATGTTCGAACAAAATGTAACTTCTCCGTTTACCACTACGGTAACTACACCTTCACAAACTCAGGCACAAAAACCGCTACGTGATTCAGTTAAGCAAGCGGTCAATAAATATCTAAAGCAATTAGATAACACTAACATCGAAAACTTGTATGAGTTGGTTTTGGCTGAAGTTGAAGCGCCATTATTAGAGGAAATCATGACCTTTACGCGCGGCAATCAAACTCGTGCTTCAACCATGTTGGGCATCAACCGCGGCACATTACGTAAGCTTTTAAAGCAATACGGCATGAACTAAGCAAATTTTCTGTAAAGGAGCACCATAGGGTGCTCTTTTTATTTGTGCTATTGGCTTATAATTCCAGCTTCAAACCCAAGTTTTTCTCAAATCACGCAAAATGTTGCCTTTAATAGTGGACTAAGTATGCAAAACACAACGACCGCAAACCCCATACGTCGCGCTTTGTTAAGCGTCTCTGATAAAACCGGCATTCTTGAATTGGCTCAGTTTCTTGCCTCTCAAGGTGTTGAATTAATTTCAACTGGTGGTACTGCTAAGTTACTTAGCAGTCATGGTTTAAAGGTTATTGAAGCCTCTGATTACACAGGACATCCTGAGATAATGGATGGCCGGGTTAAAACTCTTCACCCCAAAATCCACGGCGGTATCTTGGCCCGTCGTGGACAAGATGATGCAGTCATGGCTGCCAACAATATCCAGCCCATCGATTTAGTTGTGGTGAATTTGTATCCCTTTGCGGCAACCGTTGCGAATGATGATTGTAGCCTAGAGGATGCGATTGAAAATATCGATATCGGTGGTCCAACTATGGTACGCGCTGCGGCTAAAAACCATAATGCGGTGACTATCGTGGTCAATCCCGCCAATTATACCCGAGTGATGGCTGAGATGACTTCAGGGCAAAATTGTGTGAGCCATGCCACTCGATTTGATTTAGCCATTGCGGCCTTTGAACACACTGCTGAATACGACGGTATGATTGCTAACTACTTTGGTGCCATGATTGAATCAAATGAATGTGAAGACGATTGTGGGCATCATCACAGTGAATTCCCGCGTACTTTCAATATGCAGTTAAGTAAAAAGCAGGATTTACGTTATGGTGAAAACAGCCATCAAAACGCTGCATTTTATGTTGAAAATACCATTCAAGAAGCCTCGGTAGCTACCGCGACGCAGTTGCAAGGTAAAGAGTTGTCGTTCAATAATATTGCCGATACTGATGCTGCCTTAGAGTGTGTCAAAGAATTCGCTGAGCCCGCTTGTGTCATTGTTAAACATGCTAATCCTTGTGGTGTCGCCTTAGGTGACAACATTCTTGCGGCCTATAACCGTGCATATCAGACCGATCCTACTTCTGCCTTTGGTGGCATTATTGCTTTTAACCGTGAGCTAGATGCAGCAACCGCGCAAGCCATTGTCGATCGTCAATTTGTGGAAGTGATCATTGCACCGAGTGTTAGTGATGAAGCCATAGCAGTGGTTGCGGCTAAGAAAAATGTACGTCTATTAGCTTGTGGTGATTGGCAAGGCCAGCTCACTGATGGTTATGATTTCAAACGCGTGAACGGTGGCTTGTTAGTGCAAGAACGTGATTTTGGCATGGTTGAAGTAGAAGACTTGCAGGTTGTGACTAAGGTCAAACCCACAGAGGCTCAAGTTAAAGACTTGATGTTTACCTGGAAAGTGGCGAAGTATGTTAAATCGAACGCTATTGTATATTGCAAAGACGGTATGACTGTTGGCGTCGGTGCGGGTCAAATGAGCCGAGTGTACTCAGCCAAAATTGCCGGCATTAAAGCTGCTGATGAAGGTTTAGTTGTGCCAGGTTCAGTCATGGCTTCAGATGCATTCTTCCCTTTCCGCGATGGCATTGATGCCGCCGCGGCGGCCGGTATTTCAGCTATTATCCAGCCTGGTGGTTCTATGCGTGATCAAGAGGTGATTGATGCGGCTGATGAACATGGCATTGCCATGGTCTTTACCGGTATGCGTCACTTCAAACATTAATAAAAAGTTGTATTTGCTAATTTACGGGGTCAATTGACTCCGTTTTTAGTTACGTCTTGAGTTAATAGTCGTTACAATCACAAGTGAACTTTAATAAACCAAATGGTGAAATATGTTGATGCATACTTTAGTACGTTCTATACAAAAATCATTAAAAGTCCTTGTTTGTACCTCCGTTCTTAGTTCCTCTTTTGTTTTTGCTGACGCTTTACAAGATGCTGTAGGTTCTGATGCACGTTCTTCAGCGGAACGTTTACGTGATGAATATCGCCATCCACAACAAACCTTACGTTTTTTCGACATTCAGCCTGATATGGCGGTGGCTGAAATCTCACCAGGTGGTGGTTGGTACAGCAATATATTAGCGCCATTATTAAAAGACCAAGGCACTTATTATGCCGCTCATTTTTACGTGGAAGAAGGCGGTTCTGACTATTACAAGAAGTCGCTAGACGCTTTTAAACAGAAAGTCGCTTCTAATGACAATTTTAGCAAAGTTGCAGTCACTGCATTTCATCCTACTAAAGCCTTAGATTTTGCTCCAGCAGGCAGTCTTGATCGCGTGCTTACGTTTAGAAACGTGCATAACTGGTATATGGGTGATGGCCAAACTGGCATCGACAGCGCATTTGCAAGTTTCTTTACTGCTTTAAAGCCCGGTGGTGTATTAGGCGTGGTTGAGCATTCTTTGCCAGAAACCTATGACGATGAGTTTCAAAAGCAATCAGGTTATATGAAACAGTCTTTTGTTGTTGCTGCTGCGCAAAAAGCCGGTTTTATCCTTATTGCCAGCAGTGATGTGAATGCCAATCCTTTGGATAGCAGCAATCATGAAAAAGGCGTGTGGACTTTACCTCCTAGCTTACGTTTAGGTGATAAAGATCAGGCTAAGTATCTCGCTATCGGTGAGAGCAACCGCATGACTTTAAAATTTATTAAACCTACTACCAAGTAAGAACCACAACACATGAATGTATTAATCATCGGCGGCGGTGGTCGCGAACATGCTTTAGGCTGGAAGGTCGCGCAGTCAGACAAAGTCAAACACGTGTTTATTGCCCCAGGTAATGCGGGTACGGCACTAGAAGCTGGTTTATCTAACGTTAATATTGCGGTAGAAGATATTCAAGGCTTAGTGGAATTTGCTCAGCAAAAGCATATTGAACTGACGATTGTTGGCCCAGAAGTGCCTTTAGTATTAGGGGTGGTTGATGCATTTCAAGCTGCTGGTTTAGCTATCTTTGGGCCTACTCAAGCGGCTGCTCAGCTGGAGGGCTCAAAAGCTTTTACTAAAGACTTTTTAGCGCGCCATGCTATTCCCTCTGCTGATTATCAAAACTTTACTGAGGTTGAACCGGCCCTTGCCTATGTTAGAGGCAAAGGAGCACCTATCGTCATTAAAGCGGATGGTTTAGCGGCGGGTAAAGGTGTCATTGTGGCCATGACTTTAGCCGAAGCCGAAGACGCGATACGCGATATGTTAGCGGGCAATGCGTTTGGTGAAGCGGGCAGCCGCGTGGTGATTGAAGAGTTTTTAGATGGCGAAGAAGCCAGCTTTATCGTAATGGTTGACGGTAAAAATGTCTTAGCTTTTGCTACTAGCCAAGATCATAAACGGGTGGGTAATGGCGATAGTGGTCCCAATACTGGCGGAATGGGGGCGTATTCGCCTGCGCCGGTGGTGAGTCCTGAAATTCACCAACGTGTTATGGAGCAAGTAATTTATCCAACAGTGAAGGGCATGGCTGCTGAGGGTAATACCTATGTGGGCTTTTTGTATGCAGGTTTAATGATCATGGCTGATGGCACGCCTAAAGTGATTGAATACAATTGCCGCTTTGGTGATCCAGAAACTCAACCGATCATGATGCGTTTGCAGTCGGACTTAGTCGTGCTCATCGAACATGCCTTAGCAGGCTCTTTAGATAAAGCCACTGCAGAGTTTGACCCACGCCCAGCAGTAGGTGTGGTACTTGCCGCTGGTGGTTACCCTGGAAGTTATGCTAAAGGTGATATCATAAGCGGTCTTAGTTTAGGCAATAGTGATGCTAAGGTATTCCACGCAGGTACTAAAGACATTGATGGTCAAGTAACAACTAATGGCGGCCGTGTACTATGCGCTACTGCCTTAGGTAACTCAGTCACCGAAGCACAACGTAACGCTTATGAGTTAGTCAAACATATCTCGTGGAATGGCATGTTCTACCGCGATGATATTGCCTATCGAGCTATCGCCCGCGAATCCTAATAAAGTCGTAAATAAAATATAAGTTTTAAAAAAGCGCTTAGGCGCTTTTTTTATTTCATAACAATGAAAATTAGCTTTATTAAGGTCTTTATTCATTATTTGACTACTATGTGTAGTGATAGCCCTATTTCTGAGAGTTGTGTTTTATGGCGCTACAAACCTTAAAAGCCCAAATACGTTCAAAAATGTTTTTTGATCTTGTATTACTTTGCGCCATTTTTATTGGCTCTTTCATATTGCTTTCTTACTTTGATGCGCTTGAATGGCTACTTAAAATATCTCGTCAACATGCCTATATGGACTTAGACGTAGTGGTCAGTGCTTTAGTCGTACTGTGTTTCTTGTTCGGAATATTTTCATATCGGCGCTGGCAAGATGTAAGAAAGCTGTCGCTTTACTGTGAAGAGTTATCCATGATAGATCCGATTACTATGCTGCCTAATCGACGGGTTATTTCGCGTTTATTGGAAGAAGTACGCGAAGGTAAAACCAAGCAAAATTGTTTCCCCTTATCATTGATTTTAATTGATATCGAAGGCTTAAAAGCTATCCAGGCTCAATTTGGCAATGCGGTTGTTGAACAATCTATTCATGAGTTGGTGTATCGCTTTAGCCTCTTGCTGGTTTCCGAGCAATTGATTAGTTACCGTAATACCAGCCAGTGTTTTGTATTTTGTCCTGAATTCGATAGCCTACAGGCTGAAATCTTGTGTCAAAAGCTGACTGAAGTAGAGCTAAAAGGCAGGCAAAACACCTTACAAATGCTGAACATAAAACTTGTTAGCGTCACCTTGAATCAAGCTCAAGAAATTGATTGGGCATTAGAAAAACTAGAAGACTTGTTATACGAAAAGCATTTAAAAGACCAACATCGGCAAGAATAAACAATTCTGTTTTATTATCGGTTGCCCACACCTCTAGCACACTCAAATACATTTTTTTCATTAAGAGGCTAATACTACGCGATTACGACCACTTTCTTTGGCTAAATACAAGGCTTGATCGGCCCGTTTGAGGCAGTCAGAAAAATTTTCATTTTCAAGACTTTGTGCCACACCAACGGAAGCTGTAATCTTATGTTTTAAAAGCTCAGATAAATCATTGCTTAATTTTATGCGTAATTTTTCTGCTAATATTTTGGCCCCTTTTTCATTGGTATTAGGCAGAATAATAACAAACTCTTCTCCCCCCCAACGTGCAGCTAAATCTTTCTGACGTATGACATCCTGCATAATTTTACTACCTTGGGCCAAGACTAAATCGCCTGCATCGTGACCAAGAGTATCATTGAGTCGTTTAAAGTGGTCAAAGTCGATTAACATCACAGTGAAGTGTTCGGAATTTTCCCGTTGTTCAGTATTAATATGTTTGAAGGCTTCCATTAATCCCCGGCGATTAAGGAGCAGGGTTAATGGATCCTGATTGGCTTGTACAGAAAAGGTTTGCATATCTCTACTGTCTTTAATAAAACGAACGTAGGTTAGATAATTCTGACATAGGGCAAATGATAATAATCCCAATCCTGCCATGGAACCTGTGTTGATAATGCGCAAGCTAAACAGGATATCGTTGATCGATAGGGCGAATAGTAGTAACGAGCCAAGTGCCATTAGGCGTGCACCGGTACGACCTCGATATGCGGCTACAAAGATCATACATAAGCCGTAGAGCAATACACATAATGCAAAATACTGAAAATAAAGCATAAATTTAGAAAAGATGACGGGACTGGTAACGATTGTACTGATGCTAAATAAGCCACTTATTACACAGATAAACATAACGGGCCAACGTCGATATTCATTAGGGTAACTTAAATAAAAGTAACTGGTGATCAAAGGGATGGCGAGGTAAAAAGTAAGAAAATTGAGTCTTATCGCTGTATTAAAACTGAGCGAGATGGCCTCGGTGATATACAGTATTTGGCTCGTCTCTACTTCTCGCAAACCCAAGCAAATACAACTGAGTGCCAATAAAAATGGCAGAAGGTCGCTAGGGCGTAAAGCGAAGTGAAACAAACTCAATACCGCCATTGTAAAAAATATTGAAGCAATTGTGACACTTCGGATTATCTTTTTAAGTTGTGCTTGCGACTGTATGTCGGCGCTGGCTAACTTGATCGGAAACCACTGCCCACTCCAGGCCAAATGATAATTTGATACCTGTAATACAATGTCCAGCTGCCCCTCTGGTGCACTGAAAGTTACAATTTTGGGAGAATACTCAGGCCTTGAGTTTTGCATGTTGCTTGCAACTTGGCCTGCTTGATCAATGAGTTGTTGATTAACATATAAACGGTAGGCTGTGCCTATGACAGGAACTGAAAGGGCAAGTAGCTCCTTATTTGGCGCAAGTTCCACTCGCAAGCGATAAGTCGCAAACCCTGCTGCACTCATGGTTTCACCAAAATAAGTTTGGTTTTCCCATGAGGAAGGTGTTTTTAATAGCGTGTGTGGGGCATCAATATCAGTAGCAAAATTATCTGATAACACTAACTGTTGCCAGTAAAATTCCCATTCTCCTGACAGCGGGATCGGCTGACTATTCGTTATGTCTAGTGTCTTTAAATCTAATTTTCCATTGATGGCGACTTTCTGTTCTTGATAAAAAGTTGTATCAACTTCGGCCACCACACTCACTAGCAAAATAAATAAACACAGGCCCAACAAGGCGACTGAGATAAGCGGTAATGTTTTGGTTTTATTGGCCATTTTGGGCCAACTACCCTGAGTGTTGTTTTTACCGCTGGAAATAATTGACTCGTCCTCCAAACTGACTATTAAAAAAATCTAGAAATTAACACGACTATATTTATTACACCAATAGCTTGATTATACAGTCTGGATGATATCAACGCTGATATTTTTGGCTCATCTACTCTTTGCTCTTACCTTTTGGCTCCTCTGACCCAGACCAGACCTTACTAAGCAAATGCATAGCAGTGGCAACGCGGTTAATCGGTCTGATTAAATCGCTAGTATCGGACTGTTGCATATCCAGTTTAATCGCCTCTAAACTTGCGGATATGTGGCCCAATTGTATTACTGCTTGTGTGGTCGGGTCACCGTCAATGCTTAATTGTTTTTTGCCACTAAAAGTACTACAAATATGCTGCCAACGCTGTCGCTGTTGATCTGTCATGACGCCCCGCAATATTGCGAGTTTCAGCAAGTTTTCTTCTGCGCCAGACGTCAGTGTTTGGGCTTCGCCGGTATAGTGATCAGCAATTAACTGCATCAGCTCTGCCTGGTTCATCACAGCTGAGACTTTTTCCGCCATTTTGTTCATGTTGCGATAACTGCCTTGCAGTTTAAAGGGCGGCTCTTGGCGGTAGTCTTCGGCGGTGGCGGCAGATTTGATGTATTCCAAGTTGACGTTGAGAATAACGTCTTGAATCACCAGTAAGTGTTTTAACACACTGACTATTTCATTGATTTCAGCACCGCTATACGCGTGACTCAATTCGTTAGTCGCCACTTGGTCACCTTGTGCCATAGCGATAAATTTATACACGTCTTGCATATCACGCAGCGCTAAAGGCGCTAACACTCCGTTAGAGGTCAAGGCGTTTTCGATATAACTCAGGGCGAACTGCTCTTCTTTGTCGCCGAGTACATCGCCTAGGTTATAAATATCGGCTCGGTTCGCCAGCATGTCGGGCACTTTAAAGACATCGCCTGATTCCGTGTAAGGGTTACCGGCCATCACCACACTAAACTTTTTACCGCGCATATCATAGGTTTTACTCTGGCCTTTCCAAACGCCTTCAATCCGCCGTGTGCCATCACACAGGGCAATAAATTTTTGTAAAAACTCTGGATGAGTATGCTGAATATCATCTAAATACAACATGACATTACTGCCCATTTCTAGCCCAAGATTAAGTTTTTCAAGTTCTTGTTTGGCTGTAGCATTGGGCGCATTGGCAGGGTCAAGAGACATAACATCATGGCCTAATGAGGGACAGTTAATTTTCATAAACACCAAACCTAAGCGGTCAGCCACGTATTCCATTAAAGTCGTTTTACCGTAACCTGGTGGTGAAATAAGCAGCAATAAACCCATTAAATCTGTGCGTTTATTGTCACCTAATGCGCCCATTTGTTTGGCTAAATTATCGCCAATAATGGGTAAGTACACCTCATTGATCAAACGGTTGCGCACAAATGAGCTCAGCGGTTTAGCTTTAAAACTTTCAAGCTGCAGTTCATGTTTACTGCTCGACATCACTTGCTGACGAATGTGATGATATTGTTTAAAGGCCTTGACCTCAACTTGCTGATAGCGAGCTAAACGTTGAATAAACTCATCCAGTGACAAAGATAATAGACCGTTGTGGATAGTATGATGTTCGCTGAGTAAGCCACTTACTTCTACGTCTAAACTTACTTTGCTGCCGCGATTTTCTAACTTGTGCTGGCAAATGATTAGCGCAGCGGCTTCAGGTAAATAATGCTGGGCTTGGGCCAGGGTGCTGTCGCCTAACATGGCGCTAAGCCACGCTTGGCATAAACTCCATTGTTCATTAAGACCTAATACATTGTCTTGTTGGGCATCGGCTTTTTCTATCTGTTGATTAAACTGGCTTATTGCTGTGCCGAAGTCGCGGGTGTGGCCAAGCTCTTCTAAGGCTTTGACAAATTTGCGCTGCAGGGCAGTGGCACTTTGACTGCTAATAAAGGCAAACTTGGCTAAGGCTAGCTCTGCACTCAAATAGTGAGCACTTTGACTTATTTCTCCTGGGGCAAAGGGCAAGCAAAAACGTTGTACAAAAGCAGCAATGTGCAGTGCTAGGTTTTGCTGTAATTGCGTAAAACCTTGCTGGCTATTAAAGGCGTTGGCTAACAGTTGCGCGCTAAAAGCATGACTTTGCCAAATTTGTTGTTGGGCTTGGCTGATATCAGCATAAGCCCAAAACAACATAGCGATAGCCCGTGCCTGTGGGTCAAAACGTAAGAGGTCTGCTTGTTCATGCACACCCAACAAGGCTTGCAGTATTTTAACGACATCATGGTCGTGTACGCCTTTTTGATAACCTTCTTGATAGCGAGAGGTCATATACGAGCGTACTAGTTTTTCCAGCTCACTGGTTTGATTAACCATGGCATAGAGTTGAGGCAAGTTAAGGCCATTTTGTTGCTGTTCGGCATCTTGAATGATACAAAAAGCGAGATATTCAATGCGACTAACCTGTTTGTTTTCTGAGACTAAAGCTTGTTGCCAGTAAGGCTTCAATTCGTTTAATTGGGGATGCTCCAGTTGTTCAAAAAAGTCGGTACCGACTAAGTGTCGATACAAACCATCATCTTTGGGCAATAATGTGAGCTCTAAGCCTTGAGAATTAACGCTGAATTTATGTTTACCTAGCTTGATAACTTTGCCGCCATCTTCAAATATATCTTGCTTGTCTCGTTGACCACGAATGCCTGCTTCTTTAGCCGCCTTAAGTTGGGCTTCAAGATCATCGGCTTTGACTTGATCGTTCAGTGCACGCAGTTGAGCGACCAAATCATTCAATTTCAGAATCATCGGGTCAGAGGCAAAGTAGGTATTAAGCTCGTCAAGTTGGCTAAAACTTAAGGCGCGCTTTTTAACCCCAGTGATGATGCGCTGGGCGGCGCCAAATAGGTTTTGTGCGCGGCGTTGTTGCTCTTCTATTAAACTTTGTTTACGACTTGCAAAGGCGCTGTGTAGCTCTTCGCGTTTATCCATGATGTCACTAAGAAACTGATCATATTCGCTAAATTTAGATTCCAGCTCTTCTAACTGAATACTCAAACGGGATAACTGTTCATCTGCCTTTTCGGGGCTATCAGCCATTGCTAAGGCGCTGCTAATACTTTGGGAAAATAGACGAAATTGCGCGGCAAATTCGGCACTGGCTTCACCCGACCCAAGCTGCTTTAAACGCTGTTTACCTTGGGCTTTGACTTGATTGAGTTTGGCATAGATTTCAGAGATGTCGTCCAGAATTTGGGTGCGCACTGTAGCATCGTCTACTTTCAAACCATTAAGAATATCGGTGAGTAAATCTAGCCCTGCCGATAAGGTGTCCAAGGTTTGATTAATCGGCTTGACATCTACCACTAAGGTGACTTGGGCAATGGTATTCTCTAGGGTAGCGATGTTGTCATGATAGGGCTGCAGTGCTTGGTCGCTGGCTAAAAACGTAACGGTGGTATGACTCAGTTGCTCGAAGTGCTCGGTGACTTCTTTGTCTAATTGCTCTAGACGCTCTTTATCAATATAACGCTGTTCTTTAAGGCTGATTAAATGGCCCCGTTGCTGGCGTAGCGCAGTTAAACAGGCCACGTATTGCTCTGGGGTATGCCAATCACTGACCCGAATGCTATCGACCACTTCTTGTTGTTTTTGCTCAGCTTTAGTAAGAGCGCTATTAGCTTGCTGGCGAATTTGCAGCACTTTTTCAAATTCATCAATCACCAATTCTGCGGTGTTGGTGATGTCTTTAACGATCGCGCCCATTTCGCTAAATACACTTTCGCTTAACCAATAATAACTATCAAACAACAGCCGACAGGTTTTAATTAAATCTTCATACACTTGGCGGCTTGGATTGGGATTAATAATATAGCGATGCACCGCACTGAGTTCAGCAATACCTCTTACTAACTCTTTATTACCTATGCGACCATAAACACTGTCTGTGGTGGGCTGTTTGGCGGCAAACTCAGGACTAAAATACGGGGTTTGCCAAATTTGCATCGGATGCACCCGAGTGGCTTCTTTTTCGGCTTGGAATACCACCATAGTGCCGTCGTCAAATACACTATATCCGTGGGCGTAGATGGGGTTTTGTAACTCTTTGCGGATCAGGTTGTAAGAATACAAACCACTTAAACCGGATTCAGCCTCATGAAAAATGTACAGCACGTCTTCACCATTAGGTGAGCGCACGCTGCGTCTAAATTTAAGACCTTCAATTTCATCGGGAAAAGATTTTGTTTCGCCATTTTGTAAATAATAACCACCGGGGAAAATAATGCCGTGGTCTTCGGGCAATGACACACATGCCAGACCAATAGCATCTATGCGCTTAACTGACTTACTACGAGAGTTAAACACTAAATAGCGATAGTTTTTCTCACGGTAGGGCAATATTTTAAATAAAATAAGGCTGCCCACTTGGGCATATTGAATATCGGCATCGGCTAAACTTTGGGTGCGGTCTTCTACCGGTTCGTTATAAATTCCTAAGCCATCTTCAGTATTGTTTTCAACTTTGATGGTCAGTGAGCCACCGATGGTTTCAACAAACGCCATATCAAGCACGTTGATATGTGGATGCTGACCACTTACATGTTGTTCGCGTTCAGCTTTTTGCCAGGTGAAATCGTGTGATGCTGCTTTTTTTAAGGCACGTTCGCCGCGATTATCAATATAACTGGCGCTGCCATCTTTATTGACACGCCATTGAAATACTCGGGTGTCTTCAAGTTTACGGCCAATCTGAAACACCGCAAACAAGGTTTGCCCTTGGACTTTAAGTTGCAGTAAGCGGGCTTCTTTGTAGTAAACGTATAGTTCGTTAAATTCTTTTTGAAAGTTGCTGTCAGCTAAAAAGGTGCCGGCGGTGTCACGGGGATTTAGCTCAAAACCACTGTCGGTTTTACTTAAACGATACAAACCAAAAACGTCGCTGATCTGCGTTTCTTTTTTTAAGCCGATAAAAACGTTATATCCAAACAGTATACTGTCACCCACCGGCACTATGTCACGGGCGATACAGTTGTTTTCGGTACGCACTCGTACTCGGCCTGATACCTCTAGTTTGGTTTGGCCAAATTCGGCGATACGTTGCTGGTTGTGCTGGTCTAGTTGTTGTTTAAGACTGCTCGCTTGGTGGCTTAAGCGCTGACGAATAACGTCATAAGCGCCTCCCCCGGCGACGGCCTGATCAACTTGAGTTTGCTCTGAAGCCATTATTGATTCCTTGTCAATCAACGGGCGGCTAATGGCCGCCAAATCGAGAGAACACTGTTATTTTTTGGGGTTCAGAGCGCCGCTAATAATGTCTAATAATTGCGGATTTGATTGACCTTCTTTTAATAACTTAGCCACCAGTGCGGTAATCGCGGTGTCTTTGACACTGCCGCTGGCATTGCCAAAACCGGCCACCAATTCTTTGGCATCATCGACAAAACTGGCATCGCCGTTTAAGTGATCTTTAAAAGCCGTTTGCAAGGTTTGGCTTTTGTTCATGGTGCCATCAATGGCTTTACCCACCGAAATAGACTTAACAAAACTGTCTAGGTAGCTGCTATCACCGCTGACAATATCAATTTTAGCGGCTTTAAGGGCAGCAGATAAGACCATGGCTTGTTCTTTAGCAATGTCTACATTAGTGCGGATAGACTCCATGATTTCAGCATGGCTATTATCGAGCTGCATTCTGAACTCTTCATGCGCGCGCTGCTGCTCAGACATAGTACTCATGGCAGCAAACTTCGCTGTCATACCCTCGGCTTCGGCCGCGGCTTTTTTGGCTGTGACTTGGGCTTCAGCGACACCGGTTTTTTCGACTGCATCTGCCATAGCTTCTTGCACGCGAACTTGGGCCATGCCTTCTTGTTCTTTGGCTAGGGCTTGCGCTTCCATTACTCTTGCAGCAGCAAGACCTGCAGCGGCTTCAAGTGCCTCTTTACCTTCGGCTTCTTTACGTTGACCCATAGCGCGTTTTTCAGCTACATCCAAATCAGCGGCAGCATCAATACCTTTTTGTTTGGCAATATGACTGGCCGATTTTTCAGCGGCTTCGGCGGCTTTAATATCTTTGACTAGGGCTTCTTCGGCCTCCGCTTCAGCGGCGATGACTTTGGCTTTTCTGTGGCGTTCGGCGTCTGAGACCATACGCAATTCGTTAATTTCTTCTTCACGCTGAGCCACGGTTTTATCAACTTCGATGCGCGAACGAATCACATCGGCAATTTCACGTTTTTCATGTTCAAGCAGCTTTTCATTGGCAATACGCTGCAATGAGGCTTCTTTTTCACGGTCAATTATTTCTAATTCACGGGCGCGTATCACCCGTTCTTCTTCAATTGCTACGGCACGTAAACGGTTGTTTTGCGCCACTTCTACTTCGCGTTGTTTGTTTTGCTCTTGTACTTCTATTTCTTGGGCGGCGCTTACGCGCGCTTGTTCTGATTTGAGCTTTTCTTCGTGTTGTACGCGCTCAGTTTCGGCCGTTTCGCGGGCAATAACGGTTTCGATTTCGCGTTTTTGTTTGGCTTCGGCATCCGCTTGCTGGCGTTCAAGTTCAAGCACGGCTTCGCGGGTTTCCACGTCTTTGCGCTTTATTTTCATTTCTTCATCACGGCGAAACACGTTAGTTTGAATGTGTTGTTCGGCGGTCAGTTCGGTTATTTTGCGGATACCTTGAGAATCAAGGATGTTGTTCGGATCAAGTTTTTCAATCGGGGTTTGTTCAAGGTAATCAATCGCCACATCTTCAAGCACATAGCCATTTAAATCGGTGCCGATGTTGTCGATAATCATATCGCGAAATTTGTCACGCTTTGCGTATAAGTCTTCAAAATCCAGTGACTTGCCTACGGTTTTTAAGGCCTCTGAAAACTTGGCGCTAAATAAATCTTCTAGCGTGGCAATGTTAGAGGCTCGCTCACAACCAATGGCTTGGGCTACTTTGAGCACATCATCGCGGTTTTTATTGACCTTAACAAAAAAGCCTACCTTAATATCTGCGCGAATATTATCGCGACAGATCAACCCTTCAGAGCCACTGCGGTCTACTTCAATAGCTTTAAGCGAGATATCCATGATTTCCATTTTATGGAATACCGGAATAACCACTGAACCCGTGAAGGTCACCTTGGGTTCTTCGCGCATGGTATTAACGATCATGGCACGACCTTGCTCTACTTTTTTGTAGAGTTTGGCCATCATTAAGATGGCGGCCATAATAAATATAAAAATACCAACTGCGAGTGACAACCAAAAAATTAGGTCGGTGGGCTCAGTCATTGGGTAGCTCCTGCTTCAAGGTTAGATAAGATAATAATTAAGAGACTGATGACATGGCCATCAATTCGGTTTCGCTTACAACAGAATAACAATCTTGTTCAAGCAGGTAGTCAATTAGCACGATTTTGCTGCCTTTGCTCATGGTATTGGGGCTAGCTGAGCGTACCGTTAGCACCATGCCATCAGGTGTAATAGCTTGGCCAAAATGCTCGTTGACGGTCAGGGTTGTTAAGGTGCAAATGGTGCCAATAAGTTCATTTTTTGCAAGGCCTTCATGAGTGGCGAAAAAACGCCGCAAAGGTCTAATACACAAAGCGCTTAGTGGTAGGGCAATTATTATGGCAAAAGCCGCTACTACCGCGCCTTGAGCGGTAGCAGTGAGTACACCGTCAAATAGCGGCGCGGCATATTTACGGGCTAGATAAGTAAAACTAAAGGCGTAGATATCGATGAGCGTGAGAGAAACGGTTAAAGGTACGCCGTTTAAGCCGAGGGTTTCTAGCCAAGACGTGCCGGTCGCGTTGGCATCGCTACCGCTATCACTGTCTGTGCCAAAATCGAGAATATCCAAATCCAATAAACCCGCAAAGGCCATCAACCACAATAAGGTCAGTACAATCAGAGGAATAGTAAATATAACAGTGGGGAAGCTAAATACTTCATTTAAAAAAAGGTCCATTTACACAACTCCATTACAACTTGGCAAAAGATACGACTTATTGAGGCGTACAGAAAATTACTCATTCGTTAGTGTTTTGTCAATCATTCCCTGTCACTAAGTCGCATGTCTTAGCTTATAAAAGCGTAATAATTTACTTACTTAAGTGGTCACCCAGATGAGTAAAATAGTAATTTTATTCGATAAAGGGCCTTAGGGTATTGACCCTTTGCCTTAGCTTGCTTATAACTGATGTCCGTTTCGTGACTAAGAATATTCCATGTCAGTAAAACATCCCATTATTGCGATAACTGGCTCCTCTGGAGCCGGTACCACATCTACTACACATGCTATTCGGCATATTTTCCGTAATTTGTCGGTTAATGCTGCGACAGTAGAGGGAGATAGTTTTCACCGTTTTACTCGTCCAGAAATGGAAGTAGAAATCCGCAAGGCCCAAGAGCAAGGGCGCCATATAAGTTATTTTGGTCCCCGTGCTAACGATTTTGAAATGTTGGAAACCCTGTTTAAAGAATACGGTGAAACAGGCAAAGGTAAACACCGTCAATATTTGCATACTTTTGATGAAGCGGTACCCTTTAACCAAATGCCCGGTACCTTTACTCCGTGGCAAGATTTGCCTGAAAAAACCGATTTATTGTTTTATGAAGGACTGCATGGCGGCGTAGCTAATGAAGATGTGGATGTGGCCAAACACGTAGACCTATTAGTGGGTACTGTGCCGATTGTTAATTTGGAGTGGATCCAAAAAATTGTGCGAGATACCACCGAACGAGGCCACTCCCGTGAAGCGGTCATGAGCAGCATCGTGCGTAGTCTTGACGATTATTTTAAATATATCACCCCGCAGTTTTCTCTTACCCACGTTAATTTTCAGCGGGTGCCAACGGTAGATACCTCAAACCCCTTCAGTGCGCGCGAAATACCCAGCCAAGATGAAAGTTTTGTGGTGGTGCGTTTTCGCCGTGAAATGAAAAATGTAGATTATCCCTACTTACTGCAGATGATCGACGGCTCGTTTATGTCGCGTATCAATACTTTAGTGGTGCCAGGTGGCAAAATGACCCTAGCCATGGAGCTGATTATTACGCCCCTACTGGAAGAAATACTTGATAAAAAGCGTCGAGCCGGCTTCCAAATGGACTGGGTGTCTGAAAAATAAGACTAACAAGTAAAGGGTAAACATGCATAAAACAACTCACTATCGTTGGGGCATTATAGGTTGTGGCGATGTATGTGAAGTCAAAAGTGCGCCTGCTTACCAGCAAGTCGAGGGCTTTGAACTGCTGGCTGTCATGTCGCGTTCATTGGCCAAAGCGCAAGATTTTGCTAAGCGCCATGGCGTGCCTAAGGCCTATGACAATGCGCAAGCTTTGATCAATGACCCTGACATTAATGCCGTTTATATTGCTACCCCGCCTGATAGTCATCATCAATATGCCTTACAAGTCGCGCAAGCCGGTAAAGTGTGTTGTGTAGAAAAGCCCATGGCTTTGGACTTTCAACAATGTGTGGAAATGCAGCAGGCTTTCGAGCAGCAAGGTTTGCCATTGTTTGTGGCTTACTATCGGCGTTCATTACCTACTTTTAGGCAAATTAAACAATGGCTTGTCGATCAAGAAATAGGCCAGGTTAGGCATATTGATTGGCAGTATATAAGGCCTCCCAGCGATATTGATGTGGCCAAAACAGCCAATTGGCGCACGCAAAAAGAGGTGGCCAAGGCCGGCTACTTTGAAGATATCGCCAGTCACGGTATCGATCTCATGACTTTTCTATTGGGCAAGGTGAAACAAGCCCAAGGGGTAGCGAGTAATCAACAAGGTTTGTATTCGGCCTACGACGCCGTTGCGGCCAGTTTACTGTTTGAAAATGGTGTGACGGGTACAGGACATTGGAATTTTGCGGCCAGTAGTCATGTGGATAAAATGCTAATTATCGGACAGCACGGCCAAATTAGCTTTAGTGTTTTTGATGAGACGCCTGCAGAATTAACCACTGCCGAAAAGTGCATCACTCAAGCTATGCTCAAACCTACGCCTATTCAAGGTGACTTTGTGCACGCTATGGCTGACCACTTAGCAGGTAAAGCTGAGCACCCTTCAATGGCACAAAGTGGTGCTCATACTAATTGGGTGATGAACGAGATTTTATCGCAAGCTGTATAAGTAGTTTTAGTCACTAGCGTTATGGTTTATGGGTTTGTTTAATAAGCGGCTAAAAATCAAATTGATCATTTTCGTTTGTTCGCTTAAATGATTCTCTCCGATATTATTGGTGCTGCGTTCGGCTTCAATATTGATATAGCGAATTCCCAGTTTCTGGGCGTAAACGGATAACGAACCATCATCTTCTTCAGGATCACTGACTACTTTGGGGTGTTGCAATACCGCATTCCAACCCGCTTGTTGCAGAATGCTGAAATCAGATTTTTCAGTAACAAAAAATAAATCATCTTCGTCACCCTGCCCCTCATTTACGGCTATGAGAAATTGGGCACCTGCACTGAGTTTATGTTGATAGCGTTTAATAGAAATATCACCGATACCATGATTATTATCCCCTTGATAACCTTGCGTATTGTTATGAATAGCCACCCAAGTTCGCGAAGGGTCGGCGCCTCCTAGTGTTTTTATAATGAGCTGGGCTAACGCTTTCGAGCGGCGCATGGCGCGGTGAAAAACATAAGTATTGGTGCGTAGTTTGGGATTAAGTTTAATGATATTTTTGCGCCTGCCTTGTTCGGTAAAGATGCGATTTGGATCAATCTTTACGCGAAATGGCTCAACATCAATATGTATCAAACGTTTGCCGTCTTGGCGCAAAATAACAAAGACGCCACCATGTTGTTGAATTTTCTGAATAACATAGTCGTTGGCCACATTTTCATTTTCATGAGGGGCAAAAAACGCCCAGTTCGGGTTGGTAGAGGTTTGGCCAATCACTTCAAGCTTGATATTAGCTTGCTCGGGAAGGGCAATAATTTGACTAAAGATGAGAAAAATTAAATTCATGTAGCCTAAGTTTAGGCATAAATAGCCTGATTGTTTGAGCTTAAAATAACAAACAAGAGCCACTCATACAAAAATAATTATTCACGAAGATAATCATTGTTAGAATAATGTAGTTAAAAAGCATGATTGTTTATAACAGTTTGCTAAGTTCGGATTTATCGCTTCTTTTGATAGTGTGATTACGGGCTTAAATGACAAACTTTGTAACAATCCAAATTAGCGTGTTACAGAGGGAAGCTTTTGAAATGCGCGGCTTTAACATATAGTGCAACTATTGTAGTTAAATGGACATGTATTATGGGTCAAGAAACCACCAAAATTCTCGTTGTTGATGATGATATGCGCTTACGTAGCTTACTCGAGCGTTATTTGGTTGAACAAGGATATCAGGTTAGGGCCGCAGCCAACTCTGAGCAGATGGACCGCTATCTCGAACGTGAAAATTTTCATTTGATGGTGCTTGATTTAATGTTACCCGGTGAAGACGGCTTATCAATTTGTCGTCGTTTACGCCAAAAAGATAACCAAATACCTATTATTATGTTGACTGCAAAAGGCGATGAGGTTGACCGTATCATCGGCCTAGAAATGGGGGCAGACGATTACCTACCTAAACCTTTTAATCCACGTGAGTTGTTAGCCAGAGCAAAAGCCGTGCTGCGACGTAAAACGACTGAAGCCCCCGGCGCGCCATCGTTAGAAGAGCAAATTGTAAAATTTGGTAAGTACTCACTTAACCTTGGAACCCGTGAAATGAGTGCAGAAGGTATACCCATGACCTTAACCAGTGGTGAGTTTGCGGTATTAAAGTCCTTAGTCACTCATCCGAGGGAGCCGCTATCTCGCGATAAATTGATGAATCTTGCTCGCGGCCGAGATTACAGCGCGCTTGAGCGTAGTATTGATGTGCAAGTGTCGCGTCTGCGTCGTATGTTAGAAGAAGACCCCGCCAACCCGCGCTATATCCAAACAGTATGGGGTTTAGGTTATGTGTTTGTGCCCGATGGTGGTCAAAGCACCTAACACAAAAGAATTGAGTCAGTGAGACTGCTTCCTAAAAGTGCCTTTGGGCAAACCGTTTTGTTGATCGGTATGTTGTTACTGATCAACCAGATTGTGTCCTATTTGTCGGTTACTTATTATTTTATTCGTCCCAGTTATCAGCAAATTAATAATTTGTTGGCCACCCAAATCAAACTGGTATTTATCGAAGACAGAAATCACTTTGACCCCGAACTGAATAGGCGTTTTTATGCGGCAACCGGTATCCGAGTTTTCACAGAGCGCCAAGCGCTGGCACAAGGCTTAGATCAAGCGATTTATTATCAATTTCTGTCGAGTCAGATGTCACAGCGTTTGGGTGGGGAAGCAGAAGTGCGCATCACCCCCGGTGAGCCTTATTTATTTTGGATTAAACCGCCACAAAACCCTAAATTATGGATCACCATACCTATGATAGGCGTAGGTGAGGCGGATATTTCGCCCCTGACTATTTATCTACTTGTCATTGGTATTCTTAGTGTGGCGGGTGGCTGGATTTTTGTGCGACGCCTCAATCGACCTCTTAAAGCACTGCAAGAAGCAGCATTGCTGGTGGGTAAAGGCAGAGTGCCTGAACCCCTTGAACAAGAAGGCTCGACCGAGTTAATGGCTGTTACCCAAGCCTTTAATCAAATGGCCAAGGGCATTAAACAATTGGAAGATGACAGGGCGCTATTAACCGCCGGTATTTCTCATGATTTACGTACGCCACTCACACGTATTCGCCTTGCCACTGAAATGTTGCCTGACACTCAAGACTGGATCAAAGAAGGCATCGTGCATGATATTGAAGACATGAATGAAATCATTGACCAATTTATTGATTATGTGCGCCAAGATCAGCAAGAAAAACTGCAAGAAGGCGATATCAACGGTCTCATTAATGAAGCAGTGCAGGCGCGAAATATTGAAGAAGACCATAATATTAAATTAAATCTAGCCCCTTTGCCTTGGTGTATGATCCGGCGTGTTGCCTTAAAGCGCGTGTTAGATAATCTCATTGAAAATGCTTTTCGTTATGGTAGTAACGATATTGAAATCACCTCATATTATAATAAAAAAGAACAACTACTGTGTTTTGCCATTCGTGACTTTGGGCCTGGTATTCCAGAACATCAAATGGAGCGTTTGTTTGCGCCTTTTGCCCAAGGAGACGTGGCTCGCGGTAGCTTGGGGTCTGGTTTAGGATTAGCCATTATTAAGCGCATTGTTGAAATGCATTCAGGCAAAGTGGTGCTGTCTAACCACCCACAAGGTGGGCTTGTCGCCACAGTCAGTATTGCTTATCAGCCTGTGGGTTTAAACTAGTACCACAAGAATAAATTGTATCCCTAGCCCCAATCCGCAAACGTAGCATTGTCTTAGCAGCTCATTCAGAAGATCTGGTTTTGCGTCATTAATAACTAAAAAAGACAGTTGATCTTAGTGATGCTCAACTGTCTTTCTAACACATAATCTACCCATGGTACTGTGTATCAATGCCCATAAGTAATTGCTTATGGGCAGGGACATTATTAGCTTTTAAGATCACTGCGACGTAAATCAAGGGTGTAAAGTGGTGGCTGCGAGGCAGGTAGTTCTTGGACCACTGCGACTGAACCAACTAAAGAACTCCTATCTACTAACCTTTCGGCAACCCGTTCTCGACCATCTTTGTCGTTGCTTGCTAAGCCATCATATTTTTCGCCAAGTAACTTCCAGTTTACATAGTCAAAGGCGTGTACCACTTTGTTTGTCGCTTCCTCAATAATTAAAATATTGAGTGGCGAATGCGCCGTGATGTGGGGTTGTAAGCCCCAAAAATTATTAAACAATCTATAACGAATACCTGCTACTGCAGCTTCATTATTGACTTGCTGAAGAGGCAAGCGAATACCATTCACACTGACGATTAAACCAGCAGTTGCTAAGTCTCCCTCGGCTAACATTTCCAAACGGTCAGTTGTACTGTCAACAACTCGGCCTGTACCTTCGTGCTCACCCATTACTGGCCAAGGTTCAATGGCATGGCGCAAGGTCCATTTAATCGCCCCAGTAGTAAATTGAGTAACAAGTGGAAAGCGAAAATCGAGTTGTGCTTCAAAGATATCTTTGTCGAAAGAGAAGCCATGCTGGTTAAGATAGGCAATTACAGCATGCAAATCTTCACGTAAAAAATACGGTAACATAAACTTGTCATGCAAGGCTTCACGCCAGTCAATGAGTGTGGAGGTAAAAGGCTTTTCTGCGAAGCAAGCCGTTAGAGAGCGCAGCAGTACATTAGCCGCCAATAAGGGTTCAGCCTCTGGCACCATCTCAAATGCGCGAAATTCGATTAAACCGCTTCTGCCATTCGAAGTATTGATATTATAAAACTTATCAACGCTCAATTCAGCCCGGTGGGTGTTGCCATTCCAGTCCATGAGCAGATTACGCAACAGTGCATCTATCATCGATGGATCACCTGGTTGGCTCATCGCTTCTATTGCTCTGAGGGTAATCTCAAGTTCATAGGGTAATTCATAGGCACTTTCATCTATTCGGGGGGCCTGACTAGAAGGCCCAATAAATAAGCCGCTAAATGCAAATGAAAGTGCAGGGTGTTGTTGTAAAAACCGCAGAAAGCTACTAAGTAAAGTAGGGCGGTCGATAAAAGGGTTATGTTCTAAGTCTGGCCCGCCAAGTACGATATGTGCGCCTCCGCCAGTACTGACCTTGCGGCCGCTGAGTTGGTACTTGTGAGCACGCATTCCAATAGATTCTGCACTTTTGAATAAGCCACGAATAAAGCGTTCGAAGTCTGGCCAATTATCGGCTGGCGGCAAGTTAACTTCGAGTACACCAGGATCAGAGGTCAATGCCATGGATTCTAAATCTTCGTCCCGCGGTGGTGTATATCCCTCTAGTCGAATTGGCGGTAAGTTGAGCTTTAGAGCCAACTGCTCAACTGCTCTAACAAGCTCGGCAAAACACTTAAAGCTTGGCAACGGTGGTAAAAAAACAATTAACTCGCCGTCTCTAAGTTCAACTGACAGCCCACGGCGAATTGCGCCTTCAGGTAAACGATGCAATGGCAAACGCAGGCCTACAGGACTATCACCGGGGAACAGCGTCAGGTCGTCGCCATCAGGCAGGTTCCATTCACCGGTAGACCAAATTTTGTCGTCATGATCAAGGGGTAAAACCCAGCCAGCAGGCTCAAAGAATGACTGCCATTTTTCACCGATATCATCAGGTAAGGGACGAGAAATAAAGGCCCGTTTACTGCGACTAAAACGCGGTAATAAGTTTGTCGTTTCATCTGAGCCAATGGATCTGAGTTTAGCGTCGAGGTCTTCATAGGCTGGCAAACTAGTGTCCTTAAGCCCAAGGCTCGCGGCCAGTTCAGCAATAAACTGCTTGGGCATCGCCGGATCACCCTCAGCAATCGTGTCTTGCCCCAAGCGTAAGCGACTTAGGTCATTCCATAGTGGTTCTGCGCTGCGAGATTTATAAATACCTATCTGCCAACGAGGTAACGGCTCACCTGGGTAATGTTTGCCAAATGATTGCAGCACAACCGCACCTTTAAATTTTGTAGAGGCCAATTCGTGCGCAAGTTTTCGGGCGTATTTGAGCTTTTCTGGACCCAAGGCGGCCAAATTCCACTCTGGTGCAGTAGTATCGTATGGCACAAATGTTGGTTCACCGCCCTGAGTTAAGATTAACTTCTGTGCGGCTAATTTAGCGTCGGCGATGCCGCCTTGAATATTTATATTATTTTTCACTTTAATTACCATTAGTAGTTATGACTCAATGACTCGAGCATCAATACACACGCTCATGTCTTTAAATAGTGAGGCCTCACCTAGATAACTACCTCGAATAGGTGTTGCCTGGTCTGGACTTCGGGTTCTCGCAACAGGCACGTGTAGACTCGCTGCGAGAATGCCGCTGGTAGGATCAAATCCTTTCCAGCCAGCCCCCGGCAGGTAGATTTCTGTCCATGCATGTGTGGCGTTGGCTGCAATTTCACTCTCTTCTTGCTCAAGGTTACACAAATAACCACTGACATATCGCGCGGCTAGGCCCATATGCTTAGCCGCTTCCATCAATAATAATGCAAAGTCTCGGCAACATCCCGTGCCTAAACTCAAGGTCTCAGCAGGACTCTGAAACCCCGGTTCTTCTCGGCGACCATAGGCGAAGTTTGCCGCAATAAATTCGTTCAGCGTCAGCAGAAATTTGAGAGTCTTAGCCCTACCAAAGGGATCGAGAAAGGTCTGTAACCATTGCCCAATAGCAGTGTGATCTTGTGGATACTGACGAATTAAGAAGGGGGCTAAATCAACCAGATCTTCGCCGCGATAATCGAAGGGAAGATCATTTGTATAAATAGCAAGAGAGAAGTTGAATGGGTTGATATTGAACTGTTCAACCGTATATTCAGAAATTATGCGCAGTTCGTCGGTTTTACTTGTGAAATGTAAATTAGCCACCGAGTTATTGAATATGTCGTGCTCCCAACTCAGGCTATTGTGTGGATAAACCTCAAGTTTTTCAGAACGGATCTGCAGACCATGACTTTCCACAGGCCGCAGCATAAGCTGATGGTTAGTCAGTTCGACAGGGCGGTGATAGCGATAAATATTGACATGGGTTATTTTTAATTTCATAAACCATGATAAATGAATTTTGCACGGTATAGAAGATATTGCCCCCTCGCGTAGCCAAAATTTTAAGGGTTTTATGCGCCACGAGTTGAACCGCTTATGAACTCAGGCTCCGCGCCAGTAAAGACCAAGCTAAAAAAACGAGTCCTCAGCTAGCTTGGGTTAAATCGCTTTTGCCAAAACACGAATTGTTTTATAAACCTCGCCTACAACTCATCAATATTCAAATTTTTCCTATTTTGATTATTTTGTTTGTTCGAGCGTCTTAATGATAATTGTCACTTACATCTTAAAAATCAGGTAACTTAAATGTCCATATTACTTGCAATTGTTTAAATATTAGTTAGTTTGTTATAGATACTGCAAGTAGAAAGCTTAGAGTAAATAAGGCTGCTACATCATAGGAAGTTATGTTTATAAGGAAGGTCGCTCAATGTCTGTAAAAATTACTCACTACGCTCAACCGATTACGACTAACGTTAAAACCTTTATTGAAGCGAGCTTTATAGAGTTTTTTATTGGCCTTATTTGTGCGGCTTTTGCCTATTTTACTTATGATGAAGCTCTGGTTTTATTTGTGTCTACTGGTCTTATAGCTGTTGTTTGTTTCTTTCTGACTATCTACAACATTTACGGCGTTATTCAAGATTTAAGATTTCAAAAACAGCATCAAAATTTGCAAGACAAGGAAATTAGCGACGAATAACTGGGCTGGTCATTCGGCTCGATTAGTTGAAAGTTACCTAACCCACTATAAGAATGGGCTTATTGATACTATAAGAACTGATCCGTAGCACTTAAATATCAGTTTGATAATAAGCGCCACACTAATTCTAGACTTTGCCATTCCGAAGCCACTAAAAAAAGCCATTGGGCACATGGGCGCCCAGCCGCCAAAGTCACAATAAGCAAACTGCGCATAATATGGGCATTTCAGTGAACCTAAGCCCGCAGGTCTGCTGCTTCCGGTTAGTCGCCGGCTATTAAGCTATTATTTTCCAGGGTGATATTTACGTTCTGAATTTTTTTCAATATCTTGCTGATAAAAATATACATCGCGTAATTTACCCGCAGCATACAGCGCAGCTTGATCATTAAAGTGTGGGCTAGCAGGGTCGCCACTTTGCCCACCCGCTGTAATGGCCTTGGCTTTTATTTTATCGCCAAACTCAACGACAGCGACAAAACTGTTGCCGCGAGTACCATATATCCGCTTGGTATCATTGAATGTACGTTGGCCATATGCGGCTAACGAGCCCCAACGCGCAGACGTAAAGCCAACAGGAATACTCGGTGCGGCATCATCAAATGGTTGGACAATGTCACCTGTTAGGCGCTGAAATCTGTTTATCTCACCCCATGGCGTCTGTGCACTACCAAAATCGGCGATTAACTTTGCTTTGGCTTCAGATAGTGATGTTACACCGATTTGAGCGGTATATTCGGCCACATATTCGTCGAAACTTAGGCCTCGATTACTGGCATCCGTTTGTGCGGTTTGATTCTCGGCGGCTTTACGACGCAGTTCTTGGCCCCAAAATATAGCTAATGATGTTGCTGTAGAGCTCTCGTTAAAGCGATGATCCCACGCTTTGAGAAGTGCTATTTGCGCAGTCAGATCACTAACAGGTGCCGCGTCATAAGCCTTGTATAAAACAGGCAGTAAGACATCAAAAGCAGTTAAATGACTGTCGTAGGCGGCAGCGGCCAAACTATCGATGGTAAAGTCTTTTTTACCATCGAGCACTTCAATCGCGTGGATACCGCGATAATTCTCGGGGTAATTTTCCATATAGGCTGGGTAGTCTTCTGCCTTTGGGCTATGTTGCGGCCCTGCCATCATCCATGGCCAATTATTAGTGTTGTTAAGATAGCCACTTTGGGGATTATGCCCACTAACTGTCTCTTCGAGTGTATGTAATCCTTGCCAATCTGTCGCAGGATTACTGCCATCGACCGGTTTTTTCCAATCAAATGATGGGTCACGGCGAGGGATGAAATTACTATGAAAATACGCAATATTCCCTGCTGAGTCAGCAAACAGCGTGTTGTTTGAGGAATTTGTATTGAAGCGCATATTGGCTTGATAGTCTGTATAATTGCTCGTCTTGGTGCGGCCAAAGGACTGCTGTAGCGCGTCAATAGGATTTTGCATTAAGGCGACGCTCACCCATTTACCATCGAGTTCGCGAACAATAGGGCCGTGATGGCTGTAGAACACAGTCATTGTCTTCGACTGTTGTCCATCTTTAGTTTTATAGGGCACAGTAATTTGTTTTTCTCTTAGCTTTTTCCATGTATCACCATGTTTGTAAAAATAGCCATCTTTACGTTTTTCAATGGTTTCTAGATATTCGTCAATGAAATCCGCCCCGCTAGATGTATGCATCCAACCTGCGTTTTCGTTGAAGCCCTGATAGATAAAAAACTGCCCCCAAGTGACCGCTCCATAAGCATTCAATCCTTCATCGCTTTGCATATGAACTTCAGCGCGAAAGTAAAATGATGTATGTGGATTGATAAGGAGTAAGGCGTGACCGTTTTTAGTATTCTGAGGGGCAATCGCAATGCCATTAGAGCCTTGCGGTTCAACGTTAGGGTCTTGAGTCAATTGAGCTAGAGTTAAATCGGATTTGCCTTTGCTATAAAAACTTTCAAGACTTTTTATATTAATACTTTCAATGTCACCACCAATACTACCTTCTGTGAAAGTTAGTGCCATCCAAGGCTCAAATTTCTTGAGCACTTTAGGCTTTACATTAGGGTGAGTGTAAAGGTAATAGTTAAGACCATCCGCCCAAGCATTCATTAGTTTTTGCAGGTAAACGGGGCTTTCGCTATATTTTTTTTGGATATCAGTAGGGTCGATATATAACTTCATGCGTAGGTCGCGATATATCTCGCTTTCACCCTCTGATTCAGCCAAACGGCCCATGGCGTTTAGATAATTCACTTCGATACGGTTGAAGTCATCCTCTGCCTGCGCGTATATCATGCCAAACACTGCATCGGCGTCAGTTTTACCGTACACATGAGGAATACCCCAGGTGTCACGGGTTATAGTGACTTGACCAGCCTGTTCTTGCCAGCGAGCGACATCGCTACTACTTGCAAGGGAAGAAAAACTGGAAAATACGCAGGCTATTAATAGCAGAAACAATTTCATCAAGACCGACCTTTTTTGATTTTAGCCACTATATCTGTCGCTATTCTGACTGTAAAGACCTCATGTAAACTACTAAAAAGTAAGCCTTATTTAGCAAATGCGCTGGGGAATTATATTTATTAGATTGGTCAATCACTATTGAGCCCAAGTTTACATATTTTAGGATAAACAAGATTACAAGCAATTGCGCCTCGTATATTTTTGCGCAACTATGGTCTTTTCCTTTATACCGAGTAAAAATAATGAAAAATCTTCTGAATGTATTGTTGCTTGCTTTGGTTTTGCCAATAAATGTAATTGCTGAGGAGCATGTAAGCGGTCCGAGCACGCGAGAAATGGAACGTATTAATTGGATGGAGTTTCAGGAATGGATCCCCAATAAAATAAACACAGTATTACTTCCCACTGGCACGTTAGAGGCTCATGGTGTTGCGAATAATGGCGCAGACAATACCGCGCCATTTGCAATTTCTAACACTATCGCACAGCGCATCAATTCTATGGTCGCGCCTACTTTGGCATATGGCATGACAGGCAGTTTAGCGGCTTATCCTGGCGCCTTTCAAATGAGCGCTGAGGTTTACAAACCTTTTGTTAAAGAAATTCTACAAGGACTAGTTAAAAACAAATTCAAAACCATCATTATTATCAATGGCCACGGCGGTGGACAAACAGCGGTACTAAAAGAAGTGGCGGCTGAAATTGCCAATGAATATGGCGTCAGAACGCTAGTCATAAATTGGTGGTCATTTGCGGCTGATATTACTCAAGAAGTATTCGGCGAAAATGGTGGTCACGCAGGGTGGAACGAAAACGCATTTATTCAAGCTATTGACCCGTCACTTATCCAACAAGAGCGCTACAGTGATGACTTAGCTACTGCGTCTGCGCAAAACGGGAGTTGGTCAGCAACACCTTTTCCTTCATCAATTATTCTTTACCAAGAAGGTGAGGGATACATAAAATTTGACCAACAAAAAGCCGATGAGTACTTTAAGAAAGTTACCGATAAAATGGCCTCATTCATCATTGAGATAAAAACAAAGTGGGATAAAGCAGGTTTGTAACTTTAATCATTAATTCGATTAATCATCATGACGTCAAAAAAGCATAAAAATGAAACCCGCAAAATGCGGGTCTCACCTGATAAGTTTTAATATTAAAACGAGCACACAGGCCAGCCCATTGCTACTGATGTTTATTCGTGCAAGTTAAGAGCTTTTTTGATCGCTGTAACCAAATGTGCCTGCATGAATGGTTTCAACGTCTATCGCATCAAAACTGTATTCTGCATGGCAATATTGGCAGTTCATTTTTACCAAGCCGTCTTCAGCCACAATCGACAAGAGCTCCTCTTTACTGACAGCCGCTAATGCCGCGGCCGTGCGGTCGCGACTACAACTGCATTTAAATACCACGGGTGTTGGCGTAAATACTTCAGCATTTTCCTGATGATATAAGCGATACAATACATCTTGAGCCGGCAGATTAAATAACTCTTCATCCTTTATGGTGTCAGTCAGTTTACTCAAATGTTCAAAGTCGGTATCTGCTGCGTCGGTGGCTGCACTGCTAGTGGGCAAAATTTGTAAAAACATGCCACAGGCCTTAGGCACAGCAGGACTTAGTTGGGTGCGAATAAGCACTTTAGTCGCAAGCTGTTCTGATTGCGCAAAGTAAGTTTCGATACACTCTGCCAAGGTGGGTTGGTCTAGCGCCACTATTCCTTGGTAACGTTGGCCTTCTTCAGGGGTAATGGTGATGACCATCACGCCTTTGGGTAGTAACTCACTGAAACTAGTGGGCAGTTCTGTAAGTGTTTCATCCCAGCGGGCAACACCACGTAATTGTTGATTGTGTGTACCGTTAATGACTGCGTAACTAATGGGCCCATCACCTTGCAACTGAATAGCTATATCACCCTCAAATTTCAAGGTGGCGGTGAGTAAACTAGCAGCGACCATCAGTTCACCCAATAATTGTTGGATAACCGGTGGATAGGGATAAGAGTTAAGGATGCCGGCAAACGTTTCTTCTAAACGCACCATCTCGCCACGCACATTGCCTTCGTTAAATAAATATCGGTGTAATTGGTCAAATGCCATCGTTGTTACCTTAATTGTTGTACCTGTTGAAGCAAGGGTCAAAAAGAGACTTATTGTTGCTTAAATTGAATGATTTGGCGTCGTTGTTTTTTATCTGGGCGGTGGTCGGGTTTTGGACTATAAAAGGCGTTTAAACGTCGCGCTTCAGCGGTTTTTTCTCTTAAGGCTGCACTTTCTGAGGTTTCCTGATACATCAATTTTGCCAAGGGCGCGCCAAGGCGTTGTCCTTTGACTTGTAAAACGGTGATTTCCAGTAAGTCATGGCCTAAGGGAACTTTAATTATCGCGCCTAGCTCTACAATACGGCTAGGTTTGCAACGCTGTGTGTTGTAATGTACTTTACCGCCAGCAACAGCATCACGGGCAAGGCCACGGGTCTTAAAAAAACGCGCAGCCCACAGCCATTTGTCTAGGCGGATATCATCAGGCACTGCTCGCCCTTGTGAATCAAGTTGTTGGGGCATAGCGACTATTTAACCAAGTGAGTATTGTAATTTTTTTGTAACCTTTACTTAATACAGTTGTGACCCTTCCCGCTAGTCGTTATGATTGGCAGGTATCGTTTTTTTCAAGGTCCCACCGAGAGACAATGACAGTCGTAAATTATAACGTTAATCACCTCTGGCTCCAACTGGTCAAATACCAACGCAGCATAAATATGTTGTTAGTATTGGTATTAAGCCTGTTTTTGTTGGCCTATGGCGCAGAAATTACCTGGCGCTTGTTGCCTACTCCGCACAGCAACAATATGCAATCTGCTGGCAATCAGTCGGTTGTAGTGGCAACTGTCAGCAAAAATGCCAAATTGGATTTATCCGGTGTCAAAAAGTTAAATCTATTCGGTGACTTAGCCGCCCCCACTCAAGTGGTAAAAGAAGTCACAGAAGCGCCCGTTACCCGCTTGAATTTAACGTTGACCGGTGTGGTCTCAAGTTCAGATATAGAAGCTGGCGCAGCGATTATTGAAAATCGTAATCAACAACAAACTTACGGTCTAGGCGAAAAAATTGACGGCACTAATGCAACGTTGGCCGAAGTGTATGTTGACCGCGTGATCATTAAAAATGGTCAAAGTAAAGAAACTCTAATGTTAGATGGAGTTGATTACAGTAAACCAAATCAACAAGTTATTGCCCCAGTGCGCGATACCTCGAACTCGCCTAATAACGATGGCGAAGAGCGCAGAACCTTATCATCTGAGGCCGTGCAAGCCACTCGAGAACTGCAACAAGCGCCCGCCAACTTCACCGATTTTATTAATATCACTCCCCATCGACCTGAGGGAGAGTTACTAGGTTACAAGGTCGCACCCGGTAAAAAGGCCAGTTTATTCAAAGCAGCCGGTTTACAAGCAGGTGATGTAATTACTAATTTAAACGGCTTAGACTTGACGGATACGCAACAATCTCTCGAAGCCATGAACGCTATACGACAAGCCGAATTTATTGAAATGACTATCGATCGTAATGGCGAATTATTGACTATTTATCTGGATTTACCCGCAGGGGATGAGGAAGCTGTAGAATGATGTTTAATAGGCGCACCCGTGGAATAAATAAAGTAGTGATAGCGATTAGTGCTGCTTTCTTGGCTATGTCTACTATGTTGGCTGCGGCCGATTACTCTCCTAATTTCAAAAATACTGAAATCAGTGAGTTTATCAATATTGTAGGTAAAAACCTGCAAAAGACTATCATTGTTGACCCTAATGTTCGGGGTAAAATTACCGTTCGCTCTTACGATCTACTGACCGAAGAGCAGTATTACCAATTTTTCCTAAACGTACTGCAAGTCTATGACTTTGCTGTAGTTGAAATGCCCAGTGGCATTATCAAAGTGGTTCGAGCTAAAGACGCTAAGACGTCAAACATACCCGTGGTCGAAGGTGAAGCGTTTAACGGCGACGAAATTATTACTCGGGTAGTGCCTTTGTATAACGTACCTGTGCGTGAACTTGCGCCCATTTTGCGTCAATTGAGTGATTCGGCAGGTGCCGGCAGTGTGGTGGGACATGATGCATCAAACGTAATGATGTTAACTGGCCGCGCAGCCGCAGTGAACCGTTTAGTTGAAATTATTGAACGTGTTGACCGCGCGGGTGATGAAGAAGTTGAAATCGTAAAATTGAAGTTTGCTTCAGCCTCAGAAATGGTTCGCATTATTGACAGTATTAACAAATCTCAAGGTGCTGCCGGAAACGCCGGTGGCAAGTCTGCCCCGCGCGTAGTGGCTGATGACCGCACCAATAGCATTATGGTCAGCGGTGATACTAAAGCCCGTGCCCGTTTAATCAATTTAATTGAGCGGATGGACCAAGAACTCGAAACCAGCGGTAATACCCGAGTGATTTTTCTCAATTATTCCAAAGCCGCTGATTTAGTCAAAGTATTACAAGGGGTAAGTGCCAGTATTCAGGCCGAAGAACAAGGTGCCGCTAAAAGCAAGAGTGGTAAAAATCGCGAAGTTAGCATCGACTCCCATGAAGATTCTAATGCTTTAGTGATCACGGCTGAACCTGACATGATGCGCTCCTTAGAAACAGTGATTCGTCAACTGGATATTCGCCGTGCTCAAGTGCAAGTTGAAGCCATAATTGTTGAAATATTTGAAGGTGATGGCACAACATTAGGTGTGCAACTAGGTAGTGAAAAGTATGGTGTGCAGCAATTTACTAACGGAGTTGTTGGCATTGGCTCATTGGCTGTGGGTGTTAACCAAGCGCGAGATAGAACAATCGTCGATACCATTACTACTACGTCCAATGGTGATACAGTCGTTGTACCAACTGAAAAAACTCAATTAGGTGATTTCACATCTTTAGCTTCATTGTTAGGGGGCGTAAATGGCTTGTTAACTGGCGTAGTCAAAGGTGGCTGGGCCGCAGTAGTCCAAGCAGTGAGCACAGATACCAACTCAAATGTATTGGCTACTCCCCATTTAACCACGCTAGATAACGAAGAAGCATTTTTTATTGTGGGTCAAGAGGTGCCGATTATTACCGGCTCCACTACTGGCTCGGGCAACTCAAATCCTTTCCAATCAGTAGACCGTAAAGAAGTGGGTATCAAGCTGAAGGTGACCCCACAAATTAACGAAGGTGATGCAGTACAACTTACCATTGAGCAGGAAGTCTCGAGCTTAAGTGGCGCCACCTCGGTTGACGTATTAATCAATAAACGTGAAATTAAAACCACTGTCATTGTGGATGATGGCGGCACCATCGTGCTGGGTGGTTTAATTGATGAAGACGTGCAAGAAAGCGTGTCAAAAGTACCTTTACTAGGTGATATTCCCTTTATTGGTAATTTATTTAAGTCGACCACCACCAGCAAACGTAAACGTAATCTGATGGTATTTATCCGGCCGACTATTGTGCGTGATGGTTTCACCATGAACGAAATCAGCAAGCGTAAATACAATTATATCCGAGCTGAGCAGTTAAAGCGTCAGTCTGAAGGTATTCCTTTGATGCCCTTCCAAGAGGGGCCTGCCTTGCCGGAGTGGGATGATACACTCGTTTTGCCACCTAGCTTTGAAGAATACATTGAGACCAAAGGTGAGGATAAAGACTGAGATGGAGACGACTCACCTCAGCGCCGTTGATGCCGAAGAACAAGCTTTGATTGAAGCAGGCACTGATATAGACGCGCCCGTTGACGAACCCGAGCATAAACAGTTGGCCTTTAGTTTTGCTAAACGCCATCAAGTGCTGTTGGATACGGGCGAAACACCAGCTGTGCTTTATCATACCTCTGAGACTAAAATAGCCGTATTTGCCGAAGTGCGGCGCTTTTTGGGGGCTGAATTTCGTTTACTTGAAATCGAAATTGCACGTTTTGAAACCTTGCTAACCCAAGCCTTCCAGCGCGACTCTTCAGCGGCTAAACAGCTTATGGAAGATATTGGTAACGAAAGCGACTTGTTTAGTTTGGCCGAAGACTTGCCCGATACGGAAGATTTACTTGAAAGTGAAGATGACGCACCGATTATCAAATTGATCAATGCCATGTTAGGTGAAGCGATCAAAGAAGGCGCGTCAGATATTCACATTGAAACCTTTGAAACTCAGCTTTTAGTGCGTTTTCGGGTTGACGGAGTATTACGAGAAATTCTCAAGCCAAACCGTAAAATGGCTTCGATGTTGGTGTCGCGTATTAAAGTTATGTCGCGCATGGATATTGCTGAAAAGCGGGTGCCACAAGATGGCCGTATCACTCTGCGTATTGCTGGTCGTGCTGTCGATGTGCGGGTATCCACCATGCCTTCTAGTCATGGCGAGCGAGTTGTATTGCGTTTATTAGATAAAAACAACGTGCGCCTTAACCTACTCGATTTAGGTATGACCAAAGATAATCGCGCGCATTTTTCTGAACTGATACGAAAACCTCACGGCATTATTTTAGTGACTGGGCCAACCGGTTCGGGTAAATCAACCACTTTGTATGCAGGTTTAAGCGAAATAAATTCTAAAGATCGTAATATTCTCACAGTAGAAGACCCCATTGAATTTGACTTACAAGGTATCGGTCAGACCCAAGTTAATCCCAAGGTTGATATGACTTTTGCTCGAGGCTTGCGCGCTATATTACGTCAAGATCCTGATGTGGTAATGGTCGGTGAAATACGCGATCTCGAAACCGCACAAATTGGCGTGCAAGCCAGTTTAACCGGTCACTTAGTCATGTCTACATTGCATACCAATACTGCCGCTGGCGCTATTACGCGCCTCGAAGACATGGGTATTGAACCCTTTTTGCTATCCTCGAGTTTGTTAGGGGTATTATCCCAACGATTAGTGCGTACCCTGTGTGACCATTGTAAAGTTGGCCATCACCCCACCGAGCAAGAATGTCAAATCTTAGGGGTAAAACCGAAAAAACCCGATGATATTATGATTTATTCACCTAAGGGTTGCGCTGCGTGCAACCAAACGGGCTATCGCGGTCGAACGGGTATTCACGAGTTGATAATAGTCGATGAAGGGATCAGAGAAATAATTCACAGCGGCCATGGTGAACAAGCGATTGAAAAATATGTACGTAAGACTACTCCCAGTATTCGTGAAGATGGCTGTGATAAAGTTTTGCTGGGTACGACCTCTCTTGAAGAAGTGCTACGTGTAACACGGGAAGACTAAATGGCCGCTTTTGCTTATAAGGCCATGGATAAAAGTGGCAAAAATAAATCTGGGGTATTAGAAGGCGACAACGCCAGACAAGTGCGTCAGCAGTTGCGTGAACAACAGCTTATTCCTATGGAAGTGAGCCAAGTCGCTGAAAAAGAACGCCAGTCACAGCAAGGTTTACAACTGTTTAAAGCCAAAATATCTGCTTCTGATCTAGCCTTGTTAACCCGTCAATTAGCCACTTTGGTGGAAGCTGCACTCACCATTGAAGAAGCCTTATTGGCGGTGGCTGAGCAATGTGAAAAGCCGCGACAAAAAAACATGATGATGGCCGTGCGCTCAAAAGTTGTTGAAGGGCACACCTTGGCAGATGCAATGGCAGAGTTTCCCCATGTATTCGATACTCTCTATCGTGCCATGGTGGCAGCAGGTGAAAAGTCAGGCCATCTGGATACCGTATTAAATCGTTTGGCCGACTATACCGAAAAACGTCAACAAACCCGCAGCCAAATTACTCAAGCCTTGGTATACCCCATGATCATGTTGTTTTTTGCCTTTGGCATCGTGATTTTATTATTAACTATCGTGGTGCCTAAAATTGTTGGGCAGTTTCAAACCATGGGGCAAGAATTGCCTACCATTACGCAAATATTAATTAATGTCAGTGAATTTTTACAAGATTATGGTTTGGTCTTGGCTGCCGTCATTGTTACTGTTATTGCGATTACTGTGCGAGTCTTGCAACAGCCGGTCATGAAAAAACGTTATCATGCATTTATTCTGACTTTGCCCCTATTAGGCAAGGTTTCTAAGGGTTTAAATACTGCACGTTTTGCTCGCACCCTAAGTATATTGTCATCTAGCGCGGTGCCATTGTTAGAGGGTATGCGTATTTCTAGTGATGTATTAGAGAACTTATATATCAAAGATGCGGTCAAAACGGCATCTCTGCATGTAAAAGAAGGTTCAAGTTTACGTGCGGCTTTAGAACAAACTAAAATTTTTCCACCCATGATGATGCACATGATTGCTTCGGGTGAGCGCAGTGGTGAGTTACAACAGATGCTTGGCCGCGCAGCCGACAACCAAGACCGTCAGTTTGAGTCTTTGGTTAGTGTGTCATTAAAAGTGTTTGAGCCTATGCTCATTGTATCCATGGCAGGGATCGTCCTATTTATTGTATTGGCAATACTGCAACCCATTCTGGCTTTAAATAATATGGTGAATTTATGAATAAACGTAGCAAACAACAGGGTTTTAGCTTAATTGAAGTGATGGTGGTGTTATTAATCATCGGCATCATGGCAGGCCTTATCGCGCCATCAATTTTAGGCAACCAAGCCACCGCCCAAATCAAAAAAGCCGCGGTGGATATTCAGCAGTTGGAAAGCTCGTTGGAGTTGTACAAACTCAAAACCAATACCTTTCCCACCACTGAGCAGGGCTTAGAGGCCTTGGTTACTGCCCCGACTATTGATCCTGTGCCACGTAATTATCAAGAAGGTGGGTTTATTAAACGTTTACCTGAAGATCCTTGGGGCAACCCTTATCAATTATTGAGTCCTGGTGAATTAGGTGTTATCGATATTTTTTCTTTTGGTCCCGACGGTCAGCCGGGTACAGACGATGATATTGGTAACTGGAATTTAAACGATTACTTATAAATGTATAGTGACGACCAGTGAGCAGTTATCCTCAAGCCCAAGCTGAAAATATGACTAATCACCCAAGTCGTCGAGCATTTTATACTCTTGGTTTTACCTTACTTGAAGTTATGCTGGTTCTGGTGATTATGGGGCTTGCTGCCAGTGCCATCGTCATGAATTACGGTGGCGCTAACCATCTCGATGATGTTAAAAAACAAAGCCAACGTTTTGAAGTAGTGTTCAATATGGCTTCAGATTTTGCCGTGTTAAATCAACAAACCCTCGGCTTACGGATTGAAGCTGACAAAAATACCTATCATTTTTTACGTCTTGACGACGAACAACAATGGCAGTTGTTGACTGAAGACCCCACCTTTGCTGAGTTTACTTTGCCAGAAGAAATGACATTGGCGCTAAAACTCGATGACCTACCCTGGGATACTGACGACAACTTGTTTGATAACAAAGTGTTTGACGAAGAGCTTTCGGTGTCTAACGATGGCGTTGATATTGGTCAAGAAGAAGAGAAAAAACCTAAGCCACCGCAGGTATTAGTATTGTCGAGTGGTGATATAACGCCTTTCTCTTTGGTCTTCGGCTTCGAACCTGAATTTGGTCGTGAGCAAGCCGTGTATTTTCGTATTAATGGGGAAGACTCGATACCTTTGACCCGTGAAGGGCCTCTTGATGCGCCCTAATTTATCCCTAAAACAGCAAGGAATGACCTTGCTTGAAGTAATGGTGGCACTGTTAATCTTTGCCGTCACGGGCAGCGCTATCCTCAAGGCTTCCGGTGATCATTTAAGTGGTGTGCGAATTATTCAAGAGATAACCTTTGCTACTTGGGTAGCCAATAATCGCTTGACCGCTTTGCAACTAGAAAAAACATGGCCACCTAAAAATAACGCCAAAGGTTCACAAGAAATGGCGGGCAGTACCTGGTATTGGTTACAAACAGTCGAAAAAACAGTTGATGAAGATTTAATATTGGTCGAAGTTTCAGTCAGTACTGAAGCAGACAGCAAAAATTCAGTTACCTCCGTCAGTACTTATTTAGCGAAAAAAGCCCAACCATGACTCGCGTAAGTTATCCACAAAACCAAGGTTTTACCTTGCTAGAGATTCTTGTTGCTATGGCGATTTTTACCATAATCGGCCTTGCCAGCTCGGGTTTACTGAGCAGTGTATTGGATAACGACAAAGCCTCAAGTGAGCGTTTTGCCGAACTTGAAAAATTACAAAGAGCCATGTTAACTATCGAGCGTGATGTGCTACAAGCCATGCCCAGAGCGGTGAGAATAAATGGTGAGTTAAATGAAATTGTTATGCGCGGTGGTGAAGACGAACTTGGCGGCAGTGCCGACAGTTTAGGTTTTGTGCATGGAGGTTGGCATAATCCACAATATATGTTGCCCCGCTCTACCTTGCAGTTAGTTGGTTATCGCTTGCAGGACAACAAGTTACAGCGCCTTTATGGTAATTATCTCGACAACGTAATCGGCTATGAGCCGAAAACTAAAGATATTCTGGAAGGGGTGAGTAATTTTCAGGTGGAATTTTTAATTAACGCCAATGAGGACAGCGAATGGCAGGAATCTTATACCGGTGTGGTTTTGCCCACAGCCATTGCGATTACCTTGACTACCGATGCCTTTGGTGAAATACGCCGTGAATTTTTGTTGGCTGGTCAAGGATGAAGTTAGCTTCAAAACAGCAAGGTGTCGCGCTGATTATGGTCTTGTTGATCGTGGCGATAGTCAGTGTATTAGCCACTGAAATGGGCGCTCGATTGCAGTTACAGGTAAAACGCGCCAGTAATATTAAAGAGAATAATCAGGCTTATTGGTATGCGGTAGGTGCAGAACAATTTGCCAAAAAATCTATCAGCAAATTAATAGAAAACAGCAAAGGTGTTATTCATTTAGATCCCTTATGGTCAGATGAATTTGTGTTTCCTATTGAAGGCGGTGGCATTGAAGCTCAATTGTTTGATATGCAGGCGTGTTTTAATTTAAATGGATTAAAAGATAAGGCAAGCACCACCAGCAATGCCTTTACTCGCTCACCTGAGTTAAGCGAACGGTTAAGTGCTTTTTATCGTTTATTAGAACAGGTAGAGCCTGAGATCCCCTCATTTGAGCGTGAAACCGTGCGTGACTCTCTGGCTGATTGGTTGGACTCTGATGATAATATGAGTCAATTAGGGGCGGAAGATAGCACCTATGAAAGTCTGCAATTTCCATACATGGCAGCCAATAATTATATGGCAGATATAAGTGAATTACGTTTAGTTAATGGTGTGCAGCAAGCGTGGTTAAAAACTTTGATGCAGTGGGTGTGTGTATTACCAGCCGAGAATATATTCTTATTGAATGTGAATACCGTAACAGAAGAAAATGCCGCCATTTTGGCGTCGATGGCGAACTTAAGTATAAGTGATGCCAAGTCGATTATTGCCAGTCGCCCCCCTGACGGGTTTCAAAATGCCGCCGATTTTTTAGCCCTGACTCAGGTGACAGCCGCAAATTTAACGGATGAGCAAAAGGCTTGGTTTACCGTAACGACGGATTATTTTATGTTAAGCAGTAAGACCAGTTACAATAACGCCTCGTTTGCCATGCAAACCCTGTTTAAAGTGGAAAACAACCAAGTCAGCGTAAAAAAACGTCAGTTTGGTATACAGTAATGAATAAGATAACATCAGCATGGCAACGATCAAGCAAGCTGGGCATTGCCCAACAAGGGCTGTCCCACAGTTGGCTGTCCCACAAAGGTGAAAATTAGTATGGAACAATTAGTCGTTCGTCTTGGTGCTTATGCCCACGAATCTGTGCATTGGATAGTCTGGTCGAGTCAGCAGAATGAAATTATTGCCTCTGGCATATTAGACAACGCAGCCGAGTTGCAAAGTTTAAGTGAGCGTGCCGGACGTCGGCCCATTACTGCCTTGGTGCCCACCAGTGACGTATTGTTAAAGTGGGTTGAGTTACCGCCCAAAGCAGGCCGTAAAGCCTTGTCAGCCATCCCTTACATGCTGGAAGATGAAATCAGTGGCGACATTAACCAACAATTTTTTGCCTTAGGCCCGCAAAAAGCTAATTTGCAAGCGGTGGCTATTGTTAATAAAGACAAACTAAAGCTGTGGCTGGAAATGATTAAGCAAGCGGGTTTGGTTTGCGATCAATTAGTACCTGATGTATTGGCCATCCCACAAGCGCAAGATGGCTGGGCAGTATTGGAGTTAGGCCAACAATTATTAGTTAGACAAGACGAATGGGCAGGTCTACAAGGTGAAAAAGAATGGTTAATGCCAGCACTGGGTTTGCATGCACGGCAATATAAAAACACTCACGAGCAAGCATTAAGTGTGGATAACTATTCTGATAGCCAGTTCGACCAAGCGAGTGAAATTGACTCACGCAGCATGCCATTAGAACTGCCGATGAAAGTGCTGGCCAGCGGCGTTGCTGCGACTAAGTTTAACTTGCTGCAAGGCGAGTTTAAAATTAAAACCTCCAAAAGCGCTGGTTTGAAACAATGGCGTATTGCTGCGGTGTTGGCCACGATTGCCTTGTTCACCAGTGTGGTGGATAAGGTGGTAGAGCAGCAACATATTCAAACTCAATTAGCAGAGCTTAAAAGCCAAATTGACAGCGAATATCGCCGAGCCTTTCCTACTGCAGGTGCTTATCGTGATGTACGCGCTACCATGGAAAGTAAAATGAAAGTCTTGGAGCAAGGTGGTGGCGGTGCGTCAATGTTAGTGATGTTGAACCAGTTATCCGCTGCGTTTTCCGATTCAAATATAAAACCTCAATCTTTGCGTTTTGATGCTACTCGTGGCGAATTACGCATGCAAGTGGTTGCCAATGACTTTGAGTCCTTAGAACAATTTAAACGCTTAGCTCAAGCCCAAGGTTTTGTGGTTGAACAAGGCGCCATCAATAACAAAGATAATCAAGTTATCGGTTCGTTGGCGGTAAGGAGTTAAGATGAACAAGCTAAAAGCCTATTATGTACAACTGAGTGATCGCGAACAGCGTTTGGTTTTACTTTCAGCGGTGCTATTGGTCATCGCGGTATTTTATTGGGGACTTTGGTCGCCATTAAGTCAATCGGTAGAACGCGGACAAACTGCACTAAGTAGTCAGCAAGAGTTATTATTGTGGGTACAAAAAAATGCTAACCGTGCCAAGCAATTACAAGGCAGTGTCGGTCAAAATGCCCGTTTTACTGGCTCGTTAGCGCAAGAAGTGAATCAAAGTGCTAGTCGCCTGAACATTACTATCTCGCGCATGCAGCCGCAAGGTGACGAATTACAAGTGTGGGTTGACCAAGTTCCTTTCAATGATGTATTGAGTTGGTTGCAAAGTATGGAAACCAAAGGCGTGGTTATTCTGGATGTAGATGTGGCCGAAACATCCGCTCCTGGCCAGATTAAAATTCGTCGTTTGAAATTAGGTAAAGCATGAAAAAACAGTTAGCTTGGGTTGCGTTTGGATTGGTGTTTTATTTCCTTTTTTTGCTTATCAAATTACCTGCGTCACAAGTGTTAAGCCGCTTGAGTTTGCCACCTGATGTCGATCTCCAAGGCGTGAGCGGCACCATTTGGCAAGGCCGGGCCATTGCTGCCTCAGTCCATGGTTTGCCCCTGCAAAATGTGAGTTGGTCGCTGGCTGTGCTACCTCTAGTACTGGGACATATTAGTGCAGACGTGCAAGCGGGTAATATGCGCAACAGTGACGAAGTGTCTTTCTCTGGTGGTCTGAACTTAAGCGAGGGACAAATTCAATTAGATCAGGTGCAAGCTTACTTACCCACTAACCTTATGGTGTCCTTATTACCTCTTCCCTTTCCTGTTAAAGCTGAAGGGCGCTTTAAAATCCAATTTGACGAATTAGAATATACCGATGCCTGCCAAACCTTAGTGGGCTCTGGCCAATGGTTAAACGCTAAAGTAGCGGGTTTAAATGGCATGATTGACCTAGGTGTATTTAATGCCGATATGACATGTACAGATAATAATGTGGTCGTAACGGTTAAAGAGCCCAATCGTTTTGGCTTAAGTGCAGAAGCGGTAATTCAAGCTAATCTCAAATACGCTATCACAGGGCGTTTTAAACCCGAGTCAGACCTTCCTGAAGAAGTCCATCAAGCCGCACAGTTTTTTGGCAACAAAGATGGACAGGGGTATTATAGTATTAAGTTGTAAATACGCGTTTCGAACTGTTAGTCAACGGTAATTCTAAAAGCCTTAAAAGATATTTCACCACAGAGCGCTTTGCTGCACAGAGGCTGCGCACACCGAGAACAGCAATATCATTTGAAGTTAAGAAAAAAACTTCGAAGCTAACATGGCTGTCCTGATAGGGCCCTGCTATTGAGACACCCATCGTAAATCTAAAGCCTAAAAAAATTTCACCACAGAGCGCTGCGCTGCACAGAGGCTGCGCGCACCGAGAACAGCAATATCATTTGATGCTAAGAAAGAAGCTAACATGGCTGTCCTGATAGGGGCCGAGCACACTATTGAGACACCCATGGTAAATCTAAAGCCAAAAAAATTCACCACAGAGCGCTGCGCTACACAGAGGCTGCGCGCAAGGAGAACAGCAAAATCATATGGTGTTAACAGCACACTATTGAGACACCCATGGTAAATATAAAGTCCAAAAGATATTTCACCACAGAGCGCTGTGCTGCACAGAGGCTGCGCGCACCGAGAAAAAAATCATTTGATGCTAAGAAAGAAGCTAACATGGCTGTCCTGATAGGGGCCGAGCAAACTATTGAGACACCCATGGTAAATATAAAGTCCAAAAGATATTTCACCATAGAGCGCTGTGCTGCACAGAGGCTGCGCGCACCGAGAAAAAAATCATTTGATGCTAAGAAAGAAGCTAACATGGCTGTCCTGATAGGGGCCGAGCACACTATTGAGACACCCATGGTAAATCTAAAGCCAAAAAAATTCACCACAGAGCGCTGCGCTACACAGAGGCTGCGCGCAAGGAGAACAGCAAAATCATATGGTGTTAACAGCACACTATTGAGACACCCATGGTAAATATAAAGTCCAAAAGATATTTCACCACAGAGGGTGCGCGCACGGAGAAAAGTAAACTATTTGATTTTAAGAAAAAGCGAGTCTGATACTAATTTTACTTACTCAATACTTATCATCTAAAGCAATGTCTATTTTGGTTTTTATTCTGTGCACCTAATGTTGCTCTGTGGTCCGCTATGGCTTAAATGCTTTGGCTTTTTGTTCGCGGCTAAATTACAACGGTTACCGCCCTACAATAGACATCTGCTGTTGTAGCTACCTTCTGCGGGGCTTTGGTTTATCTATGATTTAAATGCTTTGGCGAGTGTGTTGTATCTATTTGTTTGCCCCTCACATCTCGTCTTCACCAGCTGGGTTTTATGCACTGAAAAAACGCCAGATTGCTTCTGCCCACACGACGGTGAGTAGGGTTAATGCAATAAATACCACTGAGGAACCAATGTCTTTGGCGCGACCTATTAAAATATGGTGTTCGAGTGTAATTGCATCGGCTAGCGCTTCGATGGCTGAGTTAATTAACTCGGCAAAGAGTACTAGCATCAAACTTGCAAACAACAACAGCCAGTGATTACGCGAGTCACATAATACAAATGTTAGGGGCAGCATCACTGCAACCATTAGCAGTTCTTGTCTAAATGCTGACTCGCACTTCCAGGCGGCCATAAAGCCAAAATAAGAGCAACGCGTAGCTTTGATAATTCGACTCAAGCCACTGCCATTAGGTTTGTTTACTGCTGCTGTCATTTAAAAATCGCTTTTGTTATCTCGTTACGTGCCACTAGAAACTTTGCTTAACTTGTAAGCGCCATTCCAATGTATTGATATTTTCTGAAGAGCTTAGCGGTTTAACGACATCTAAATGTATTACATTTTTATGGCTAGAGCGACTTGAATATAATCTTGCTCCGACTCCAATACTGCTCAACACTTGATCACTTTCATTTAATTGACCATCGTCTCCACCCCAAGCACGTCCTATATCAAAAAAGCCGGCAAAGCCTACGTTGAGTAACTTATACACGTTGTAACCGGTGTAAAACCGCGCTTCGAGTGTGCCTGATACACTATGGTCACCATGTTGGTATTGCAGCGGGTAGCCGCGAACGCCTGTTTCATCACCAATTGATACGGGTAAATCTAAATAAGGGTTCTGTTCGCTTTGGGCTGAAATGCGTGAATACAGACCTAAGAATTCATTGTAACGTTTGAAATATTCTGTACTGGCAGAGAGACGAAAGTGATCGCCATTAACCTGATTAAACACACTTTCTGCGTTGGCTGTAAAGAGCAGTAAACCATTATCGACTTGCCAGCCTTTATTTATATTCGCATCTACATGATAGGCTAAACCAGATTGCCCCGGATTCTGGGCAAAATCGACTCCAAATTTCGCTTCGTAGTGCCAGCCCAAATTAATATCTTCTGGCTGTTCAATTAAATAAATATCTGACATCACACGATAATCACGCTGCAATGATTCAAAGCCAAGCCATACATATTGGAACTGTCTGTCAAGGGGCAGAATGTCGAGGGAACTTGGCTTATCAAAAACCGGTGAAAACAAAAACTCTTCATCCACTAGGCCCACTTTGAACCGTTGGCTGCGAAGTACATCGGAATTAATTTGCCAGCCTGTGGCTATTTCATAGCGGTGGCTTTGGCTGGCAAAGGTATTTCGTATACTGCCATTTTGATAGATATCAACTTCTTCATCATCGCGCAGATAGCTGGCAAAATACATTCTTTCGGTGCGCGCATGATAAAAAGGCCGATCGAATTCTAGATGCAACAAGTTGCCATCATCATTGTCTAAGTAATCAAACATTAAACTGGAATAAGGCATTAAAAAGGGCGTGGCTGACTTGAGTGTTAATTGATAACCCGTGCGTTGTTCGTCCATGTTGTACTTGAAGCGGGTTTGTATACCAAGGCCCAGTAAATTATCTTCTTTAAGCCCAATTGAAAATTTATTCTGCCCGCCTTTACGCCCAAAACTTACGGTGGGGATCATCGACCAATTGTCCCAAGTTTGTACCTCAATCGCTGGTGGTTCATCAATATCGCAATTGGCCACATACCGTACTTTGGCATCCCGCACGTAGCTTTGTTGGCGAATGATACGTTCGGCTTCAGCAAGATCATTGTAGCCAACACTATCACCAACTAAAAATGGCAAACGTTCAGCGATGACATCGTCTTTAGTATTGATATGTAACCAATTTGCAAAGCGATGTAAGGCAATAGTTTCAGGATCGTTTTCATCAAATATGGGGTGAGTAATGATGTTTAGTTTTTCAACTTTAACTTTGGTTGGAGCACTATCGTCTTCACTCTCTTGGTCTTGGGGTGTTGGGCAAGTTTTAATTTCTTCTGCCTGCAAGCCATAGCTAGTTAGGCAAAATAAAGCGACAATTAGCCTACTTTTCATACTTATCTTCCTAACCAGTTTAAGGTCTTGAATGATGATAATTTTGACGGCTGTATATGTTTTGAACCGGTTTCAACTAGGCTAAACAAACGGTTAAAACCAAGCCATAAACCCAAACAACTGTACCAACATAACAAGGCGGTTGTTAAGTCATGTGATAAGAAGTGTGCACCGCGTAATTGTTGAGCGATTCCAAATAAACCGCCCACTAACAAAGCGGGTATCAACCAATAAAAACTGGGTGTTTTAGCTTTATCGGCAAACCAAATTTTTAAACAAAAATACATGCTAAACAAAGCGTAACCGCCAGAAGCATGCCCTGCAGGAAAACATTGCGGGCCTGCTTCGCGGCTAGAAAATAACTGATGTAAATATAAATAGGCTTGAGTTCCGCCAAATCCTTTTACGTCCCATGGGCAAGGTAACATGGTGATTTGCTTTAGACCTGAAATTAATAGGATAGACATTAAACTGGCACTAAAGGCGTAAAGCAGGGCAATGCGTTGGGTTTTACCAAACCAATTAGAGTTAAAGCTTATAACGATGAATATCAACAAACCGACTAACCATACACCCACAAGGGTACGGCCACTTTTGTGTAATACTTTTTCTAACAACCAACTATCGCGCCAATTCCAACCTTGATTAAGATTATATATTTGACTGGCCAGCCACGTGTCAGCGCCACTATATTGCAAAACGATGATAGCTAAAAAACCGTAAAGTGCAGGAGTGTACCAAGTTAAGTGACGCAAAATTAAACCTTATTATCAAGACTTCTGTGCTAAGAGTAATATTGCTGGCTTAAGTCATTCTTAACATTTTTTTAAACAAGGCTATTTAGCAAAAAATTAACTAGGCATCGTTTATATTTAAGTGATGAGGCACTTTGACTATTGAAACCTGATGAGTTTGGCATCATGTTGACTAGGCAAATTAGCAATTCTCATTACAGGAACGTTCTATGTACTACGATCTTACCGTTGTTCAATTTAGTAAAATGCTCAAAAACCTCAGTGCTATTCTCGAAAAAACTGAAAGTTTTGCTGCCATGAAGAAAGTCGAGATGTCGGTATTGCTGAACAGTCGCTTGTCGGTTGACCAATTTAACCTAACGCGTCAGGTTCAAATTGCCTGTGATATTGCCAAATTGGGTGTCGCCCGCTTAACAGGTAAAGAAGCACCAAAACATGAAGATAATGAAACAACTGTAGCGGAACTACAAAGCCGTATTCAGTCAGTGTTAGCCTATTTGGCTACATTTTCACCAGCAGACTTTGCAGAAACAGCAAGCCGTTCTATTTCTCAACCACGCTGGGAAGGTAAATACTTAACTGGGCATGAGTTTGCGCTTGAGTGGGCTATTCCCAATGTGTATTTTCATATAACCACGGCTTACGCTATTTTGCGCCATGTCGGTGTTGATGTTGGTAAAAAGGATTATTTAGGCGAGATGCCGTTTAAGTCTTAAATAATCCAAGCTCTGGTTAAATAGGATGGCGCCAATATTACAGCGGTATTGGCGCCTGTCGCGGAAATTTTTTAGCTACATATTATGGCTGTTAACCAAGGTCAAGTTTATGGAAGAACTAGGTGAGGGAGTACTGAGGGCAATACTGAGATTCATACGCACGGTATTAATCGAGGGTATCTGTGAATTTTTACTTTATTGGACAGGCCGATTGTTTTTATTGCTTTTTACCCTTGGTCGCTATCCAAGAGATAGGCAAACTGAAGAGCATGAAGGGCGAATTATGTTTGTTGGTTTTTTAGTTATAGTTGCCTTGGTTATCATTATATCCTTATTTGTCTGATGTAATTAAAAGCTACAAGTCATGCGTTTCAGGGCTTTAATCTATTCAGAATAGCGATAAAAACTCACTCTATGCCTTTCAAGGCTGGTACTATGCTGTTCTAATCGTTTAGGTAAGAAAACCATGTCTAATTCAAAAACTGGCTCAGGTAGTTACGACCAAGTATTTGCCCAGCAGCAAGACTACATAGCCAAACGCGCATCAGGTTATCGTGAGCAAGCGCTTAAAATATACCCTTGGATTTGTGGAAGATGTCGGCGCGAATTTACCCGCAGAAATCTCTCAGAATTAACCGTTCATCACGTCGACCATAATCATAGCAATAATCCTACTGATGGTAGCAATTGGGAATTATTGTGTTTGTATTGTCACGATGAAGAGCACAGCAAGTTTGAAAACTTAGTACGGTATGGCAGCACTGAAGAGACTGAAATTAAAACCAGCACCTATAATCCCTTTGCCGATTTAAAAGAGCGCATGACGCAAAAAAAGTAAACTACCGGAGTTAGACTCTCTATGAATATGGCACTAATTTTGTGGGGACTGCTGTTTAGCTCAATTGGTTTTGTTTATTTCGTCTACGGTAAAAAACGACAAAATTTGGTCATTCGTTACACAGGTGTTGCCCTTATCGTGTTCCCCTATTTCATAAAGACTCCAGCCATGTTAGTGCTCATTGGCTTGCTACTCATGGCACTGCCAAAAATAGCCAGTCGATATTATTGATCTAGCTTTACAGCAGACGGCCCTATCAGGACAGCCATGTTAGCTTCGAAGTTTTTTATTAACTTGAAATGATATTGCTGTTCTCGGTATGCCTAGCCTCTGTGCAGCGCAGCGCTCTGTAGTGAAATATTTTTAGGTTTTAGATTTACGATGGGTGTCTCAATAGGTTTGCTATCAGGACAGCCATATTAGCTTCGAAGTTTTTTTCTTAACTTGAAATGATATTGCTGTTCTCGGTGTGCGTAGCCTCTGTGCAGCGCAGCGCTCTGTGGTGAAATATTTTTAGGTTTTAGATTTACGATGGGTGTCTCAATAGGGTATAAATAATTAAAAAGTGAAAGTCATATATGAGTTTTTCCGCGTTAGCCTTAGATAAAGTCCTCAGTGATGCCGTTAAGGCATTAGGGTACGAAAGTCCGACACCAATACAACAACAAGCAATTCCTGCCATTCTTGAGGGTAGAGATATTATGGCTGGTGCCCAAACAGGTACCGGAAAAACGGCGGCATTTGCCTTACCCATCCTACAACAGTTAATTAAATATACTGAAGCTTCACGCCCTATCCGTGCATTGGTGCTAACGCCCACTCGAGAACTGGCGCAGCAGGTGTATAAAAGTTTTGTCAGGTACGCCGAAAATACTGAACTGAACGTCGCGGTTGCATACGGCGGCGTGAGTATTAATCCGCAAATATCAACCATTGAGAAAGGTGTAGATATTTTGGTCGCAACACCCGGGCGATTGTTAGATCATATCGCTAAAGGAAGTGTCGATTTAAGCCAACTGCAGACCATTGTGTTTGATGAAGCCGATCGCATGTTAGACATGGGATTTAAGGATGAAATTAACCGTATTTTAGTTCGCTTACCAAACAAACGACAGACCTTATTATTTTCAGCTACATTTGATGACGCAATTTTTAAATTGAGTAAGAGCTTGCTGAATGAGCCTTTGCTAATCGAAGTCAGTGAACGTAATGCTGCAGCTGCGCAAGTTGAACAACTGGTATACACGGTTGATAGAGATCGCAAACGAGAACTCACGTCTTTTTTGATAGGCTCAAAAAACTGGCAGCAAGTATTAATCTTTACCAGAACTAAGCAAACAGCCGATGCCCTAGCCAAAGAAATGTGTAAGGACGGTATTCAAACCGACTCGATTCATGGCGATAAATCACAAGGAGCCAGAGAGAGAGCATTGGCAGAATTTAAACAAGGTAAAATCAGAGCACTAGTGGCAACTGATGTAGCCGCTAGGGGCATTGATATCATTGATTTGAAATACGTAATCAATTACGAGTTACCCTATGTTGCCGAAGATTATATTCATCGTATTGGCCGAACAGGCCGCGCTGGAAATGCTGGCTTAGCAATCTCATTGATGAGTCCGAATGAAGAAGGGCTGTTAGAAGCGGTTGAAAAAGTGCTCGACAGCGTATTGTTGCAACAATGGCTACCGGGTTACGAACCCGATCTGTCGAAACAAAACCAAGCAGCTAAAAGGAGTAGCAAAGGTAAACAAAAACAACAAGCCAGAAACAAAGCCCTTGGGATTAAGCCGACGAAAAAGCGAAGGTGATGGTTACCATGCTAGATTAAACCAAGTCATTGTTTAACTCGATAATTGCCATTGCCAAGCAGATAACCCGCATCTTCAATAAAACGATTAAGCTAATTATTCCGCAGTTGTGTTTTTACAACTCGACATATCTTTTGCTAGTTCAGTAATAAATTGTCCATTCTTACCGTGATAGCGATAAACCATAACGACACCTAACTCGACAAAGCTAGCTAGGCCTTTATTTTCACATAATGGTCCGATCACGGCTTCTTCGATTAGAGGATCAAACATCTTCACATCAAGTTGCTCAGCGGTATAGTTCACCATTGTATTGTTATAAATCACATAGTTTTTAAACGTTGCTGCTGAATCAAGTCTTGTCTCTTCATCCAGCAATTGAGGACTCTGCGCGTTTATCTCTAACGCCGCCTTGGTTAATTCAATTGATAGTGCCCTTTCAAAATCGGTTTGAGCGGCGTTACAAACCAAGGGAGATAAAAGGAAAGTGCCTAAAATACATTTTACTAATTTCATATGGTTAAAATCCTTATATAAAGAAATTCAATGAGTCACAACACACACGGTATAAACATGCGAAATTGCGTGCTTTTTGCGGAGTAGACTTTTACCCTGCTTCTCGTCATTATTCTTATAAACATTTTTGGCTAAATTCGCAAAATATAATGACTAGAACTATTGAAATGTTGCTGCCCTAAAAGGCTTAGATTTTTACTATGGGGGAATATGAAAAAATTATCCGTATTTATCCTGTTATCTTTATTATTGTTTGCATGCAGCAAACAGATACCTGAACATAAATTCTCTTATGTTGGGGAGTGGCAAAGCAAAGAAATGTATTTGTTAATTCTTGCTGATGGCACTGTTTCATATAGGCGCTTACAAAATGGCGGTACAACGTCCATAAATGCTCCATTAAAAGAGTTTGTAGGAGATGACTTTATTGTCGGTCTCGCCTTTTTCACCACTACATTTAAGGTCACAAAAGCCCCTTATCAAATAGAAGGCCAATGGTTTATTGTGGTTGACGGTATTAAGTTAAGTAAATCTATTGAGGAGCTTTAGGGTAAAACTAGTTCATGTATTAAACCAAGGTTCGTCGCCGCTCTTTATCGATTTACTAAGCTGAACTCATTTGTAATGAACTTAAGTATGAGAAGTCGTGTTAACAATACTTGTGATGGGTGTCTCAATAGTTTCGGCAAAAGTTAGTTACTGGAAACAATTGAATGTTGTTATTTCGCTAAATTTTCACTATTTTCCTATTCAAATTAAGTCATTCATCAATGCCCTCGAATTTACTCGATCAGCGTGTAAATATTTCATGCATTAGCAGTGCAGTTTATTTTAATCAGTTTTAATCGGATTTTTATTTTCATAACACACTGTTTTTATTGATAATTACATTGCTTGAACTATTGTGGAACGGACTATGCTCTTCTAAAGCTAGGTATATAAGTCAGGGCTATTTTGCGCCTGACGATAATGTTTGTAGCATCAAACAGGAGTATTTAATGTCAAACGAACTTAAAAATAGATTGTGGAAAATAATGCATGAACAGGGTTCTGTGATGGTTGGACTCAGTAAAAACGATGAACATAGCGAACCTATGCATGCTCAAGTTGATGAAGATATTGCCAATAATCTTTGGATATTTACCACCAAGGACAATAGGGTAGCCGAAGGTGGCAGCAGTACGCTGCAATTTGTGGCCAAAAATCACGATATTTTTGCTTGTCTACGTGGTCAGTTAATTGAAGAAAAAGATAAGACTATGCTAGATAAATTTTGGTCATCAGGGGTGGAAGCTTGGTATGAAAACGGTAAAACTGACAAAAATCTACTACTGATGCGTTTTGAACTAGAAAGTGCCGAAATTTGGACTCAAGAACCCAGTATAACGGGGATGTTGAAACTCTCAACAGGGGCAAAAGTATCTGCCAGTGAATTAGGTGAACATACTTTAGCTTAACGCAAAGCCACTGCAATACGAACAGGTGTAGAAAAGTACACCTGTTTTCTTTACTTTCTAATACGACAAAGAAGTTTGTTAATCTCACAGCAAAATTTATTCTTTCGTAGGAGCGGCTTTAGCCGCGATCTTTTCAAAAGCAAAAGCAAAAGCAAAAAAATGCGTTGTGCATACCGCCATAATTCTGTGCGACTAATTAGGATGCTGAATAATGTATAGCTCGTAGCTGAATAACATCGGTTACCGACCTCTCCTACAACAAGCCCTCAACATCTGTGCCTAACAACAGTTCATCCACTAATGCTTGATGTTGCTCATTAACTTGCTCTTTAAGTGCACGTACAAAATCCATTGAGGTGGCTGGCGTTTGTGGGTAAGCGTGTTGTTGCCATAGCTGCCTTAAAGATGCCGTGATCACTTCATCACCTAATTTGTCACGTAAGATGGCAAATACTAAGGTGGCTCGGGAATATAAGTCATGGTTTTCTGTACCATCAACTAAAGCTTGGTTTTGCTCTGTGCTGTGCATGATGGCAACTTTATATCGTTGGCGTTCATAATTAACTAGCGCTTGCATGGCTTCTTTTCCGTCATGTTGTTCAATGAGAACTAATTCAACATATTTAGCTAAGGACTCCACTAAAAACGCGCTATCTTCTAAGGCCCCATTGCCAAGGTCGTGCCCAAACCATTGGTGGGCTGTTTCGTGCACAGTGCGCCGGTAACGTTGGTCAAAACCAGCATCTTCGGAGGGCTGCGCTCGAAAGCCCACTCTATAATTGATCATCATCATCTGCGGCAGCGCATAACCTGTTGGACCGATATTGGGCATGGCAATTAAATTTAAGCGGCTGGCCCGATAAGGCGCAATATAGGTGGTCATCCAGTTGAGGGTATCTTGCATGGCTTGTAAATTGACTTGTGTGGCGGCAGAATCTTCTGGGCTATATACGCTCAATAAGGTTGAAGTTGTCTGTCTTTCGCTCTTATGTTTGGGTACCGAGAACCACACCGGGTCGTTGCGAATTGCTCCTTTGGTTTTATATTCAGCATAGTTACGGCCGTCTTTTTGCCACTGTTTTAGCAGCTCACCTTGAGCTAAGGGTACTTGCTCTGCATTGGTAGATATTATTGAATGTATACCAACCCAGTCATAGTTTATTTGGGTTGGTTGTGAAGGTTTAGGCTCAGCAAATAAACGGGAAGGCTTAACCAAATTGAAAGGTGCTAAGCCGTATTCTTGACGAAGTTGTGCATTGCGCAGTTGATATTGAGGCTGAAATCCCACTGTGGGTAACATTGCTATGCCGCGTAAATAACTGAAAGTCGGTTTAATCAACTGATGCATTACCGCCGGCCAAAGTCGTGGCTGTTTGAAGGTGAATTGGGTAGATAAGCGTAGCTGTTCACCCGGTTTAATCGCGGTCTTTAAGTCCACCATATATTGGCCGAGTTGCACATCATAGTGTTGAGTATGAGGCAGAGAGAGTTCAAGTTTATCAAGGGGCGTGGCTAGGTTATGGCCAATAAGCAAGGTATCGATAGCGTCTGCAGATTGGTTTTCTAAAGTGTAAGTGAGGATAAAGTTCGCCTCACCTTTTCGTGGAAAGATAGCAACTTCAGCATCGATATGTTTAACAGCCGGCTGCGCTACTGCGGCCCAACTGGCGTATTGTTGTTCGTAGTCAGCGCGCCACTGCTCTCGCATATCAGAGCTCATTAAGGGTCTTTCGCTACTTATGTTGTTATGCAGGTTAATGCCTATTGCAAGAGTTAGTATTAACAAGCTTGCAGCAGGTAAATTTAGCTGCCAGCGCCTATGGTTGATAAAACTATTTGTACGATGAGACCAAAGTGCGGCTAGCCATAATAGAGTGACTGTCACTGAAATCCAAAATGTCATGAAGGGCCAATATAGCGATATACTTTGTTCCAATCCCCAAAATGCATCAGCGGGTTGCAATGGTGAAGCGCCTATATTCCAGAGGGTATGGGTGAGACCCAGTGCACCACTGAGAGGGGTATACTTCATGACTAACACAGCAATACACCAGCCCACTGCCACTAGGGGCGAGCGACAAATAGTGTGCAAGGCAGTGAATATTGCACCGAGTAACAACAACGACAACGCCACCATGCTAAGTTGAGTGAGATAAGGCATCAGCTGGATTTGACTGTCGGCCAAGGTTTCGGCCATTAAACTGGCGAAAACAGTGAGCAACATTAAGAGTAAAATTAAAACACTTAAGGCTATAACGTGGCTTAACATTAAAATGCCTGAACGCACCGGCGCAGCTGAGATTAATTCAGCCATTGCCGCCTGTCGGTTACGCCAACACAGTTGCCATGACCAAAACAACACCAAAAAACAGCCCATGAGTGGCAGTACATCATCGGAAATACGATTCAGGGCATCGAGACTAGTGGGCTTTAATACTGACATTGGCTCTACGTAGTTAATACCAGACAGCACTTCATTAAACATCAGTAAGCTCCAGCCGAACAAAATAAATTGGCTCAAACGCTGTTTAACTAAAGTGGTTAACGACATATAACTTAATTGCAGTAATTGTTTTCCTGCTTTGGGGGCAATGTTAACAGGCTGGTAAGGATTAGCCGTTTGCGATACTAGTTCTCGTTTATTTGGGGGCTGAACGGGGCAGGCTGAGCTCGGTTTTAGTTTGAGGCTGATGTTAAATAAACCGGCAGCGAGGAGACAATAGAACAAACGGTTAAGATAAAAAATCACATCACCATACAATTTTGGCTCGGCGTTTTGATAGTAAGCTAACAGTGCGGTGTTACCAAAGGGATCGAGCATTCGCATGCTTTCAAATAGCCACTGATTACTTATAGAGCTGCCAGCTAACATCGGAGAGCCTGTCATGCTAGCAAGCACTAAATATGCAAGCCAAAGAGTGCAAAAAAAGGCGTATAGCACCACATTAGAGGCAAAACCTTGGGCTAAGCAGCACGCCAATGCGCTAAAGAAAGCACATGCGGGTAAGGCCATCAATGCAAAGTCCCAGAGGGTTAAACCCAGTAAAACTCCTTGAAAACCATAGTTCTGGCTTAATATAAACCACATAATCAAAAAGCTGATTAACATCTGCCCTGCACATACTACAAACAAGCTTAGCCAGCGCACAAACAAACGTCGAGTTGGGCTCTGCGGTGTCACTAATATGAGTTCAGCCATGTCGTTTGCTTGGTCGCGCAAAAATATTAATGGCGCTAATGCGCCAATGAGCAAGGGTAAACTCATCATCAACAAGGTCATGTGTAAGGCTTGCAGGCGTTTATCGGCCAAGGTGTCTAAGCCACCAATACCTATCGCAAACAAATAAGCCACTAGGGGCAAAATAATCCAAGCCAGCCAAAAAAGTGGTTGGCGCACCAGGTAGCGCCCTTCATTAATCAGTAACATTAGCGTCGCCCTTTTGTGATAATTCATAAAAGTAACGGTCTTGCAGATTGGCTTCTACCAACACGGCTTCGGCACAAGGTTGTTGGTGTGCCATGATGCGGTAGAGGGGTAAACCAAAACGATAGCTTTCACTTAATATGTGGTGTACCTCGCTTGGACGAACAGAACTTTGCCAAACACGCCCTTGCAGGTGAGTGAGTAAATTTTGCACCGCACCACTTTCAACAATTTGGCCTTCGTTAATCAGTGCCACAAAGGGGCAGAGATTTTCGACGTCTTCCACAATATGCGTCGACAGTAAAATCAACTTGTCTTGGCTGATACTGACCAATAAGGCATGTAAGCGCTGACGTTCGGCGGGGTCGAGCCCAGCAGTAGGTTCGTCCATGATCAATAAACTAGGATCGCCCAATAAGGCTTGGGCAATACCAAAACGTTGACGCATACCGCCGGAAAAGGTGGCAACTGATTTATTGGCAACAGAGGCTAGATTTGTTAACTCAAGTAAGGCAGATATTTGTTTTTTTAGTTGGGCTTTGTCGTTGATGCCTTTTAATATGGCCATGTGCTGCAATAAGGCATAACAACTCATGTGCGGATATACACCAAAATATTGTGGTAAATAACCTAATTGCTGACGCAAGGCCATGGGGTCTTTAAGCACATCAATATTGCCAAATTTAATGGCACCTTTGTCGGGTGTTTGAAGACAGGCTAAGGTGCGCATCAGGCTTGATTTTCCCGCACCATTGGGACCTAGTAAACCCACCATGCCAGACGGTAATTGCAGATTAATGTCGCGCAGTGCTTGTTTACCATCGGTGTAGGTAAGGGATAGTTGATGTATAGTCAGCATGACGTATTCCTATAAAAAATTCATCTCTACCCTAGTCATTACAAAGATGCGCAACAAGCTGGCAGTGACAAAAGGGGTGATTAATATGATGAAAATTCAGAATTGCAAAGCAAGCTGCGTAAATTTACTTTTGTCAGTAAAAACGGTAGTTTCGTCATCCATTAGCTGACTAAAACACCGGTGTCGGTCAGGCTATGTTGAAACAAGTTCAGGACGGCATCATGCAAATTCGCTGGCAACAAGGCTTACAGCACCGCTTCTATCAACGTATATCGTTGATAGTTGAAAACCAATTGGCGCTATTAGCGGCATTATTATTAGAAACTTCCATACGACATTTTGTACACTCCAGTCAAACAGGGGGAGAATTTATCTCCACTTTTTTACAATTGTTGATTGAGAGTTCGCCGCTCTTACTTTGCCATTATTTTGCCTATCAACTCCAAGGTAAACAGGCTGTTTTATTGTGGTGTTGCGGATTTTTGTTATACCCCTTGATGATTTTTAGCTTAAGTGAAGACCCTTTACCTAATACAGAATGGACCTTATTTGGCATACAACTATGGGTTTTTTTGCTGTTTGCAAGCAGCGGTTACGGCCTAAGTAGGCTGTTGGCCAAACGACATAACACCAGATCAATGCAAGTCATATCGCGATTACTTTCCTTAAACTCGGTGATATTGATGTTGTTAATTGGCTGGGCTGTGTTATCGGCAGGCATTTTTGCCTCGACCGATGATCCCTTGCGTAATCAACCCATTAAAGCGGTTATTGACAGCGAAACAGTGATTGTAAACTTTGACTATTTTGTCAGTTATTTGTGGCAGTTTTTAGTTATGGGCAGCCTAATGTTGTCTATTTATTGGCTTAATCGCTATGTTTTGATTCGCCGTGTTTTAGCCCGCAGCGGGGTGTTTGCTTACGTCGCCGCTTGCCTAATTTGTACTATTGTCATGACCCCCATCTTGGCTTCTGTGGTGTTGTGCTTACCTATGAATATTGCCGAATTTACCTTTTTGCCTTCGCAAGACTACAACATATTTTCGCCTATAAACTTTCGTTATTGTTTTGTCTTATTGGCGGTTAGTACCCCAATTATTTTAGCTTTTGAACGTCAACAACAAGATAAAGCCCTGGCTGAAATTGCCCAGCGCCAAAGTCAAACCGAGCTGCAACTGTTGCAACAGCAGGTAAATCCGCACTTTTTATTTAATACCTTAAATAATTTGTATGCTTTGACCCTAATGGGCTCCAAAAATGCCCCTACTTTGGTAATGCAGTTGGCTAACTTACTGCGTTACACGGTTTATGAAGGACAAAATCACCGCGTAAGTCTGGCGCAAGAAATCCAGTATATTCAGGATTTTTTAGCTTTACAGACAATTCGTAGTGGCGATAAATGCCAGCTCACGGTGCGTTATCCTGAACAGGCGGAATGCTGGTCTATTGCCCCCTTATTACTGATTATCTTGGTAGAAAACGCCTTCAAACATGGGGTTGAACCGAGTCAGTCTGCTTGTACAATTAATTTAGATATACAAGTCAGTGCGGGAACTTTGTTGGTGAAATGTGAAAACAGCTTGCCAAAAACCTGCAGTAAACGTTCACCCGGTATTGGTTTAGAAAACCTAAAACGTCGTTTAAGCTTGCTTTACGCAGGTAAATACCGCTTAACTAGCAAGCAACGCAACGATGTATGGCTCAGTGAATTAAGTTTGGAATTGGAACCTTGTTAAACACCTTAATTATCGACGACGAACCTTTAGCTCATGATGTGATTAAGCACCATTTTCAAGATCAGCTTGACTTTAAGACTGTCGGCAACTGCTATAACGCAACGCAAGCACTACGTTATTTGGCTAATCATCAAGTTGACTTATTGATCTTAGACATCAATATGCCAGCCTTAAGCGGTATTGAGCTATTGAAGGTATTGGTCAATCGTCCACAAGTGATCATTATAAGTGCCTACCAAGAATATGCTCTTGAAGGTTATGAACTAGACATCACTGACTATTTGTTAAAACCAGTGAGCCTACAGCGTTTTTTACTCGCTTTAGACAAGGTGCGCCGACGATTAGTAAAGCAGCCGCCGAGTATCTCAAACTACATTGTGCTAAAAGTTGATCGTGAAAGGCGCAAATTTAGTTTTGCTGATATTACCTTAATTGAAGCTTACGGAAATTATCTAAAAGTCTGGCAAGGTCAACAAGTGACGTTGGTCAGTAGCACTTTAAAGCAGTGTCTAGAGCAACTTCCACATTCGCAATTTGTGCAAGTACATAAGTCTTTTGTGGTGAATAAAAAACATGTCATCGCACTAGACAATGATTATGTGCGCCTGAGCAATGACACAGCAATAAAGCTGGGAAAATCGTTTAAGGATGGATTACATGACTTATTGTAGAACTTGCCTGCTGATATAATATTTTTTATTTGAAAAGCATAAAAAATAAACAATTTGCTTAAAATAAATATAGCTATTTAAGGGCGTCTGAAATTCAATATGCGCGGCAAATAAAGGTTTGATCTTTACTTGTCAGTTGAAAGGAATGTTCACAACGGCGCAAATCTTTGTGAATGAAAAATATAATAAAGTTTACGCAGTACAACATCAAATAGACACGCGTAACTTAGTTTAAAGGAAACTAATTCAGTGAAAAAAGTCGTCTTATTAATTAGCTTGTTTGCCATGTTGTCAGCTTGTGTAAGTACCAAAAATATAAAAATAAGTGCGGTTGATATTAAGCAGCTAAATCCTAATAACCTGGCGATAACTACTAGAGATAAGCCAGATTTTGCTGCTATGACAGCGGGAAAGGCTATGTTTGCTATGTTGGGCGCGGCGGCCATGATTGCAGCAGGTAATGATATAGTGAAAGAAAATGAAATTGATGACCCTGCCCGCTATATTCAGGCCGAGTTAGCAAAGGCATTAAATGCAAGTTATGGCTTTACACTGAGTGACAAGGCTCCAGTCACCGTGAAAACCGACAAGCCTGCCAAAATTACTGCAGCTTTTCCAGAATCGGATTTAGTGTTAGATGTTGAAACAATAAATTGGAGTTTTGCCTATTTCCCCACGGATTGGGATAACTATCGCGTGATTTATAGTGTTAAGTTGCGACTGTTTAATACTAAAACAAACACCATTGTGGCCGAAGGCTTTTGCTCTCGCGTTCCAGAGGAAGACGCCAGCGCACCTTCTTATGACGAACTATTAGTCAATAAAGCAGCAAAATTAAAAGAAGAGCTTAAAATCGCTGCAGACCAATGTATTGGCGAACTAAAAACAAAAGTGTTTAGTATTTAAGCGTAAATTTTTTCATTGGTAGTAGCGCAATATTGCGCTACTACCAATTTAAACACTCCCCTGTTTTTCAATGACCAATATTCTCGCTTCGCCTTGTGGGTGGGCAAAATGTTCAGTTCCTACTGTTGCATGGAAAATATCACCAGTTTGTAGCGTTGCACAGTGCTCGTTGCCTTCGCGACGGTAGTACATATCTACAATACCGCTTAATACCACAAATACTTCTTCCCCATCATTAACATGCCATTTGTAGGGTTGATCTGTCCAATGCAAGCGAGTGCTAATGCCATTCATGTTGGCAATGTCAAGGCCTCCCCATGCTTCGGGACTGGTATATGTCTTACTTCTAATAATTTGCATTTTTTCGGTTTAGTCAAAAACAGGATATAAGCTAAATACGATAAGGCTTATTTTACCTATTTGCCAGAGTTCGTATCGACAATTTATTGCTATTACTCTGGGCAATAGCTAATAGAGTGTCAGACCAAGGCGGTGTTATTGACTTTGAGGATAAGCGGCCATAAGCAGCAAAAATGGAATTTTTGTGCTTATAACTGCATTGTATTAACCGTCGATGGCTTGGGTAGTGCCATCGCTGTAATACGTCACCATTGAGGTGACTAAATCATATTGATTTAAATACTTTGCGATAGTAGTAAAAGTAGCTGTGGCAACTTTGCCTTTGTGATCTTTGGTGGTGATGTCGTCTTGGAATATCGAGCCTAACATTAACTTGAAACCGCTGGTGTGAACGCGCTGCGGTGTAAAATAGGCACTAGCATTGGTTTTTAACTTGCTTACGTCAGTGGTTTGGTAAATAGCCGCGTTAAGCAAGTCTAAGGTATATTCAGTACAGTTTTGAAACTGTGAATTTAAAGGGTTCGACAACACTGAATAGCGTTCGTTGTGTAATAACTTGTCTTTGCCGCTACTAATTAATTCAATTAAACGGGTTTGAATTTCTTGAGTGGGAATAATGATCCCTGCTTTTAAGTCATAAGCCCCCCAGAAAAAATCAACTGGGTAGTCGGTGATTAGTTGACTTTTTTCTAACTCACCGTCTTTTTGATATAGGTTGTGTATGGCATAACCTTGGATCACTTCGCCACTGTCTAAGGTAATATCTGAATAAATAGCAACGGCGGTATGGGTAAACTTAATGCCTTTGGGTAAGTCTTTTTCAGGGCGACCTACTCTGGCAATAATAAAAGCGCGAGCGCCTTGTGCAGCGGCATACTTTTCAACATCTTTGGCAAAACTAACAATCTGCTGCGGTTCATGACTGGGTGCTTGATTCGCCTTACTGCCTGCTGCGGCTAGTGGTGACATAGTTGTCACCACTAAACCCGCAAACATCATGAGATGTTTGATATTCATAACTTACTCCTTGTTCTCAAGGTCGGTTTTGTTGGTTTGGTTATTTTGAATGATGATGATTTGATTAGGCGCAGGATCAGCCGTTACTGTCTTTTCGCTTATCACTAAAGGCCCGTCATGAGCATGACTGCTTTTGATCTTATTACCTGATTCGGCAATAGCACTGCCGGTAACTAAACTTGTTCCACCGACTACGATAAGCGGAGCGGCTACCACCACACTGGCAACCTTGGCAGTTGATACAAGGCCTTCAGTTACGGCTAGTACACTATGTTTGCTCGCCTGAGCGCTGTGATTAACTGATCCCTCAGCATGTAAAATAAAGGTAGTACAAGAAAGGCTAAGAACCACTAGGGTGTTGATCAATTTCATGGGTATTCCTTATTAAGTTGCGTCTCAAATAAGACCTACCCACCATATTCCTTGGTAGCACTACTGTAAACGTGCTTGAAATATGTATACTAAAGCAACACCAGAAGTATAGTAATCCAATACTAAAGAGATGATATGAGTCAAATTAGCCAAATTCGTAACACCCTTAAACAGTTGCTTCGAGAGCAACAGCTTACCTATAAAGACATAGCAGAAAAGCTAGAAATGAGTGAAGCCAACATCAAACGCATATTCTCAACTAATACTTTTACCTTGGAACGCTTAGAAAAAATTTGTGAGATATTACAAATGAGTTTGTCGGACTTGTTTATTATTGCGCAAAAACAAACTCAGCAATTAAGTCAATTGACTAAAGAACAAGAGCTTGAGTTACTCGCTGATAGCAAACTATTGCTGGTGGCGGTATGTGTAAGAGATGCTTGGACCTTTGCTGAAATTATTGACTACTACGCAATTGATAAACACGAATGCATTCGTTTGCTTGCGCGACTTGATCGCTTAAAAATAATCACTCTGTTGCCCAATAATCTTTTTAAGTCGCTTATTGCCCAAGATTTTAGATGGATCCCTGGGGGGCCATTAGAGAAATTTATGGAGCAAGAAGTGATGGTGAAGTTTATGGCGCCAAAGAAAGAAGAACCTTGGACCTTTCGTTTTTATTTACGTGGGCGATATTCACAAACCTCTATCGACATTATTCAGCGCAAGCTCAATCAACTAACAAAAGAGGCAGCGGTGCTTAACCAAGAAGATGCAGAGCTACCTTTACACCAGCGTCAGCATTTTGGCTTGCTGATGGCGATGCGACCTTGGGAGCCTTCGTTATTTGAAAATTTGCGCAGAGCCAATAGTCATTAAAAAAGCACCAAACTAAGACTATACAAGTCTTCAAATGCCGATAATATAAATGGGCATAAAAGTATGCGGTACTGTATGGCTGCGATAACGCAGCCTTTTATTCAATAAGGATGTTCATGAACCTCGCGATAAAATTTCTTTCAGTCATACCAATACTTTTTTCACCCACGGTGCAAAAGCACAAGACTCCTTTACCTTCGGCCTTGGCTTGGGTACAGCGTATAGTGGTCTTGGCGCAAATATTGGTTTGTTGTCTGATCTAGACATGAAATATATTTCAGTTGGCTGTTTACGCTATACCGCAGGCAACGCGACTTGTGGCGCTGGACTTGGCTGGATAAAAACAGATTTGTTTGATACAAGTTCTAATAAACATGGTTTAGGTGTTTATATAGGTGCCGTAGGCACTGAAAACTCTTTTTATAGTTCTGAAATTATTAACGGAGTTGGGCTGGGGTATTATTACTTTTTTAATGGGATCGCTGACCCTGGGTTTAACCTAGGTTTTACTTTAGTCGCAGGTAAAGGTGATAATAGTTCCGGTGGTGGAGCCTTGTTTCAAGTGGGCTATCAATTTTAGTCCACGTTTGTTTGTCGCTCCATTTGCTTTGTTGTTGGGCTTTAAATTATTCCTGAAGCACTTAATTTGTTATAACGTATGGCTAAGCTCCTAAGTTTTGGCCACAGGTAAGCAAAATATGCAAACGCGCTTGTTCTCTATTTTATTGATTGTTATTTCTGTAGTGACGCTTTTTTCAAGCCCTGCTTACTCTGCGCCTACGGATTTCTTTGCTCAGGTAGTCGCTAATACCGACGGCAGTTTATTTGAAGCAGATAATCCCGATTCAGTTAGCATCGAAACCAACTTAATTTGGCAAGACATGCAAAATAACTGGCAGCTTTTTTTGCAAAAATTACCCATGATAGGTTTAGGCTTAGTCATTTTTATTCTGATATTTTTATTAGCTCGTCCATTATCAGAATTATTAGTCAGGCCAATTTCCTTTGTCAGTACCAGCCAACTTATTCGATTGGTCACCCGTCGTTTGATCAGCATTCTATTTATCTTATTTGGCTTTTATCTATTTTTACGTTTTGCCGGTTTAAGTGAATTTGCCGTCGCTGTGTTATCAGGTACAGGCGTTATTGGTTTAATCATAGGATTTGCTTTTAAAGACATCGCAGAAAACTTTATTTCTAGTCTGTTACTGAGTATTCAAAAGCCATTCAAAATTGACGATGTCATTGAAGTAGAAGGGCGCATTGGTGTGGTTAAACAAGTCACTGCGAGGGCAACTACCTTGGTGGATTTTGATGGTGATCATATTCAAATACCTAATGCCACGGTATACAAAAACATTATTCGTAACCTCACGGCTAACCCCAAATCACGTGGTAAGTTTGTTATTGGCATCGGTTACGAATCAAGCATTGTTGAGTCACAAAAAATTGCTTTAGCAGTGCTTAGCAACACAGAAGCTGTACTGCAAGATCCCGAACCTCAAGTATTAGTTGATGTGCTTGCCTCATCAACCGTCAATTTAAAGGTCTATTTTTGGATCAATACTCACAATCATAGCTTGCTAAAAGTCTCATCATTTTTAATGCGCACCATTATGCGTGAATTTGAAAAACACGGTATTAGTATGCCAGACGATGCGCGCGAAATTATCTTTCCGCAAGGTATTGTTGTGCATCAAGCACAGCCACCAACACTCTCTGCAGACCATGAGCCCAAAGTTAAATACGAAAAAATTGTCGACGACTCTGCCTTAGATTTGCAAGATGATGAGCAAGATGCTGACCTAGCCAGTGACGCTGACGATATACGCCAACAGGCCAAAGAAGCCCGTGACCCTGAAAAAGGCCAGAATATACTGTGATTAAAGCTGCAATGAGTGGCCAAATTACCACAATTACCCTCACATTTTCGATTAAGAATAGTAGTTCTTGACTAAAAATCTAATTTAATCAGCGATAATCGGAAATCTGTCTATATCTGATTTTTATAAGTATGTTATTGAAATTTCATCATTAAATTTATTGTGAATGTTTATTCTTTATTTTTAATGCCCTCGGGGCTTAAATCAAACGGCCTTTTGTTCCGTTTTATTGGTGAGTTGTCAAAGCCAAGCTAGGCCATAACTTATGGACAATAGAATTAACAGCACTATGGGCAGTTTCAACAAGCGATAACCGGCAAATAAGATAACAACCGCTAATACATCACTCAGCTGATTGATGCCGTGACTGACGACCGGATTCACCCATGCACTTAACAATAAACCCACTACCGCGGCATTGATGGCTGCCATAGCCCCTGCGATTGAAACTCGGGCTGACAACATGGCCCACTGCTGATGCAGTGCATACATCAATAACAAACCGGGTAAAAATAGGCTAAACGTTGCAATGGTCGCGCCAAATAGAGGGCTAGTCGGCAACAGCTGGGCACCCAAATAAGTGGCAAGAGTAAACATTGGTCCGGGCACACCTTGTGCTGCGGCATAACCAAATAAGAATTGTTCTGTGTTGAGTGAGGCTTCAATATTTTGTTGTAGCAGTGGCAACACCACATGACCTCCGCCAAAAACAAGACTACCACTTTGATAAAAGTTGGCCGCTAAACTGAGTATCGGACTATCAGTAGCGCCATAGTTAGCCTGAATAAAAATGCTGGCGATAAATAATAAGGCAAAAATAAACAGGGCCAGCCACGTTTTATGATAACTGCGGGTTTGATGGCTTACTTGAGTGGAGTTGACAAAATATTGATGGCCGAAAAAACCGATCAATCCAGCAGTAAACAAGAGTATAAATTGTAGGTAGATAGTACTGAAGCTGATGAGCAGCAACGCGCTAATTAGCGTAATACAGCGCGTGTACCACGATTGACAAAACTGTTTGGCCATGGTCAATACCGCATCTGCGACCACAACAACTGCCAATAGCAGTAAACCTTGTATCACACTGGGCATCCACCCGGCGGAAGTGGGTGATTGCATATAATGGGCTAAGCCATACATCAGGCAAAACGAAGGCAAGGTAAACCCTAAAAATGCTGCCATACCGCCAGCTAATCCACCACGGTGTAGGCCAATAGCAAAACCAACTTGACTGGAGCCTGGGCCAGGTAAAAACTGACTCACCGCGACGAGTTTGCCGTAGTCGTCTTGGCTGAGCCAATGTAAACGCTCAACAAAGGTCTTTTGAAAATAGCCTATATGCGCTGCCGGGCCACCGAAACTGATGCAGCCCAACGCCAAAAAACGCCAAAATATGCTCAGAGTATCGCGCAGTAAATTCATCAACTTATCTATAAAACAGCTTAGCGCCTATTTTGGCTGACATTCTAACATTAGCCAAGCTTGCGCAGGAATAATGGCATCACTCAGTTCGGCATAGGATTTACCACTAATAACATCGCTAAATAAACAATTATCCGGCGAAAGTTCGAAATAGCGTTCAGCATCGATGGGCATGGCCTCGGTATTTTTACTTAAAAACACCCAAAGTTGTTTGCCTTGCTCAGGTGCTTTATTGCGCCGTACAAAGCTATAAATCCCATTTTGTGGGAAAAAATGAGTCATAGTGCCCGAGGATAAAAGAGCATTATTTCTACGATAATTTAATAAGGTCTTAAGTAATGCCTGTGCTTGTTTTTGCTGCTTATTTAAACCTTCACCGGTAAATGCATTCTGACTATCGCCGGGCCAGCCGCCAGGGAAGTCACTGCGCACTAGTCCGTCATCTCGCTGCTTGGGACTTTGCATCAACACTTCAGTACCATAAAAAAACTGTGGTATACGCGGCAAAGTTGTCATCAATACCATGGCCTTGGCAAATTTAGCATAGTCATCGTCGAGCAAAGAAAAGAGTCTGGCGGTGTCATGGTTACCTTCAAATAATACGAGTTTGTCGGGTGCTGGGTAATTACCGTCGTTTGCCAAAGACTGATAAAGTTTAATCCAGCCCTCATCCCAACTTTCGTCTTCATTCAGGGCTGCTAAAAGTGCGTAGTAAGTAGGAAAATCCATCATGCTTGGCATGCTACCCACATAGCCGTCTATATTTTGTTTACCCTGCTGCCAATACGATACGATCAGCGGATTTGCGCTCCATTCTTCTCCGACCATGGTGAAGTTAGGATACTCAGCAAGAATACGTTTTGCCCATTGACTAAGAAAGGTTTTGTCAGCATAGCTGTAGGTATCTTCACGAATACCAGAAAGCCCCGCGTATTCTATCCACCAAATACTGTTTTGAATCAGATAATTAGCCAGTAGGGCGTGTTTTTGATTCAAATCAGGCATGGTTGGAACAAACCATCCACTGACAAAGGCGGTTTTATCAATATTAGAGGTGTAAGGGTCTTGCACGGTATTACGCGCATGATTGGTGGGCGTGAATACGCCCTTATTGTTTATCCAGTTAGCATCTGGTAAGTCTTTCATCCACCAGTGGTCTAGGCCTATATGATTAAGTACGATATCTTTAATCACACCGATGCCTCTGGTTTTCGCATCTTGAACAAAGTCGCGATAATCCTGATTGCTGCCAAAACGCGGATCAATATGATAAAGGTCAGTAGCAGCATAGCCATGATAGGAATAACGTTGGCCATTGTTTTCAGTCAGCGGCGTTGACCATATCTGAGTAAAGCCCATATCTTGAATATAAGGCAAGGCTTTAACTAAACCTTCAATATCACCACCATGGCGCCCACTTGGCTCACTGCGTTGTGGCAACTCGAGAGTGTCGGTTGATGCATCATTATTTGGATTGCCATTGACGAATCTGTCGGGTACCACTAAATAGATAGCATCACTTTGATTGAAACCTTGGCGCTGCGCAGAGCCGACCTCACGACTTTTTAACTCATAAACATAGTCAAAAGAGAGCCCCGTGGGCATTGGGCTAAACCGCAAGTTAAGTTGCCCAGGTATGGTTTGTTTTGCGATATTTAGGCTTACAAATAAGTAATTAGGATTGTCTACCACTTCCGTTTTAATAACGCTAACCCCAGGGTAGTCAACACTGACTTTACTGTGGCTGATATTCTCACCATACACTAACAATTGAACCTCGGGATTCGCCATGCCAGTCCACCAAAATAGTGGTTCTACTCGCTCAATAGAAGCGGCGTGTGCAACGGCACTCAAACTGAAAATAACAAAGTAAAAAGTCGTCTTAATTGAACGTAAAGCGTAGGCAGATTTATTCGCCATGCTGACTCCTGAGATGAATTATTTTTTATCACCACATTGTATGCACTGAAACAGTGAAAGGCGAACTACTGCAAACGTATGTTGTGAAATGAATAAGCTATTTGCATTCTGACGTTGAAATTGAGGTTTGAGTATTATTCGACAATAAATTGTACTTGGTTGGATTTTATCTGGGCAACTGATGCTTGCCAACTGCCACTATGCAAACAAGTCATTCTAAAGCTGGACAGATCAAATAATACAATCGCCTGTACTCAAAATCTTTGCTAGCCAATTGTCATGTTGATTTTCAGATAAAATAGCAGGTTCGAACACTCATGTTTGACCATATTGAAGCACCAAGACTTAGGCAAAAATGCATCCTCGCTATAACCGCTTATTTACACAGTCAAAACAACACTTGCGATAAACTGCAATATCTTGGAATTTATCCGGTTTTGCATCGCAAAAACTCTAATTGTAAATAAAATTTACCTGTACAAGGCCTTAAAGCCCGTGCTAAAAAAGCTAGGTGCAAAAATCTGCAAGGCAGCCGTATTTAGCAACCACGATTAAAAACGGAACGTTTACAGAGATTAATATTGTTATATTACAAGGAAGGTTTGTGTTTAGAATTCTATTATTTATATTAGCGCTTTTATTGGTCATGAGTTGTGCTACCAAACAGGTAGAGACTGAATCGTCATTATTTAGTTACATAGAAAATGATCAAAGTTTAATTGAGTTGCTCATCCAACAAGGCTCAAATGCTAACAAACAACACTGGGTAAGCTTTATGGTTGATTGCAAAACTGAGGCGCAAGTTGTTGAAATAATAGAAAAAGCAAAAGTAGTTGGCTTTGAAGATGGTTACATATCTTATTCTGCAAAACGTAAACTTTGGTCTTCATCTTTAAGTGCTCCGATGAAATTAAATTTAATTGAAATTTCTGCGTATAGAGCAAAATTAATGCCCTTAATACCCACCAACACGTGTGATGGGGTTGGTTGGGGCGCTTCAGTCGTCAAGTAACTTAACAAGCCATTTAGGCAGAACTTTTAACAGTTGGCTATGTTCCGCTTAATTTGGAGTTAACGTCACATGAATTCTGAAAATATGTGTATGCAGGAAGTCTTTAAAAGAATTAAGAAACTTTTATACGGTATTAATTACGAAGTTAGCTTCTTTCTATATGGACCGGAGGATTCAGATCTAAGTTTGATTGAGGTGTTAAAGAGGCAAGTCTCCGGTAAATGTGAATTAACAGGCGTAGTGCAAAGTTCTGCTAAAGAGGCGATTGATGACATTTCTGAAAAAGTACTCTATGAAGGAAGCACTGGTTCAGGCCCCTTGAAAATTGAGTCGAAGAAGAAAGAATTAACTAGTTTACTAAATGAGTTTTTCAATTTTATTAGCTTTGAAGAAGCAGAAATTGTTTGTGAGTTCGGACTTAGGCAAGGCCATCCTGCATATCCTGTTTTTTGGGATTTTGCTTACGACATCCACTCTCAAAATCGGAGGTGGATACTAATTGGCTCAAGTAGTGACTAGCTATAACTAGCCCATGAACTACTGGCTAAAACACCGCTACGCGGAAAGCGCTGGACTCATAATCACTGGCGCGTATATTCTCCGGTTATGGAATCGTTAAAGTAGCTTGAGGCTGACTAATGCACGGATATAAGAAACATACTAGTCTGCGGCCTTTTTTTAGGTTCCTTTTAGGCGGCCTAATCACATATTTCATTTTTATAGTTTTAAATGCAGGTTTGAAGAATATTTACGATCTTATTGAAAGCGTTTGGTATTTAGTTTTTTGTTCTATTGGCATATTGTTCTTCGGATACTTAAGTTTATTTGGTCGAGCTCCAAGGCTAATGGTTAAAATATGCCTAAGAATGAACATAGCGGAAAGGAAAATGTGGAAAAAGTTAAAAATGAAATACTCGAAATGAATTGTTATTTTGCCAACTGTAACTCTAACAAGCTGCTAAAGTTTGCAGCAAAAAACGCTGCGGGACAGTTACTCGCTGGCTCCGCCAAAACCACTCGCAACAGCTCCTTAGCAGAGCGTTATATGCCAAAACATGAGTTTAGAAAAGAACCGATAAAGCTATTCTTATGAAGAATTACAAATTCTCGCTGTACAATTTGGTTATTGCAGTGGTTATTTTAGTTTGGGGGTTGAGTGATCCTCAATATGATGATGGTAGTTACGGCTCCCTATATTTTTTTGTGCTGCCGTTTTTTGCATTTATATTTGTCGGGTCAGGTGAGTTGTTAAACCAAATTAATTCCGAGATATTACCAACGATTCATATGGTTTTGACTTTCGTAATTGGTATGTTGTTTAGCTTGGCAATTGATGTTTTATTTCGGTCGATAAAACAGAGGATGAATCATGGCAAATAACAATATGATGAAGATGGGTTTGTCACAAGAGCGGTGCCAAATCGCTTATGCAAAGTGTTATGTTTATCTGGTAAGTTTATGAAATTGGAACTCGGGAAAAGTTATAAATACGGATTTTTCATTTTACTTGTTACGTGGGCACTATTTTCATTTTTGCCCTTTCCAAATACGCCAGACAATCCTGCTTTTTTAGGATTTTCTTTAACAATCTTAATAATGGTGATTTATCAGGCTTATTCTGGAGTCGCTATTGATAGGTCTTGGGTAGCCAGTATTTCTTGGCGTCAAAACAAAAAGGAATTTTTTGCTATTTTAATAGGCCAAACTTTAATCGCTATTTTTGCCGCTGTACAAGCGTACTAATAAGCATGGATAAACATAACAAAAACATTATTTCGCTCGCAAGCTCGCTGGAACTTCGTGCAGTATAGCCAGCAAGTAATTACCCTATATGTGAAGCGTTAAATACCTAAGGACAGATTCGGTGAAATTAAAGTGTTCGGTGAAATTGCAACTTTTAATGCTAAGCCCTATCTACCCGATATCATTCAACTTAATTATGATGTCAATATTCTATTCTGGTATGCAACTAGACCGCATTACTAATCTAACGTTAGCTGTAATTGGTGGCTCATTGGTTATTGTTTTGGTTGGTCTTTTGCTACCAAGAAACAAGTTAATTTTATGGAGTGTATTTTGTGTTTTGTCACATTTAGCATATTGGTATCTTTTATCTCCATTTGTTAAAGGCACTGGAAATTACCTTGGGGATTTTGGGGCATGGTATGGTTTAATTTTGTCCGTTCTTGTACCTATTATTTTGAGCTGGTGCGCACAACGGTATTTAACAAGGCGCCCAAGCAGCGACGCGCAAACAACGCGCGGCATGTATAAAAAGCGTTAGCTACTAGGTTGATATGAAAGCAATATTAATAAGAGGTGTACTGTTTTTTATATTTGTTGTAGGTGGCTCATACCTGTTTGAAGTTTCATATTTAGGAGCTGCAATTTTGTTGACTGTTGTGTGTTTTCTGGGGGCGGTAGTTACAGAAGGCGAGTATATGCCGGGTGAGATCGATAATCCTGATGGCACTGAATTGCATCCTTACAAGTTATTGGCTGGTATTGCTGTAACCTTGGTTTTATTGATATTACTTGCTTATCTTTTTCCTTATTTAAACGAGTTTGGTGTATATGGTAGCTAACAAAAACATAATGGCGGGAATTTTACTCGCTGAAAACACTCATAAAATCCCCTGCTTGGGGCGTTGAAGCTTAGAAAAAGGTCGAAGCCAAAAAACTATCGTGTTTTGAGTTAAATCTATTTACTGTTTAATGGTTTAAGCTGTCAAGACATCAAGTAGCAACGGGTTTTAAAAGGTTATTTTGACCGATTTTGTTGTTTAATTTTAAGTCGAGGGTTTTTCTGCACCCTCGTTAGGTATTTGAAGGGAACATGGAACGTATAAATCACAATATAAGTTTTCTTTTAATTTCTGCCGTTTTCGCGGTCGGAATTGTTAGCTTTGGAGCTTACTTTATCTTGGCTCCATTTGAAGAAATTCAACGAGAATTTGATGCACAACTGCCATTATGGATTTCTTGGGTTTTCCCATCTTTTCGTTTTTGGTGGCTTATGCCTTTTGCATTGTTGATTGTGTTTGCTTGCTCACTCAATTCAAAAATAAAAAACACCCTAATATTCAACCAATTTTCTGTTCGTGCATCTATTGCAGGCTTTCTTGCTTCGGTCATACTCATTGTTTTTTCAGTTGCCGCTATATACTGGCCTGTGATGCAAAGCACCTAATAAAAACATCATGGTAGGAATTTTATTCGCTGAAAATGTGCACCTAAAATCTCCACATGCAAAGCTTTATATTGCAATGAAAGCATGACTATCTTTTTCTATACCAAGATTGATGAATATGGAGAATTTTCTAACTTCTCGAAGCATGGTATCGAATTAGACAATGTCTGGTGGCCTTCAGTTGAGCATTATTTTCAAGCTCAAAAGTTTGAGAATGCTGATTATCGAGAAAAAATCAGAACAGCTTATACTTCCAAACAGGCTGCTGAACTAGGCAGAAGTAGAAGTGTTCCTTTGCGCAGTGATTGGGAAGTTGTGAAAGATGAAATAATGTATCAGGCAGTTTTACATAAGTTTAAAACTCATGCTTCATTAGCTGAATTACTTCTTTCGACTGGTAAACAAGATATCGTTGAAAATGCGCCAGGAGACTATTACTGGGGTTGCGGTAAAGACGGCAGTGGCTTGAATAAGTTGGGTAATATACTTGTCAAAGTTCGGGCACAAATTGCAATATAACAAATTCATAATGGTGGGAATATTAATTTAATGTTTAGAGCTTCAGTGTTAGTAGTGCTACTTACTGTCCTTTCGGGTTGTGACTTTGAGGTTCCAGGAGCGGATCAGAAATTTGGCACTCAGAATTTTGTTTCAGCAGTATCAATTATTGAATTACACAGACTTAGGAATGGGTCATATCCATTAACATTGAAAGATCTTGAATTCCTGGGTGATTGGGATGGTATTTGGTTGTCTGCTGTACGCTACGAAAGAAATGCAGAGGGGTACAATCTATTTTTGGAGCGTGGTTGGGCTGGTAAACCAACCTTAGTGTTTCCGGAAAAATTTAAACAAGGCCTTGGCATTCTGGAAACAAATGTAAAATGGTCGAGTGAAAATTAAACATAACAATTTTATTTGATGCGATATCAGCCAAGGAGTAAGGTTTGAGTTTTGAAAAGCTACCACTACATGATGCTATTCTGCAGCAGATTACGATTGATTGGGAAAACTCGGTAACAACATTTAACTTGCTGGGATTCTTGAAAGTATCAAAACTTGCATCACCATGCAGTCTCAAATTTAACGGTGTTACGGATTTTCGATGCCCCAGAAATAATGATTGGGGCTTGTCAAATTTGATACTCGATTCTTCCTTTACGAATGGCGAGTACCATATACAAATGCAAAGTGGCGACACTATTTCAATAAAGGCAAACGGCTAAGAGTTTAAGTAGATTAGCTCATTGCGAGTTTATTAAGTTTGCCCAGCAGCTTGGGCATGGGCGCTTAAACTGCAAACGGCCCATACATAATTGTTAAGTGCCATTATGAATATCAAATTACAAACTAATACCGAAGACCCTAAATTAGAATTTCTCATTATTGAAAAATATGATGACCAATCTGGTTTTGGATCAACAATAAGTGTTGTATCAAATGGCTTTTCTTCGAAAGTATTCGCTACTTTTGAGCAATGGCCAATGAGTGAATTTATTAGCCAGCTTCAAGTCTGTAACAATTATTTGTCTGGTTCTGCCACTCTGAAACCTCAATGGGACAATTGGTTTATAACCTTTACCGTCAAGCCTAATGGTCACGTAGTTGTCAATGGCTTACTTTGCGCATACGAGCAAGAGTTAAAGTTTGAATTTACAACCGACCAAACGTGTTTAAATAGTCTCATTAAAGATTTTCAATTATGGGGCAATTAAAAACTCTAAAACGTATTAACTGACTAACAAGTGGTGCTAAAAAAACACCGGTTGAGGGTATTGGCAAACCAGAGCCCTTAAAAGATGACCTCTGAGGCTTTTGCTCACGTCGGAGAGACGATACAACTAGACCGGTTTATGAAGTAGACAACCCTAGATTAACTATTATCTCTTGTGATTATCATCACTAGTGGTAAATGTAGCTAGCAAAGTGTTCAACTCCGACTCAGTAATGCTTTACCTGCTTTGCAAATATACGCAATATAACCGCCAGCATGACTAAGGCGGCTAACGCATGTTAGTCCAATTAAGGAGGGTTGATGAAATCAAAAAAAATATTGTGGAAAGTTACAGCGTTTTTGATCGTGTGTTTTTTGTTATCAAATCCAGAGTTATTTTCTTTAGCATTATTTATTGATGCGATTGGAATTGAAATATTTGTAATACTTTTAGAGGTGCAAATCATTGCAATTGGAGGGTATTATTTTCGAGTGTGGTTTAAACCTGTAATTAAACCTTTTTATATGTTTATTATTAAACATGACCCTTATTTTTTCATCCCAACGAGAACGATAGTAAAAGAGTGTCCGGCACTTTGTTTTCATGCAGTACCGTTCCTAGTTGCAACAATTGTTGGCATTTCACTAACTAAATATCTAAGTTGAGCTTAAATATGGCTAACAAGGAAGCTACTGCAAATGATGGAACCTGTAAGGCGAATAAAAGATATCGATTATAAAGAATTAGTTGGCACGGTCAGATATGACTATCCGAAAGCTCTTTGGAATTTAGGTATGCTTTTCACCGGTATTTTATTGGCCCCATTTACCTTTTCACTTGAAGCTCTTGCGCTGTTCACTATTTCTACCTATCTATCATTATTGGTCGGTCATAGCGTTGGGATGCACAGAATGATGATACATAGAACTTTCGATTGTCCTAGACTAATTCAAAACTTACTTATTTATATCGGTGTACTGGTTGGAATGTCTGGTCCATTTGGCATTATTAGAATTCATGACATTAGAGATTGGGCGCAAAGAAAATCAGAATGCCCTGCGTTTTTTTCACACACTGAGAGTTATTTTAAAGACCTTTGGTGGCAACTTACTTCAAGATTTGAGTTTGAACGTCCACCGGAGGTTCAGATTGAATTCAAGTTTGCAAAAGATAAGTTTATTGTCTTTCTCGAAAAATCATGGCGATGGCATCAACTTATGTTGGCCCTTATTTTGTTTACAATTGGTGGCGTCAGTTTTGTAGTTTGGGGTGTCTGTTTGAGAATAGGTGTAAGCGTTGTTGGGCATTGGAGTATTACATATTTCTGTCACAATCCGGGGCCGGGTAAATGGAGAGTTAAGGGTGCAGGTGTGCAAGCTTCAAATATTTCCGGATTAGGATTGCTAACATATGGTGAATGTTGGCATAACAATCATCATGCATTTCCTGAGTCCGCTAAAATTGGTTTAGAAAAAGGGCAGGTAGATCCAGCATGGTGGTTTATCGTTTTACTAAGTAAGTTAGGTATCGCCAGTAATATTAGAACTCCACGACCTATGGATGAAAGAGAAGATCTGTATCATGTTAGCGTACAAAAACTTAAAGCTGACATAAATAAAGAGCAATTTTAGCCAATTCAATAAGTGGTAGGAGGCTTAGTGTTAAACCCAGATTTTCCCGTAGTTGAGGGTAAATATCAATTTACTAAATTTTGGAATATTACACTTCCTTCGCAGTTTAATCGAAGAATAGAAGATCAAGATATCGTCATCTGGAAACCAGGATTTACTATTTATCTTGCAGTATGGAATAACGATAGAAACCTTTCTCGCGATGATTTATTTGCTGACGTTATAAAAGATATAGCGATTGAAGCATTTGATATCAATTTAAAGAAGCACGAAAAAGTGACATTGTTTTCATATAGATTGAATGAAAATATGGGCGATCAGCGAGCAGCAGCTTTATATTGCTATGCAGTTTCAGCTGATGATTTTGTGCAATCAGTGATGTACTTCGACAATGAAAATGATGTCGAATTTGCAGTTAAAATTTGGGAGTCATTCAAGTTTGAAATCGCCTCTTAACAAATTGGGCAATGTTACTTTATTTCAACCAAAGGAGTCGTATTAATGAAATATCTATTAGTGACCGTTTTTCTTTTTTTAAACGGTTGCTCTAGCATTATCGAGCATGAGTCAAAAATACAAGTCGGACAAAGTTCTTCTTATTGCAATCAATTAAGAATGCAATGTTCAGCTAACCCAGGAGATATTGTCGGCTCAAATGGGCAATACGCCGAATGGCAAAATATAGATGGGTCTATTGGTTGTTCATGTAACACTCAATAGCGAGCTAGTGAGTATCAACACATAGTGCTTCAATGCAATTTTCGGCAAGGCGTGGAGAGTTTATTAATGTCTGTTATAACGCAGTGGTACTGCCCTCAATTCGCAGTCCCCGTTTCGTCTGCACATGCTGCCGCTAGTTACCTATGAAACTTAAACGTGTAATTTACGAGCTGTTTGAAATTGATTTTTGCTCGCTTTGCGGGCAAGCAGATTCTGCAGAGCATGAAATAGATCGTGAAATTTACTTGGAATTTGAAACGGGGGAAAAATTCTATTTTTCTTGGTGTAATGAGCCAGAGCAATATTGCATTGGGTTCAAACCTGAAAGGTTCAACAAAAACGAACCTGAGTGTGTTATCGATGCGAGTAGCTGGCAAGTTTGGCATGAGCTTATCGGGCAGGAAATATCCTTTATGTTTACTGATGAGTCACATCAGATTTTAGAGCTAAAAAGTCTATCGTCATCGGTGTATTTATCAAGCCAAGAAAGAGGTTCTTGGGGCGCTGACGTATTACATATATCTAAAGGCTTGCCGCTCATTATTCATAAACAAAGCTCTCAAACAGTCAAATAACAGCGGGCTGTTGTTTGTGTCCCATTCACTTTTGCCAACTATTACTCGACCCTTAAGGTCGTGTCATTTTCACTCCGCGCTTGGCAAGGTTAAAATAACCTTCCTAGAGGGTATTAAGTCTGTGAACTTACCTTTTAGAAGGTTGATGATTTGAAGCCAGCACTACGTATACGCTGGGTAAAACCAATAAAGTAAATAGCGTACCCACCATCATGCCTGCGACTAGTATTATACCTATGCTATTGCGTGCTTCAGCTCCTGCACCAACGACTAAAACCAAAGGGAAATGACCTAGAACTGTGGCGGCTGTTGTCATCAATACCGGGCGTAAACGCGCTTGCGCGGCAAGTTGTACAGCTTCGAACTTATTCTTACCTTGTTCTTGCATTTTGTTGGCAAATTCGACGATTAAAATCCCATTTTTGGCGATGAGACCGACCAAGGTTATAAAGCCTACTTGTGAGTAAATGTTGATGGTGGTGAAGTCTAAAAAGGCAAACATTAAGGCGCCGGCCATGGCTAAGGGGACTGATCCAAGTAACACCACTAATGGGTCGCGAAAGCTATTAAATTGCACCGCTAAAACCAAAAATACAAACACTAAAGCAACAACTAACACTCCTTCTAAGGTATTACCTTCTAAACGAATTTGCCGCGACTCGCCGGCATAATCAATGCTGTATTCAGCCGGTAATAACTTAGATGCCGCCTCTTCTAAGGCACTTAGGCCTTGCTCTTTCGTGGTGCCTGGGATCACTTCACCATAAATTCTAAAAGCATTTTTTTGCTGAAATTTACTCAGTACTCGAGGCATAATTTCGGTTTCTAAACTCGCAATAGCGCTCAAGGGGATAAGCTCGTTAGCTGGCGTGCGGATTAACAGTGACAATATGGCATCAGGATTAATACGCGCACTATCATCTATCATTGGAATAACGCGGTAGGCTCGACCATCTTGATTGTAACGACTGACAAAATTACCCGATAACAGCACTTGAAGCTGGGCGCTAACACTGGCTAAATCCATGCCTAAGTCGGCGATAGCCTGCCGGTTTAGTTTAAAGCGGGCTTGCGGGTAGTCTAATTTAAGATCGGTTTCAGCAAATAAGAACTTGCCACTGGCTTGGGCTGCCGCGACCATCTGGTCGGCATAGCGTTTCATATCAGTGTAAGAATCTGTAGTGAGTACCGCCATTTCAACCGAAAAATTACCTGAAGTAGGTAAGGCTGATTCCATTACCGGAAACGCTTTTAAGCCTGGTACTTGTGACAAATTAGCAAAGGCTTGCCAAAACATGTCCTGCGTTTTTTGTGAACGATCGGCTGGGTCGACTAAGTCCAATCCCCCAAAAGCACCTGCGGGAGTAACGATTTGCCACATATATTTAGCACCATCGAGTTGTAGCATGGTGTCCACCACCGCATCCATATGTTGCATGGTGTACTCTAAAGAGGCCTCTGGTGCAGATTCAATCACCACATTAATGCTGTTTTGATCTTCGGTAGGCGCAAGTTCTTTGAGTGAAAACAAATAGAAGGGCACGTTTAGTAAAGCTAAAAATACCGCAACAAACAGTACTTGAGTTTTGTATTTGAGGGTGACGAGCAAAATCTTGTTATAAGCCTGGCCAATGCGCTCAAATACCCGATTGATAGCTTGAGTTAAACGACTCTCTTTTCCGCCTTCGGGGGAAGCATAAGCGCTCATAATCGGTGACAAGGTAATGGCCACAAAGCCAGAAATTAACACGGCGATGGCTAGGGTAAAGGCAAACTCTTTGAACAATGCACCAGTTAAGCCGGTTAACAAGCCAATAGGGGCATAAACTGCCGCTAAGGTTATGGTCATACTAATGATGGGTGCCAATAATTGGCGCGAACTGGTTAAGGCGGCTTCCATGCGACTCATGCCACTGCGCATGTAGCGGGCAACGTTTTCAACCACCACTATGGCATCATCCACCACTAAACCAACAGATAATACAATGGCCAATACAGTTAACAAGTTTAGACTAAAACCCATCAACGCCATGGTGCCGATAGCGCCTAAAATAGAGATGGGAATGGTAACTAGTGGCACCAGTGCGGTGCGAAACGAACCCATCATCGCGACGACGACGATGCCCACAAGTAAAATTGTTTCAGCCAGAGTTATGAATATTTCTTTTAAAGCACTGCGCATATACAAGGTGCCATCGTAACCATCGGTAATGCGCAAGCCATTGGGTAAAGTAGGGTTTATTTCTTCTAGCTTGGCATATAAGCTATCGCCGATTTCGATTTCGTTTGCGCCAGGCAAGGGCCACACTGAAATAAACAACACCGTGTCATGGCTAAAGCGAGCACTGGCTTCGCTTTCTTCTTCTCCAATTTCGATATCAGCGATATCAGATAATCTAATCTGGGCCCCATCGACATTTCTCACCACAAGCTGCTCAAAATCAGTGACCGTGGATAAAGACGTATCTGTCAGTAGCGGAATGCGTTGTTGATTGTTTTCACTCTGACCGACGGTAGCAATTAAGTTGTTGGCACGCAGAGCCAGCATGACTTCGTCGGCGGCAATATTAAATGCCGCTAATTTAGCTGGGTCGAGCCAAATTCGCATGGCAGGTGAGCGGCCGCCCTCTAGGCCAATTCGTTGTACTCCGGGGATAGACGCTAGAGCGGGTGAAACGCGACGAGATAAGTAGTCAGTGACATCCATACGCGACATCTCACTGTCGGCCTGATTGTAATTCACCACTAGATAAAAAATAGCAAAAGGACGGTCAGCCCGCACGACTTCGACTGAAGGATCTTCTGCTCCCTCGGGTAATTCGAAGCGAATTTGGTCCAGTTTCGCAGATAATTCAGCTAAAGCTTTAGTACTATCTTGATTGAGTTTCAACCAAACAGTGACTGAACTTAGTCCAGGTGTACTGCGTGATTCAACATAGTCAACGCCGGGCACCGAGCTTGCTACGCGTTCAATAGGCTCACTGATGAAACCCTGAATGACTTCGGCCGACGCCCCGACATAAGGCGTGGTTATCTGTAACGATGCACTGGTAATTTGTGGAAATTGCAGGATCGGAATATCAATAGCAGCACGTATGCCCACTAAGACGAGGACCAACGATAGTACAATGGCAAGAACCGGCTTTTTACAAAATATGTCCATCACTGAAGGGCGCTTGCCCAAAGCATGCTCTGGGTTTTCTTCTACTGGCCTTTGCTTAGTGTCATTTTCGGCCATTACAAAGGCTCCGCATTTGCAACATCACTAGCAAGGTTGACTAACATTCCCTCACGTAATTTAAACGAGCCCACTGTGGCGACTTGGTCGTTAGCATTGAGACCCGACAATACCACTATCTGCTTTTGATCATGTGAACCGACTACTACCGCCTGTCTTTTAGCACGCAATTTTCCATCTGCTGCTGTTGCCAAAACATAAACATACGTGCCAAAAGAATCATAACGAACGGCGGTGTTGGGCAGTCGTATCGCGCTTATTGGCTTTCCTACCGGCACCATGACCTTTACACTGGTGCCTGGTTTTAATTGGGCAGTTTGGTTATCCAGTTCGGCGCGAATGCGCAAATTGCGTGATGTACTCGAAATAACTGGGTCAATAGCCACTATATTTGCTTTGTGTTTGACGTCGGTCTGATTAATTGTGGCAATTTCGAGCTCGGTCAAGGGGCTCAATTGGTATTCAGATTGCGGCACTGAAAAATCGACCCATGCTTGGTCTAGTTTGCCGATTAACCGCGTTATTAGAGAGTTTGCTGTTAAAAAGCCACCCACTTCCAGCTCATGTAAACCGGTAATGCCAGTAAAGGGGGATACTAAGGTTTTCTTGGCAATAGTCGCCCTTAAGGCTCTGGCGTTGGCCTGTTTAATCGCTAATTGGGCCATGGCCTGATCAACTTGAGAACGACTTGACGCACGGGTTTCTACTAATTGAGTGAGTCGAGATACATCTAATTTGGCCAAGGCAATTTCAGCTTCGATTGCATCTAATTGGGCTTGTTCATTGATGCTGTCTAGGGTTAGAAGCACCTCGCCTTTTTGAATTTGGCCGCCTGAAGAAAAACCCACATAGGTAATAATACCTTCTAGTTCATTGCGGATATCGAGTGTTCGTGTTGCCTTTACTTCACCCATTACTTCTAAGGTGTCTTGCCAATCACTGGTCGTCACCGTCAAGGAAAAAACGGTTTCGCTTGGCTCAGGAAAAGACTCACCGAAGGCAATTGCCGCACTCACCTGAGTAAATTTTACGTAAGCCAGTAGTAAAAAAGTAACAACGCAAAAAATAATGGCGGCAATCCAGGGACGAAATTGCATCAGACTTCCTCTTTCTATCTTATTGTCTTGGATCAAAAAGTCTGACAGTAGCATAAGCCTTTTTGATGTTTGCATTCGCTAATGGATATGCTGGGCATAAGATTATACTGCTTGGAAAAGACAATAGTTCAACTCTTTTACATAAAATTCTGTGACCGCAGCGCAGATTAACAATTAGTTTATTCAATCTTGGATTGATAATTGCTGTTAGAGCTTGTTTTAGCCTGCTCGGCTTTGCCGGCCATTCAGGTGACACTGTCGGTCAGCAACGCAAAGCGGTAACAGAAATGCGTTCTCAGGTTTTGGACGAACTATTTGTATTAAAACCCAGTGTTGAACAGCAGATTATAAGTTCTGCAGTATTTGACAATACCAACGTCAACTTGTTGTTGGCGAGTTTTGGTGCTCAAGCAGATGCTGCAGTAAAAGCAGGTGATAAAGACGGTGCGGTTACAAGTGAGGTCACGGTCGATAATATGACAATTTATCAAATCACCAAAAATGGTTTAGCTCTGCAAGCAACGATAAGAGGCAGCAAATATTGGCCTGATGAACAGCTAAACAAAGTCAGCGCTAATTAAATAGAACTAATGGCACAGTAAAGCGGCTGACATTGTTGGCGCTGTTTTTTTAAGACAGCTAACTTCCCTTGAATATCTGTGCTTAGTCCGGCCCGGCATTAGTTGAATTTTTGCTACTGCTTAGCGGTGGTTTTAGTTTACAATCACCGCTGTTTTTGGCGAAGTTAGGTTGTTTTTGGCAGTTATGCATGTATTTATCGGTATTTTGTCCTCATTAGCTTATTTCTTTAACACCTTATTTTGGGTGACTCCGATATTAATTATGTCGGTTTTGAAAGTTATTCCGATTAAACCGTGGCGGACCTTTTTGTCTTATTTTTTAGACGGCTGTGCAACCGCATGGATCAGTATTAATAGCCTTAATCAAAATTTATTCTCGAGAACTGATTTTCATGTGTCTGGTGCTGAAGGTTTGACACAGCAAGATTGGTATTTAGTTATTGCTAATCATAGTTCTTGGGTTGATATTTTGGTGCTGCAGCGCGTTTTTAATCGCAAGATACCATTCTTAAAATTCTTTCTTAAACAAGAGCTTATTTGGGTGCCGTTTTTAGGGTTGGCGTGGTGGGCTCTCGATTTCCCATTCATGCGCCGTTACAGCAAAGCCTTTTTAGCTAAGCATCCCGAATTAAAAGGTAAAGATTTAGATGCAACCCGCAAAGCGTGTGAAAAATTTCGCTTCAAACCGGTCAGCATTATGAATTTTGTTGAAGGAACTCGATATACTAAAGAGAAAGCGGCTGCACAAAAAGCATCCTTCGAGTATCTACTTAATCCAAAAGCCGGCGGTATGGCCTATGTGCTGAGTGCTATGGGCGATAAGTTACATAAATTGTTGGATATCACGATACACTATCCAAACGGGACGCCCAGTTATTGGGATTTTGTGTGCGGCAAAGTGCGTAAAATAAACGTTCAAGTCAGTATATTCTCAATCGAAGAGTTGGTTAAAAACGAGACATTTGCTATGGACTATTTCGACAACCCTGAACAAAGAGAAAAATTTCAGCTTTGGCTTACCCAATTGTGGAAGCAAAAAGATCAAGAGCTTAAAAGATTAGCCATGAGCCAGATGTAGTATGTTACGTTTTTTACCGGTTTTTTTGTTGTTTCCCCTGCACTTATGTCTGCAGACTATTAATATTGCTTTTTGGAGCCTATTAATCATTCTATTTGGGCTGTTCAAGCTAGTCTTACCCGTCGCTGCTATTGTTAAGCCCATTAATGTGCTGATTAATTTTATGCTATTTGCCTTTGGTAAACTTAGTGTGAAGCTGATTAAATTGACTAACAAAGTGGAACTTGATTACCAGATTGATGGGACTCTAAGTAAAGAAGAATGGTATCTGATGATGCCTAATCATATTAGTTGGTTAGACATCGTCATTCTTACCGAATTTGCGGCTGATCGTATTCCTGCCCCCAAGTTTTTTTTGAAAAAAGAATTAATTTGGTTACCTTTTGTTGGTTTAGGGGCTTGGGCCTTAGATATGCCCTTTATGCGCCGTTACAGTAGTGCCTTTGTAGCAAAAAATCCCCACTTGAAAGGCAAGGATATTGAAACAACCAAGCAATCTTGTGAAAAATTTAAAAAAATGCCGACCACGGTGATTAATTTTGTTGAGGGTAGTCGTTTTACCCCTGATAAACACCGACAACGACAAAGTCCTTATCAATATCTATTGCCACCAAAAGCTGGCGGTATTGCCTTTACTCTTGCCGCTATGGGAGAGCTATTTACTAGCATTTTAGATGTTACCATCGTATATCCAAACGTTAAGGGCAGTGCGATGTTAGCCATGCTCGGTGGCAAACTAACAAAGATTGTTTTAAGAGTTAAAGTGTTGGAGATCAAAGAAGGAACGGTAGGTGATTACTTTAATAATGAGTCATTTAGAGCGGCGTTTCAGACTTGGCTAAATCAAGTGTGGCTTGAAAAAGATAAACTAATTTGTGATTTGGAAGATAAACCCAGTGAAAGCTAATGACATTATTACTCAAGCCGTGATCGATAGTTTTGCCTATTTTGGTTTGAAAATAAGCCAATCCGGATTGCTTTTTCAACTGAGTGCCTTGTTGGTTATTTTCTGTCTGGCTTGGATCAGTTTTAAACTGATGCGTATGTTATTGAGGGGCAATATTACTCAACTAGTATTGCGCACTAAAAATGTATTTGACGATGAGTTACACAAACACCACTTTTTTCGTCGCGCCAGTCATCTAGCGCCTGCGTTGCTTATTCATACTCTTTGTCCTTTATTTATTACCAAGCCCTATTTAGTCAACGTTATACAAAAAGTTGCGGTTATTTATGCTTTGGTGACCATGGTACGTATGGCCAGTGCCCTATTAAATACTATCGAAGATACTTACAACGCCTCTAACTTGGCGAAGAAAGCTCCCATTACCGGCTTTATTCAAGTAGGTAAGTTATTTGTTGTTATCGTCGCCTTAGTTTTGGTTATTTCGAGCGTTCTGGATAAATCACCACTGTTACTATTGTCTGGTTTGGGCGCAGTGACAGCAATATTGCTATTGTTGTTTAGAGATACAATTTTAGGTTTTGTTGCCGGGATACAAATTGCAGCTAACCGCATGGTTAATACGGGCGATTGGATTTCGATGCCAAAATTTGAAGCCGACGGTGAAGTACTGCAGGTAGGTTTGACCACGGTAAAAGTACAAAACTGGGATAAAACTATTACCACTATCCCAACTTACGCGCTTATCGCTGAACCCGTTAAGAATTGGCGCGGTATGAGTGAATCTGGTGGGCGCCGCATCAAACGTGCTATTAATATTGATGTACAAAGCGTGCAATTTTGCGATGAAGCAACATTAGAAGAATTTGCCAAAATTCGTTATATCAAAAGTTATATACAAAAGAAAAAAGACGAACTACAAGCCTTTAATAGCGAGCAAAAAATTGAGATCCAAGACTTAGTTAATAGTCGACGTTTAACGAATATCGGCACGCTACGGGCTTATATTCAAGCCTATTTAAGCAATCATCCGAAGCTCAACCAAGATATGACTTTGATGGTGCGGCAATTACCGCCCACTGAATTGGGTATGCCGTTAGAAATTTATTGCTTCAGTGCAGATAAAAATTGGGTGAATTACGAAGGTATACAAGCAGATATTTTTGATCATTTACTGGCGATATTGCCGGTATTCAAACTCAGAGCCTATCAACGTATGAGTGATAGGCCATAAGTTCCATTTTGCTCTTACTTGCTCAATTAGTGTCTTATTAGACGGTGGCTAATGCGTAGCTAAAGAGGGCACATAATACCAAACCAGTAAGGCCAAAAAAACCATACTCAACTTTGGTTTTCATTGATGCTGTGTTTGCAGGTTGAGCAAAAAAGCCCATGATAAAACTGCTCACACCTAGTACAAATGAAATCACGATTAACAAAAAAATCAGTGGTTCGACCCAATTACTCATTAAATTTACCCTTAAGACGCTACTGCCTATGATTGAGCTGCAAATTGTAAGCGATCTAAGCTATGGATGACAATTTTTTCCAAACATTTGCGCTTAAATCAATTTCAATATCTATTAGTATGTAGAGTTCGTCTATTCGACTAACAATTAGTCAATTATGCTAAGCAGATTAGCTAAGTATGAGGTGATGTGCTCATTTATTTGTTTAAGTTGTTGATTTTAATCAATATAAATAACTGGCCTAAGCTTTGCTGTAGTACTTATAGATAAATGAATAATCACTTCTGGAGAACTATATGCGCACTTTACTACTAGCTGGTTTACTCAGCTTAAATGCTAATTATGCTTTGGCAAATGACTGTGAAATTGAGTTTGAAGGTCATCTTCAATTAGAAAACCGTGTTTTAACAATTGAAACTGATGCATATAAAAAAATTGTCATCAATCAACAAAATCAATTGTTTGTGAATGGTGAAAAAATACTGCTATCTGCTTATCAGCAAAACTTAGTGTCTGACTATTATGCTGGGATCTATGCGGCCGCGCCACAAGCAGCGGCAATTGCTACTGATGCCATTAAATTAGCTAGTGTCACGGTTGGTGAAGTATTTTCTGAACTCTTAGGCCGCGACTCGGATGCTATCGATGGCTTAACGGACAAATTAGATGAATTGGGCGAGCATATACAAACGAATTTTTACTCGAGTAACGGTGAGATTCGTTTGAATTCCAAAGATTTTACAGAGGATAACTTTTTAGGCAATGACTGGGAAGATGAATTTGAGGAAGCAATCGAAGAGGTAGTATCAAATTCCATTGGTCATTTGCTGATTTCAATTGGTAGTGAAATACTGTTTAGTGGCGGTGATATGGACGCCTTTGAACGCAAAATGGAACGCTTTGGCCAAGATATTGAACAACGTGTTGATTTTCAAAGCAGTGAACTTGAGGCACGAGCCGATGCTCTGTGTATGAGTTTGGTATCGGTTGACCAAATAGAAGCAAAGTTACAAAGCTCTATTGATGAACTTGCTGAATTGAATGTCGTGCAAATTACAGCAAAACCTCAGGCCATGTGATAGCGTTATAGCTTATATTCTTGATTGGTATTGTGATGCGTATCGCTATAGTAGGCTGCGGTTGGTTAGGCCAACCGCTTGCCAAGCAATTAAAACAAAGTGGCCACTCTATAGTGGCCACTTGCCGTTCAGCACAAAAACGACAAGCGCTCGAACAACTAGGCTATTCAAGTCATGTTTATCAATTGGGTGATCTTTTATCAAGCGATGCACTCAAAGCCGTTTTTCAGTGCTCTTTACTGATATTAAATCTTCCACCTGGAGGGCGACATATTCAGCCTGATTTTTATATAGAGCATATGTGCCAGTTACTAAGTACAGCGCGTCAGCAAGGCGTATTACAGGTTATTTTTATCAGTACAACAGCGGTATATGGAGATATACAAGGCAGGGTAGTTGAAAGGACGCCGCTTGCGCCTGTAAGCGAATCAGGGCGAGCACATCAAATAATTGAGCAGCATGCGCGAGACGTCTTTGCTGGCAGTGCTTGTGTATTAAGATTAGCTGGACTGGTGGGGACAGATCGTCATCCTGCAAAGTATCTGGCAGCGAGAACAGACATCAGTCACGGTTCTCAGGTGGTAAACTTAGTGTATCAACAAGACGTAATCACTGCGATTGAAGCAATAATTGAGCAAGATAAATATGGAAATATATTTCACCTGTGTGCTCACGAGCACCCTACTCGACACGATTACTATAGATGGGCATGTGCAAAGTTAGGCTTAGACTTACCTGAGTTTGCGGTTGAAAACCATGAGCATCAGGGTAAGATCATTGATGCCCATTGGACGTGTGAGGCCTTAGGGCTAGAGTTGAGTTATGCCAGCCCCTATACAATGTTAGCTTAGCTATTGTAGTGATGCGGTGTCAGAAGTGCTTGTTTTGCATCGAGGATCCGCTGCCTGGACCCCTTTAATCATCTCCTGCGACAAAATCATCCCATTTGGCAAAGTAATTGGGTCGCAGCCGTGGTCTTGCTCGCAAATCATGTCCCACTCAGCACGGGCTTTAATATGACAAGCAAAACAATTTCCACCAAATTTATTCACTACTTCAAAGGCACCATGCACTTTGATTTCTGAACCTTTTTCACTCACTTCCAGTTCAAAAAACTCCCAATCTTTGGTCACTGCATTGTAGCCTTTTTCGCGCTTTACCATCACTTCAGTTGGCACCAACTGCACAACAGAGCCAACTGGATAGACGCCGCCATTTTCTGAATTAGCTACCTGTAAGGTGGCCTGCAGGTCACCTAATAAATTATCAACAAAGAAGCCCCGTACCGGCGTCATATCATCTAAGCATTTGAAGTCGTCCTTGCTTACTTCAACGGTTTGTGTGTGGGCCAACTGGCTGCTGAAGCTCAACAGTAGTAACAAAAAGGTGGGTAAACGATGTAATCTCATACTGACATATCCAACAATGATAAAGGAATAGTATTATTGATGGAGGTGGCTTGTACTAATTTAGTTGCTGAATTGCTATTAATAAGGCTACTGAATTAACAAGGCCAAGTTATTGACTCGGCCTTGTTGACATGGATAACAGCGTAACTGGCTTAACCTATTAATGCCTTGCCAAAAAACTTCAGGGCAACAGTATTCACAAAAATGGCCAGCAATATTAATGGAATAAATGTCCCTACAGAGAAGTTAACGTATTTTTCAGACCAACTGGCTTGGTAATTTGGCGCGCCCTTATCGAGTTCTGCATTGAACTTGGCCTTTTTCCAGCGATAAATAACAAAAATACAAATCAATAAACCATTGAGTGGCAAAATCGTATCGTAGAAAACATCAACAATGACGTCAAAAAGCGACTTGGTTTGGCCTGCATAATTGACAAAGTCAGTAAAAAAGCTTGCGATCCCAAAGGACATTGATGCGAGAACGGCCATCACCACTAACAATAATCCTAAGATGCCTAGTGCTTTTTTACGGCTGTATTGTTTTTCATCCATCAAGGCTGCAACCGGTACTTCAAAAATCGACACCAAAGAGGTAATTGCAGCGAAAAATACCAGTAAAAAGAACAGGCTAGCCACAATGCTGGCGCCTAAATAACCAATGGTTACTTGCAATGCCAAAAATATTTTAGGTAAAAAAGTAAATATCATACCGACGGAAGAGTCACTTAAATCCGCCGCATTTGTATCAGGATTAAACGAAAATATAGCAGGTAAAATCATCAAGCCGGCAATAAAAGCAACGGCGGTATCAGTCAAAGCCACCAGTTTGGCAGAGTTAGGTACGTCGGCCATGTTATCGATATAGGAGCCGTAGGTGATCATAATGCCCATACCCAGCGATAAAGAGAAAAATGCTTGTGATAACGCGGCACTGACTACCGATGCGTTTATTTTAGAAAAGTCTGGAACAAGATAATATTCAACTCCTGCCATGGCATTGTCTAAGGTCAATACAAAAATAACTAAGGCAATTAGCATGACAAAAAGAGCTGGCATCATTAATTTAGCCGCTTTTTCAATACCTTGTTTAACCCCACCTTGCAGGATTAAATACACTATAGCGACAACAGCGACCATATAGAAAAACAAGCTCGGCGCGTTTATAAAGTCGCCAAAGGTAACAGGGTCGGCAAGTACTGAAAGATTGCCTATTACAGATTGAAATAGATAACCAAAAAGCCAAACTGTAATTACCAGATAAAAGACAGCGATCATAAAAGGGGTAATAATTGACAGCCAACCCGCTAACTTCCAGTGTGTTTCACCATCAGATAAGGCATTGTATGCGCCGAGTGGATCCTTACGACTGTTCCGACCTACAGACATTTCTGCCATCATGACCGGCAAACAGATAAAAAACACAAACAAAGCATAAATAATCAAAAATGCGCCACCACCATTTTTAGTGGCTGCCACTGGAAAACCCACCATATTGCCGATACCAACGGCGGAGCCAGCAGCGGCTAGAATAAAGCCTAAGCGAGAGCCAAATTGTTCGCGAGGAGCACCCATGTTAAATCCTGTATTATTTTTATAGTTGGGCGCTGATGTTAACAGTACAAAATTAAAAAGTCTTTTGCGGAATGAATCGCGGCTAAAAAAATAAGCAAAAAAACTTTACAGTTGTTACCAGGGTATCGTTTTACCTTGCCAATCTAAGTAGTAAGGGCCGTTTTGTGCATGTAGGTCGTCGAGTTGTGACAGCAACTGTTGTGCGGTAAATTGGGCGGTAAACAGCTTCTCGGGTCGTACATTGTTCTGAAATGGTTTAGACAAGGCCGTATCTACCGTACCCGGATGATAACTCACTAGACAGACATTCTTAGCGCGGCGCTGCAGTTCAATTTGAGCGGTTTTAAGTAGCATATTCAAGGCTGCTTTCGATGCACGATAGCCGTACCAACCACCAAGCTGGTTATCACTGATGCTGCCGACTCTGGCACTCAGGAAAACCACCTTCGCTAAGTGTTGCCCCTTCACAATAGGTTCGAGAGCCTTCAACCAGAGCGCTGGGAGGATAGTGTTGACATGAAAATAGTGCTGAAGTTGCGCGGCATTAATATCTTCCAAACGCTTTTCAGGCTGGATAGCTCGTCCTGTTTGGTTTTTATCATGAAGAGTACCAATACAGCATATGACGGTGGAAAATGCTATTTGTGTTTGCGCCAACTCTTGGCAACAGGCCTGTATGTTTTGTTCGTTTTGCTCATTAATGATGTGGTATTTCACGCTTTCAATTGGCTGTTTAGGCACTGAACGTGATACGGCGTGCACTTGGCTATATTGCCCCCCATTGAGGAGTTCGTTAATAAAGGCTTCGCCAATACCACCAGAGGCGCCAATCACCAGAGCTTGTGGTTTATTATTCATCTGTTTTGCCTTTATTCGGTTGACAAGCATCACAGCTACTCGGGCCCTGCAAGCGCCGTTTACCGGTTAGCCAAAATGATAAAGTATAGCGATGACGGGCAAAACCCAAATAAGCTAGGTCAGCAAACCAACGAATTATTGGCCACCGCAGTGGTGCGTAAACCCATCCTTTACCGACTAATTTCCACGCTAAGTAAGTGACATCGAGACCGCTAATTAGACTGCCGTCGGGCAATTGTGCATGGATCCGCGCATTAAGTGCTGACCAGTTCAAGTGAGGATAGACGACGCTAAAAGAAGGTTCTTGAATATCGACAAAGTTAAGCTTAGCTTCTTTGTTGAGCTTTTTCAGGTGGTTCATTTCTGCCAAGCAAAGTGGGCAATAGCCGTCGTAAAAAACGGTTAACTGGGTATTCATTAGCGTAAGTCACTTAAATTACTGCAAATATACTATCAACTACGTTATCGCCAAGAATTAGATTCATCAAGCCAAAAAAAGAGTTTAATTGCTCACTGCTGCGGTTGATGTCTGGGCGCACAATACGGTTGTTCTATGCTTTTATTTTTCAGTGGGTCTTGAAGTAATACGCCTGCATAACTACATTGTGAAACCAGTCAGACTTTGGAGAAAACATAATGGCAAATATTCAACAGGCAACTTTAGCGGGTGGCTGTTTTTGGTGTATCGAATCCGCCTTCAATAGTGTTGAAGGGGTAGAGTCTGCGTTTTCTGGCTACGCAGGTGGTCAAAAGGCAAACCCCACTTATGAAGAGGTTTGTGCTGGCACCACTGGGCATGCTGAAGTGGTCAGAGTGAATTTTAACGCAGATAAAATTAGTTATCGTGATGTGTTGGAAGTTTTTTTTGCTTTGCATAATCCGACACAGATGAACCGTCAGGGAAGTGATGTCGGTACTCAATATCGTAGTGAAGTTTTTTATCATGATGCTGAGCAGAAGAAAACCGCAGAGCAAATTATTGATGAGATTGAGTTGGAAGAAATTTGGTCTAATCCAGTGGTAACTGAAATTACGCCCCTAAACAATTATTACCAAGCAGAAGATTATCACCAAGACTACTTCAGGCATAATCCGCAGAATCAATATTGTAATATGGTGGTTGCCCCCAAGCTTGCTAAATTTAAAAAGAAGTTTGCCAGCTTACTAAAAAGCGCAGACTAAATTTAAGCCGTTTGCCGTTTATCACGGAAATAAGCGGTTTTTAGCCGCTTATTTCTAAAACAACAACGCTATCCTCTTATTCGAACCAACTAGGCTGGATAGCTAAACTGAATAATAAGGGCGAATAATTTTCATAGTTTGTTTTGTTTTGCAGACAGAGTATGTTTTTAGGATAGGCTTCTTTCCATGGATCATTGATCATCCATACTGTTTGTCCTATTACCGCCACCCCTTCTATAGAGGCGTTATCCATTATTTCTGCATCACGGCAATTGTCGGTAGAGGTGCTCAATTGGGCATAAAACTCCAACGATATGATCCGCGTTTCTTTTTGACCTGTTAAATCAATCAGCCACAATTTGGAGTCGTTGCGAGCCGCGGCAATGAGATACTCTTTGCCTTGAGGTGTTTGGTAGTAGTCCATGCCGTTTATAGGGTGATTGCCTTTAGTAAATTTGGGTAACTTAAGTTGGGCATCTTGGACAGCAGCAAAATCTTCGCTTTGCCAAAAATCAGTGCTTATAGTGATCGAAAATACTCTAGCTTGTTTATGAGTGTCTCTTTCTAAACCTAAATAAAGAGTTCGATTTTGACCAAAGGCCATGGCTTCTATTCCATCATTAGGCGTATCGCCTATCTGCATTTGCTCAGTGAATTTCAAAGGACGAATGTGGGTGATGAGAGCCGTATTCTGGTCTTGTAATTCGAGTCGCACTAGCAGAAAAGGAAATTGAGTAGAGCTCGAATGGTGATAGGTTTGTTGGCACTGGGCGCTAAGTTCATCATCGTAGGTAGCGTCTTCGGTGACCATATACAGAATGTTGTCGTCAGCGGGATCGACCACCAATGACTCTAAGTCGGGATTACGACTAACATAACCGGCAAAACAATGACTTGTAAGCGTGTCGGATAACTGCAATTTTATACCGTTATCAGGCATTGTAGCGCTATCTGGATTTATGGTTCTGAGGCGTAAACGGTGGACTTCTAATGCACTTCTATCGCTTAGGGTCATCAATTCGTTGCGCCAATTCACTAACCCTGAGGTTTGTGGATCAAGCATCACTGTGCCGTCGGGCTCAGTTATCCATTTACCATAAACTGCTAGAACTGCATCTGGTTTTTTTAAAGGTTGCTCTACTGCCGTTGGTGAACAAGCCGCAAGTATGACAGTGGCTAAAACAGTAACAAGAATGAGTTTCATAATATTCCTAGCGTTGGGGTGAGACGACAAGCTGCACTATTTTTGTTTCAGTTAAGCGACGAACCAAAAACAAAAGGTTTATTTGCATTAATAAATTTTGCTGAGCATATTAATACCAATTCCATTAAATAACTACTCACTCAGAGTGCGTCCAGTGGTTTTAGGGCAAGGCGTCGCTATGCAGGAATGGTAATTCCCTTTCAAATATTGACAATACAGCTCTGAAGCCGCTGGGGCACTCCCTTCGGGCCAGTTTTAAACGAACATACTCTGCATTGCTCGAATTCGAAATAGCCAGCTATTACTTCATTTAAGCGCCTTAATTATGTCGGTTTACATTCTCGCTGAGTGCGCATTTACTTAATGGAATTGGTATAAAAGTCATTTTGCTTAAGGAATTTAATCTTGGCAGAAATTAAGCTTCGAACTATCTGTGACATACAATTAAGCAGGATGATGAGCGTTATTGAAAATGAGTCAGGCGTTTGAGGGTGAAATTATCACAACAAAACTGCTGCGGCATCCCAGCCGCATCAGCATGTGTAATACTATTTTGTAATAGGCTTTATACTGAATCCGTAACGATAATCACGCCACGGCAAAGTGTACTGGTATAAAGGTGAGGAGCCCCATGAATCTGTGCCTGCTACACCACGTTGTTTGTAATCGATATTGACAAAGATATGATCTTTTTTAGGCAAGTCGTGAGGATGAAGTCCTTTTTTCTCAAACTGGTCGTAATCTTGTACATCGTAAAATTGTGCACCAAAGCCTATTAGAGGTAAGCCATTAATCTGTATACCTTGTCCTTGCTTGTTAGTGAAGCTGACTTCACGCACATCACTGCGGTAGCCGTTTTCTTGTGGTCTGACATAGGGAAAGTATAAGTCATCTACTGACATGTTGTAGCGCCCTACAAAAGCTGAGGTTTTTCTATCCCAATAGTTTTCATGAGGACCCCGTCCAAACCAAGAAACTTGATCAAATTCAGCAGGAATTTGCATTAAATTACCAATACGCGGGAAAGCGGATTGAAATTTATGCGGCGCAGCATAAAACCACTGATCAACATCAACATTACCGTTACCCGACACCACATACGTAGATAAATAACGGCTTTCAACATCCGTTAAATAATGCTCTGTGCGGATTTCGATTTGTTGTTCGTTGAGTTTCTTCCAGCTAAATTTTTGCAGTTCACTATGTTGTCCAGCAAGCTGCCAAACTTTTGCTTTTGCAGGAAATTGTTCACCAAAATCATTATCAGTTGGCGCTCGCCAAAACTCTGGGCGTAACTGAGCAACTAACATGTCTTTGCTATCAACACGGTATTGGCTTAACCAGCCTGTTGATTTGTCAAACTCCACAGCCATTTCATGATTTTGTGAACTGGCAGAAATAAGTAATTGCGTTTCAGAGTCTTGTAAAACGATTTTGCCTTCGATGACTTGAGGTAAACTGTTTTTTGCTTTGCCTTTTAAACTTAACTGACTATTTGCAACTACAAAGTCAGCGGGCAATGCTTGCGTAGCTTTTTTGGTTTTCCAGTAAAAATTAACAAAATACTCGGTATTGGCTTGAGCCTTCAATTTTAAGGGCAAGCTCAGCATTGTTTGCTGTTGAGGAGCCACATTAACTGTGTCTACTTTACCCGATTCAATTAGCTCACCGTTGCCTTCAATACGCCATTCTAAATACACGTCAGTTAATGAGGTGAAATCACGTTTGTTTTTAACGATAACTTGGCCTTTGGATAAGTCGTCAGCTAGCACATCTATATATTGATATACTTTTTTAACTTCAAAAGCATGGGGGTTTGGGGTGCGATCGGCCGCCATCATGCCATTGGCACTAAAGTTCCCATCGTTGTATAAACCTTCGGCTTCCATATCACCGCCATAGGCTTTGTAAGTGCCACCATCAGCTGTTGGCATGGCAAAGGTTTGGTCAACCCAATCCCAGATAAAGCCACCTTGCAACAAAGGATATGCCTCAATTAGCTGCCAATAGTCAGCTAAATTTCCCATGGAATTTCCCATTGCATGTTCGTATTCACATAAAATGAGTGGCCGTTGATAGGGTAATTCTGCCTCAGTCAAGGCATAGTGTTTAAGCGTATCTATACTGGCATACATTTGACTGTACATATCGGTATGGCGGCGAGTTTGCGCTTGCTCTGACATCACTGGTGTAGCAGTTTTAGTTTTTAGCCAATCGTATAAGGCTTCAATGTTGGGGCCATCACCACTTTCGTTGCCAATCGACCAAATAACCACTGAGGCAACATTTTTATCGCGCTCGTACAAGTTTTCGACCCGAGATAAATAAGCCGCTGTCCATTCAGGCATGTTAACCATGTGTTTGGATGGATCATAAGAATGTCCTTGGTTAGACGCGCCTATTCCGTGAGACTCTATGTTCGCTTCATCCACCACGTACATACCGTATTCATCGGCGAGTTCATACCAATACGGATCATTAGGATAATGCGAGGTCCGCACCGCGTTGATGTTGTACTGCTTAAGTAATTCCATATCGTGACGCATGGATTCACGACTAATCACGTGGCCGGTGTATTCATCGTGCTCATGGCGATTAACCCCTTTAAATAACACAGGTTTACCGTTGATGAGTACATTGCCATTTTTCAGTTCGCTGCGCTTGAAACCAATACGCGATCTAATGACTTGTTGGATCTCACCTTGTTCATCCAATAAACGGATAGACAGCCCATAGAGGTTAGGTTGTTCGGCGTTCCACGGGCTAATATTATTGATAAGCTGGGTAAAACTAAGCTGTTGTTGTTGGCCTGCTTCCAGCTCGTCTAGGCCGAGTTTTTTACTCAATACGATTTTATTTTCAGCGTCATTAATATCAATCTGCAATTGATATCCTTGCTGGGCACTTGCGTCATCATTCTTAATCTGTGCACTAAACTTTAGGTCGCCAATTAAAAAGTTATCACTTAGGCCTGCATCAGCATGAAAATCGCGTAAATGAACCTTAGGAGTGGCGTAGAGATAAACATCTCGCTCAATACCACTCACGCGCCACATATCTTGTAATTCCAGATAGGTGCCGTCTGACCAACGATAGACTTCAAGAGCGATATGGTTTTTACCTGCCTGAACATAGTCGGTTATATCAAATTCTGCCGGACTTTTAGAGTCCTGTGAATAACCCACTTTATTACCGTTGACCCAAATATAAAACGCTGATTTAACAGCGCCAAAGTAGGCGAAAACTTGCTTGTTTTGCCAATCAGCAGGCAAGTCAAAATCACGTTTATAAGAGCCTGTAGGGTTATAATTATTGGCTACTTCGCCAGCAACAGGTTTATCGGTAAAATCTACGCGCATATTAACGTAATTAGGCGCACCGTAACCTTCGAGCTGCCAGTTGGCGGGCACTTTAATGTCTTTCCAGCTCGAAACGTCATAGTCGTTTTTATAAAAATCCATGGGGCGTTGCGTGGGGTCGGTTACGTAGTTGAATTTCCATAAGCCGTTTAAGTTGAGGTAATTGCTGTGTGCCCAAGGTTCGCTGACAAACTGACCTGGGTCTTTGAAAAAGCTATAAAAATGCGCGCGAGGAGGTAATTTATCAATCTGAAATACTTGGGGGTTTTGCCAATCATGCAAAGCGTCGCTAGAAGTCATTGTTTCAGTAGCCTTTTCATTTGTCTTTGAGGTAATTGCCTGTTCTGTGCAGGCTAATAGCGATAAAACGGCCGACAGTAGTAGGCCTAATTGAATTTTTTTCATTGAATTACGCATAATCATATTTAGTCGCTATCTGTTTGCGGTTAAGAATACTATTTATAGTATTAATTAGATCAGCATACTGTAACGAATATTTGGTTTTACATAAAGAGTCCTTGTTATTTAATTTTTACTTTTAACCCAAGAAAATTACAATTATGTTTATTGTTTTGCTCCTTTCAGGCACTTCAGCGTATTGATTTGGTATCACGTAATACTTTTAAGATCTTTGCCACTTAATCTGCCATTAACCTTTGAGCAATAGGCAGTAGAATGTTGTTGGACATTCATAAGCATTCGGTGAAAAGCCTTTAATTTAACTGATTGCCCTTTGTGTTGGTCATATGAAAGAGCAGTGATAAGATTAAGCACTGAGGGCATCAGCTCTTATCTAACTTTCAAGTAAGTACCTTATTTAATGACAATAACAACTAATGAAATCGGCTTGTTTTATGGCTCTAGCACCTGTTATACCGAAATGGCCGCCGAAAAAATTCAACAAAGACTGAATGAGTTACTCGCCCCTCGGCAGGTAAAGCTATTTAATATAAAAGACGTAGCATTAAAACAAGCTGAGCAGTTTACGACACTGATTTTTGGCATTTCAACCTGGGACTTTGGTGAATTGCAAGAAGATTGGGAGTCCAGTTGGGATGATATCGCAGAGTTAAACTTGCAAGATACAACTGTCGCGCTGTTTGGCTTAGGGGATCAATTGGGTTACGCAGACTGGTTTCAAGATGCATTGGGTTTGTTACACGATGAATTAGCCATTTTGGGCTGTCAATTTATTGGTTATTGGTTCAACCAGGGTTATGAGTTTAATCAGTCAAAGGCGCTTATTGCGGATGACGAATATTTTGTTGGTTTATGTTTAGATGATGAAAATCAATATGACTTGACGGATGACAGAATTGAACAGTGGTGCCAACAAGTCGTTGCAGAACTAGCAGAAATATAAATTCTAGTGTCAGAGCCTCGCCCTTCCCGTATACATCAACCTTATTACCGTAATGGCCCATCTCATCGAGACGGGGCAGATGTTAGCTTTTTAGATATTAAACGAATGTTTGGTTTTCGCACGATAACCATTGGTAGTTGGGTGAACAAGCAAGAACAACAAACTGCCGCAAACTTATTTTTTGATGCTTTGTGTGACTTAATGGATATTCTGGTAGTACCGGAACAGGTTATTTCTTTAAACGGCACATTGTCACTGGCGTTTGGCAGTGGTGGGCGTAAACACAGTAGTGCTCATTATGAGTCGAACACGCGTATTCTGGCTTTAGCAAAAAATGCTGGAGGAGGATCTTTGGCTCATGAATGGATGCATGCATTTGACCACTACATTTGTGATAAGTTATTTCTCACCAGCTCAACCAATGAATTTGCCTCAGCCGTTTGGCTTAGCGACCGGAGTATTCGGGCCCATGCTCTCAATACTAAGTTAGAACTATGTTATTCAGCCATTTTTTTATCGGCAGATGGTCGCGAACCCAATGACTACGTCAAGCGCAGTGCATTAGCCGATACACATTTAAATTGTTTTTATTATGCCCAGCCTCAAGAACTGGTGGCGAGAGCCTTTGAAGCGACGATACAAGATCAGAAAATCAAGAATGCTTTTTTAGTGCAAGGCACCAAGCAAAGTCCCGAAGCAAAGCTCGGAATTTATCCTCAGGATGAATTAAGACAAACTATTTCACACAAGCTACTGGATTATTTTTGTCATTTGGGGCACGCTATAAACAAATAAATACAACTTTATTTTTGATTTTTAGATTAATTCGTATTGAATTAATAGTGCCCTCAGGCAAAACTGTCTTTATACTAGGCAAATTCGAATTCAACTTATTGGCGATTAATACCGATGAAAAGAAAAAAACACGGCTCCGCAGACGACGAAGCAGCAATTGATATGACGCCCATGTTGGACATCGTGTTCATCATGCTTATCTTCTTTATCGTAACGACTTCTTTTGTGAAAGAGAAAGGTTTAGAAGTAAACCGTCCTAAAGATTCAAATACACCTCCACCACCATCCAATGTTAAGTCATTAGCTATTCGTGTAAATGAAGACGGCACAATAGTCGTAAATGGTCGTGAAGTAGATATTCGTCGTGTTGAAGCTAACATTCAAAGTTTCTTGGCTGAAAACAATCAAGACTCTGCTGCGGTGCAAGCCCATCCAAAAGCGAAACACGGTGTGGTAACAGAAGTTATCAACGAAGTGAAGAAAGCGGGTATCAATACTGTTTCGGTGTTGGTAGGTAAATAGACCGTACTATTCCATTAAATAAAAATTAAAAACGCCGCAATACTTGCGGCGTTTTTTTTTGCCAAAAAATTAGCTAATTCTGCGATCCTATTTATAGTTATTTATTATCCCTCATCAATAAAGCAGGTAACAATAATGAAGCGATCACTGCATGGCGTGCTAGACAACAAAACGACTATTGATATGACCCCAATGTTAGATATTGTATTTATTATGTTGATTTTTTTTATTGTGACTACGTCATTTAGCAAAGAGCTAGGCTTAAGCGTCATCAGACCGACAATTCCTGATCAAGCAATTCCAATAGCTCCAATGAAGTCTTTGTCTATTCGAATCAACGAAGATGGGTCCATTGTGGTCAATGGTAGAGAAGTAGATATTCAAAGGGTCGAAGCCAATATCCAAAGTTTCTTAGCTGAAAATATTCAGCACAGTGCAGCGGTTCAAGCCCACCCCAACGCTAAACATGGGACGGTTACTGCTGTAGTCAATGAAGTCAAAAAAGCAGGAATAGAGAGAGTGTCGCTGTTAGTTGCGGACTAATACTTTCAGTGTTAGTAAATTTTTTATGTAAAAACGCCGCAACTGATGCGGCGTTTTTGTAAGTGTTTTACTGCTGGCTTAACTGGCAGGTACTACTTTTATTCAAGGTCTAATGGTTCAGGCGACAATATAATACCTGTGCGATCAGCATAGATATGATCTTCCGGCAAAAAGGTGACACCGCCAAAATTTACCGCAATATCAACTTCGCCAATCTCTTGATCATCAGCACTAACAGGGATGGAGGCTATGGCATGAATACCAATATTAATTTCTTCAAGATCATCCACTTCGCGCACACTGCCGTAACACACAATGCCTTCCCAGCCGTTCTCATATGCTAACTGTGCTGCACTGGCATCGATTAATGCTCGACGCATAGAGCCGCCGCCATCGATTAATAGAACTTTACCCACTCCAGGGAAGGCCAAGGCTTTTAATACTAGCCCTTTGTCTTCAAAGCATTTTATCGTTGTGACTATGCCACCATATGAAGGGCGACCGCCAAAGCTAACGAACATGGGTTCAACCACGTCTACACTGTCAGCAAATAAATCACACAACGCAGAAGTATTGTATTCCATTTGAATTCCTCAGAGTGGCAATATTGAGTATCAGTATACTGGCACTAACAAGCAATGCCATAAAATAAAGACAAATCGTGCAGATTTTTCATGCTAAGAACTTTTTGTTAGTTTGCGTACAGAAGGTCATAAAGTTAGCCCAAATTGTTTTTCATTTGCACAAAATTTAACGCCACCGACAAATCTATAGCAAATAACTAACTTATCGCATAAAGCCGCTTTGTTTTTTGTCTAGCAAATGACATCATTAGTCATGCTTTTTTTATTGTTCAAATATTGATGCTTAAAAATTCAAAGTTACTTGTTTTACTCCTCATTAGCTTATTTGCTCTTAATGCGTGTGGGCAAAAAGGTCCTTTATACTTGCCTGATGAGCCAACAATGAATAAGTCAGAATCGTTACCGCCACCTAACCAACAGGAATCTCGTTGAGATGGATTATTTTAGTTATAAAGATCAGCAACTCTTTGCCGAAGACGCTTTACTCAGTGATATAGCTCAAAAATTCGGTACACCTTGTTATGTTTATTCTAAGGCGACTATTGAACGTCATTGGTTAGCATTTGATAAAGCGGCAGGAAAACATCCGCATTTGATTTGTTATGCCGTTAAAGCCAATTCTAATTTGGCCGTATTAAATATCATGGCGAAGTTGGGTTCTGGATTTGATATCGTTTCTGGTGGTGAGTTAAGCCGTGTTCTCAGAGCTGGCGGCGATCCAGCAAAAGTGGTGTTTTCTGGGGTGGGTAAAACGGAAGCTGAAATTGCCCTAGCCTTACAGCACAATATAAAGTGTTTTAACGTTGAGTCCTTACCTGAACTAGATAGAATTAACCAAGTTGCTGAGAGTATGGGCAAGATTGCCCCTATTTCTTTGCGGGTCAATCCTGATGTGGATGCAAAAACCCACCCTTACATTTCTACAGGTTTAAAAGACAATAAGTTTGGTGTTGAACGTCAACAAGCGGTTGCGGTTTATCAATATGCTGCCTCACTGAGTCATTTAAACATTATTGGTATGGACTGCCATATAGGTTCGCAGCTAACTGATCTCACACCTTTTGTTGATGCATTGGATATTATGCTGAGCCTGATTGATGAGCTTGCCTCTTTAGGTATTGAAATTGCGCACTTAGATATTGGTGGTGGACTGGGTGTTACCTACAAAGGAGAAACACCTCCTCATCCCGATCAATACGCACAAGCAATTGCACAGCGCATGCATGGCCGTGAATCATTGCAACTTATTTTTGAACCTGGCCGAGCCGTTGTAGCCAATGCTGGCGTATTGTTGACTAAGGTCGAGTTTATCAAGCAAGGAGCGGAGAAAAACTTCGCTATTGTTGATGCGGCGATGAATGATTTGATCAGGCCGGCTTTATACTCTGCTTGGCAGAATATTATTCCTTTAGTCATAAACCCGGCACGTCAGCCTGCCGTGTATGATGTTGTTGGACCCGTCTGTGAAACCAGTGACTTTTTAGGAAAAGAGCGTGAGCTCAGCATTGCTGCGGGCGACTTTCTAGCCGTCAGAAGTGCTGGTGCCTATGGCTTTGTCATGGCCTCGAATTATAACAGTCGTTGCAGAGCCGCTGAAATAATGGTGGATGGTGCTAACAGTTATGTGGTTAGAGAGCGAGAAACCATAGAACAATTGTTCGCCGGTGAGCACCTGCTAGCCTGATACACGACGATAAAATCTGACAGGCTGTAACGATGTCGGTCAGGTTTTTTTTGTCTCTTACTGATTAAAGACATAGTCAGGTATTGTGTGAAGTGATATAAATTGATCATGTTATCTAACTTCTCCAAAAAATGAGAATGTTAGAGTCCGCTTTTAGCTAAGTAGTAGAAATGCAAATCCAGTTTTCAAAAATGCATGGCTTAGGTAACGACTTTGTTGTTATTGATAACGTCACTCAAAATGTATTTTTCTCTAAAGAGAAAATTCAGCAATTGGCTGATCGCAATTTCGGCATTGGTTTTGACCAGTTGTTATTAGTCGAACCGCCATATGATCCTGAACAGGATTTTCACTATCGTATTTTTAATGCCGATGGCTCTGAAGTGTCGCAATGTGGTAATGGTGCTCGATGTTTTGCGCGTTTTGTAAAAATGAAAGGCTTAACCAATCGCAATAAAATCACCGTTAGCACCAAAGCGGGTAAAATGGTGTTGTATCTTGAAAAAGACGGCATGGTGACGGTCAATATGGGCGTGCCTAATTTTGATCCCGTACACATTCCTTTAAAAGCAAACAAACAAGAAAAGACCTACATTATACGTGCTGACGACCATACATTTTTTTGTGGCGCTGTTTCGATGGGAAATCCTCACTGTGTTTTATTAGTTGATGATGTTCAACTCGCTGATGTTGAAACATTTGGACCCTTGTTGGAACGCCATGAACGCTTCCCAGAGGGAGTTAATGTTGGATTTATGCAGATTATTAACCCTAGTCACGTTAAACTAAGGGTGTTTGAGCGAGGAGCTGGTGAAACTCTCGCTTGTGGCAGTGGAGCCTGTGCTGCAGTGGCGGTGGGGCAGTTGCAGAATCGCTTGAGTAAAGATGTTAGAGTGGATTTGCCAGGCGGCAGTTTAAGGATAAAATGGCCCGGAAAAGACAGTGTATTAAAAATGACCGGTGCAGCAGAACATATATTTGATGGAATAATAAACCTATGAGTGAAGTGATGGGACAGCAAAAAAATAACTTAGAACTCAATGATAACTTTGAGGATCATGATTCCGTAAGTGATTCACAGGTTGTTGATTATTTATTTGCCCATCCTGACTTTTTTGTTAAACATGCCCATCTTTTTGAAGAACTCGATATTCCTCATGCCCATAAAGGCAGCGTATCGCTGGTGGAATTGCAAAGTGAGCAACTGCGTAAAAAAGTAAGGTTGCTCAATTATAAGCTAAATCAACTTATCTCTATAGCCAGACAAAACGAACAAATTTATCGAGTCTATGCCGATTTAAATTTGCGTCTATTGGCAACGCAGAGCATGGAAGAGATGCAACTTGTATTAGAGGAAGTCATGCAAGAGCGCTTGCAACTCGAGTCGGTTGTGATTAAGCCTTTTATTGGGGCTTATGCCTTTCCAGAAATTCAGCGCCGTCTATTTGTTGAAAAACGTTTTCGACGGGATAAGTTCTTTTTCGGTCGTTTGAGTGAACATGAAAGAAAACTTCTATTTCCCCAACAAGAAGCTAATTCAGTCGCGCTATTGTTGCTGGGTGAATTAGGCGAATTGGGTATGTTAGCGGTGAGTAGCAAAGACCCTAGTCATTTTAATCCTGATATGGACACCTTGTTGATTACTCAATTACAGCAATTTCTTAGCATATTACTGCCAAAATTAATGAAGTATTAAAAGGTAGCAATTCCTACTGCTTACCTATCAATATGGTTTGGCATCACAGTCTTTAAGCACAAACGGGTCTAGAGTACCACTCGGCATAATACTAATTTTATAGAGCAAAAAATTGCTGAGGTTCTTGGGAAAGTGAAGTAATCTGCAATGCAGTGGCTGTATTACCCTTGTTTAATATGATCTTATTGCAGATATTTTTGTTCAAATGTGTCAACCAATCCTTCATTTTCCATCTGCTGCAGAACTCGATCGAAAGCCTTAACAAATTCGATATTCGTTGTTTGCTTAGATAACATAAAGTAAGCGGGTTCATTTGCAATAATGAGATTAGTAGCTGAAATTTTGTCTGCTAAGTCCATTGTTTTAAGTTCATACAACGCAGTCATTTTATCAGCAACCACACCGTCTATTCGACTCAAATTTAACATTTCCCATAAGGCCTTGCGGCTGGTATTTCTGATCACCAAATTCGAGAATTCTGGGCTGTCCAATAATTGGTCGTTTTTATATCCAGATGAAGCATTAAACTGTAAACCTAATCTGAATTTATATTTTTTGATATCTGCGAGTTGTTCAAATTGATACCTATTCAGGTCTCCTGTGCGAACAAATAATAGATTAGGGATCTGATGTTTTACTTGTGAATAGTGCGCGTAAACATTACGTTCAGGGCTATAGTAGGCATTGCTTAATATATCCAGCCGGCCTTTTTCTAATTCAAGTAAAGCCCTAGCCCAAGGAAGTTCCACCAGATTGAGGTGACAATTCAAGCGCTTAAAAGCTTCAGTCACCACGTCAATCGTGAATCCTGTCACTTGGTCTTTTGCCAATGGGTTGACAAAGGTGTAAGGCGCATCATCACTCCAGCGCAATGTCTTAACACAAGTGGCTTGGGCTTGAAAAATACCCAATGACGATAACAGCATTAGTAAACACTGATATGTATAATTGAATCTATATAAACTAGTTATACGCATAGTTTGCCTAATTTGGGTTCAAGGCCGAGTGAAGTTTACAATAATAAAATCGTTATAACCATTTGTTTACTTTAGGTTTTTCAAATACTCTAACTCAGAAGTTGCTAGGTAATAAGGCTGCTAGAACGATTGCTGAGTGATCAAGTATCAAGCTAGATTGGTATTAACTCAGCGGATTACTGATTTAATAACAAGCACAACCTGAAGTTTATACTGTCACTGGTATTGCACAAGCTAAGCGATTCAGTATTGTGTTATTTAATGCACAAGGGTAATGGTCCATACTAAGCTTTGTCACAGGAAGTGCGTTCCCCCTCAATTATCAACCACTGTAGGTGCAAATAAATATGAGCGATTTTTTGTTGTGGTCTTATAAAGTAGAAAAAGCCCAATATGATTTTTTATAAAAAAATAGGTGCATTCGAAGCTATTACTTTTGATCTGGATGATACCCTTTACAATAATAACGTGCATATGCCGGTTGCTGAATCAGCCTTTATGGCCGAACTACATCAAGCGTTTCCAGAAACCACAAATATTGCAAAAAACGAATGGCGCCAATATCGTGTTAATGCGCTCAATCTTCAGCCACAACTAAAGAATGATATGGGGGAGTTGCGCAAACACATATTAAGGCAATTATTTCAATCGCTCGGTTTATCAGGTTCTGAATTATCCGCTGCTATTGAACATAGTTTTGCGCGTTTCTATTTTCACCGTAGTAATTTTAGAGTGGAAGATAACATTCATTCTTTATTAAAATCGCTGGCTGAGCGTTATCCTCTAGTGGCTATTACCAATGGTAACGTTAATCTCGAGCAAATTGGTCTAGCACCCTATTTCAAACATATATTCAAGGCCCATCTTCATCAGCCCATGAAGCCACATAGTGCTATGTTTGAGGCCACTCAATCCGCCTTAAACCTAGCCGCCAATAGAATTCTGCATGTGGGTGATAATTTACATAATGATGTGCTGGGCGCCATTAAGGCTGGTTTTCAAAGTGCTTGGTATGCCCATGATCGGGCTATGATGGTAAAAGAAGAATCTATGTTCTTGCTTCCAAATGTGCAATTAAATGAACTAACTGAGTTGCTAGAATTCGATACATTAAACTTCAACTAAGCTTATTTTATGTCAGGTTTTTACTATACAAGAGTCGCTATTCTTATCGTCAAATCGTACGGTAAATGACTAGTAGTGTATTTAAATACAGTAATACTGATATACTGTGTTCAAAAATATAGACAAGTAAAACGTAATGGATGTATCAAGACTATTAGATCAACTAAACGATAAGCAACGCCAAGCCGTTGCTGCTCCTGCTTCAGACATGCTGATTTTAGCTGGTGCCGGCAGCGGTAAAACCAGAGTATTGGTGCATCGCATGGCGTGGTTGATGGACGTAGAAGGCATGGCGCCGCATAGTATCCTGGCTGTTACCTTTACCAATAAAGCGGCGCGTGAGATGCGTGGACGGGTAGAACAATTACAAGGCTCAGCCCTACGAAATATGTGGATTGGTACATTTCACGGTATAGCCCACAGGCTACTTCGAGCTCATTATGCTGACGCCAAACTGCCCGAAAATTTTCAAATTCTCGACTCTGATGATCAATATAGATTAGTTAGACGAGTGTTAAAAAGTCTAAATTTAGATGAGAAGCACTGGGCACCTAAACATGTACAGTGGTATATCAATGGCAACAAAGATGAAGGGCTGCGCCCTGAACATATCGAAACCCACGGCGACGCGAGTCAGCAAAAAATGCGAGAAATTTATCAGGTTTATCAACAGACCTGTGATCGTGCTGGTTTAGTGGATTTTGCTGAATTACTGTTACGTGCTCACGAATTATGGCTCCACAACCCAAGCGTGCTCAAACACTATCAGCAGCGCTTTCGCACTATTTTGGTCGATGAATTTCAAGATACTAATAATATTCAATATGCCTGGTTGCGTTTATTGGCTTGCCCGACCAACAATATGATTATTGTCGGTGACGACGACCAGTCAATCTATGGTTGGCGCGGTGCTAACGTGCAAAACATTCAACATTTTTTGCGAGATTTTGCTGGTGCTTCCACGATTCGCTTGGAACAAAACTATCGCTCATCTGGCAATATATTAAACGCTGCGAATGCCGTGATCAGTAATAACGAAGGCCGTCTTGGTAAGGAATTGTGGACAGAAGATGCTGAGGGTGAATTGATTTCGCTTTACGCTGGTTTTAATGACTTGGATGAAGCTAGATTTAATGTCTCACGCATTAAAGATTGGCGAGACAAAGGCAATGCGTTGTCAGACTGCGCTATTCTTTATCGTAATAACGCTCAGTCGCGCGTATTAGAAGAAGCCCTTTTGCAAGAGTCGATCGCCTATCGTATTTATGGTGGGTTACGCTTTTTTGAACGTCAGGAAATACGTGATGCTCTGGCTTATTTGCGCTTGATTAATCAACAAATCGATGATGCTGCGTTTGAACGTATAGTTAATACACCGACTAGAGGTTTAGGTGATAAAACTTTAGTGGCAGTGCGTGAACTTGCCAAAGAGAACGAGCAGTCTTTATGGGATTCAGCTTTACAATTGATCAATGAGAAGCGTTTGAGTGGACGTGCATCCACTGCACTGGATAACTTTGTAAAGTTGATCAAACAGTTAGGTAGTGATATCGGCGAGTTCACCTTAGAACAGCAAGCTGATCATGTTATTAAACATTCTGGTTTATTTGCTATGTATCAAGCTGAAAAAGGCGAGAAAGCGCAAGCTCGGATTGAGAACTTAGAAGAGCTTGTGACCGCTTGTAAGCAGTTTTCGCCGCCCGAAGAAGCGGAGAATATGACACCACTTTCAGCTTTTTTAGCCCATGCTACCTTAGAATCTGGCGAGACTCAGGCCGAGAGTCATCAAGATGCTGTGCAGATGATGACTATCCATTCTGCTAAAGGTCTGGAGTTTCCGTTAGTTATTCTAGCCGGCGTAGAAGAAGGCATGTTTCCCAGCCAAATGAGCAATGAAGAGCCAGGTAAAATCGAAGAAGAACGTCGCTTGTGTTACGTCGGTATGACTCGAGCAATGCAAAAACTTTATATTACCTATGCCGAAAATCGTCGGGTTTATGGACAGGAGAAATACCATACACCCTCACGCTTTATTAAAGAAATTCCCAGTCAATATATTGAAGAAGTTCGCCTAAGAACGACTATATCTCGGCCAGTACAAAATCGTTTTACCCCGGCCACCGGTCATACTGCATTTGAATCTACCGGATTTAAATTAGGGCAGCGGGTAATCCATCCTAAATTTGGTGAAGGGACGGTACTAAACTATGAAGGTGCTGGTGAGCATGCACGCATACAAATTAACTTTGAAGATTTTGGCAGTAAGTGGTTAGTGATGTCCTTTGCTAAACTAACTCAAGCCTAATGTTTGGCCAAAATAACGATGCTTTCGAATAAGGCCAAGAGTGTTTTGTCTTTGCCACAGCATCTGATAGATTGTTATTTACTACTCTGGTCGATGTAAGGTCGTTATGCCGCACAATGTGCTAATAATTGAAGACAGTCTCAGCAGCATGAAGATGATGCGTGATTTGCTCATTAAAGCAAAGTTGAATCCGATTTGCGCGCAAAATCTCACCGAAGCAAAATATGTTTTTTCTTCTTCGTCACCAGAATCATTTTTATGCGCCATCGTTGATTATGACTTGCCCGATGCTCCGCGCGGCCAAGCCATTGATTTTACCTTGCGTTCTTTTTTACCCACCATAGTTGTAGCTCGTCATTTAGACGATGACATTAGAGAAGTCATTCTTAAAAAAGATATTATTGATTACATCACTAAAGAGAATGAGCAGGTTTACGAATATCTAAGTCGCTTATTGTCACGTCTGGAAAAAAACAAAAAAGTCGGTGTATTGGTTGTAGATGCCCTGCGTGCGCGCCGAACGGCAATGGTGGGTTTGTTGCGGCGTCATAACTTTATCACGTTTGAATCTGCTGATGCTGAGCATGCATTAGCCACCATGCAAAAATTTAGCATTATCAAACTACTTATTGTTGATGATGAGGGTCTACCACGAGTCAGTGGTATAGAGTTACTGAGTTTGTTGCGTAGAGAATATAAAAAAGAAGATTTAGCGTTTATTGGAATGACTTTGCTTAAAAAACTCGGCTTGTCTGCTCGTTATATAAAAAGTGGTGCTAATGACTTTTTGTTAAAGCCTTACTGTCATGAAGAGTTTTTTAGTCGTGTTATGCAACATGTTGAATATATGGAGAATATTGAGTTAATTAGACGCGCCGCTGATTCTGATTTCTTAACCGGCTTACCGAATCGGCGTTATTTCTTTGAAAAAGTGGAAACTCACCAAAAACACAAGCCGCAGAGACAAGCCTTAGCCATCCTTGATATTGACCATTTCAAAGCCATTAATGATACCTATGGGCACGATTGTGGCGATTACAGTTTAAAAGAAATTGCTAAGTTGGTCGCCTTCCATTTTGCCGACTTTACTGCTGCAAGGTTTGGCGGTGAAGAATTTTGCGTTTATTTTGCCAATCAAGATCCTAGTCATGCTCATCAGGCTTTAGAGCAGTTTCGCACTGCCTTAGCCACCAAGGTATTTAAATTTGAAAAAAATACCTTTCACTGCACTGTGAGTATTGGTCTTACGCACCAAACACAAAACGGTATAAGCGGGATGATAAGGCTGGCAGATAAACACCTATATCAAGCTAAAAATAATGGTCGCAACCAAATAGCCACAGACAGCTAAGTTTAACGTATGGTTTCACCTTATTGCTGCTGGTCTCGTTGGCAAAAAAACTGCTTAATTTAGTACCGTTTTAGCTCTGGTTGAACGATAAGCGCGGTATGAATCGAAGCTAAAGAGTGCTAGGGCCAACCATACAAAAATAAAGGTAATGATTTTGGCCTGATCAAGTGGTTCATTAAACCACCAGACTGCCATAATAAACATGATGCTAGGCCCCAAATATTGGAAAAATCCTAAGGTAGAATAGCGCAATCTTCTGGCGGCAGCAGTAAAACACAGTAGTGGAGCGGTAGTAACAATGCCTGCACAGACTAAGGTGATATTGAGCGATAATGAATTAGTACTTAGGTTGCTCATCTCACTACTGAATCCGACCCAATAAACCAGAGCAAAGGGTAGCATCATCATGGTTTCTAACAATAAGCCGGGCAGCGAGTCGACGGCGACTTTTTTGCGTAATAAACCGTAAATACCAAAGGAAACCGCCAGCGATAAGGCTATCCAAGGGACTTGGCCAAAGGAAATAATCAGCAAAGCCACACCAGTAAAAGCTAGCGCTACTGCGGCTTTTTGTAGAGGTCGTAAACGTTCTTGCAGAAATAAACGGCCCAGAAAAACGTTAAATAGAGGGTTGATATAATATCCTAAACTACCTTCTAATAAATGCTCATTATTAATTGCCCAGATGAAGATCAACCAATTAGCCGCCAACAGTAAGCCCGACACCAGTAAAATTGCCATGACTTTTAGATTAGTAGCCGCCGCTCTTACTTGGCGTAATTTACCGCTGACTAATACCAAAACACACAAAACCAATACAGACCATATAATTCGATGCACCAAAATCTCTTGGGCGGGCATGGCCTGGAGTAGTTTAAAATAGAGTGGCGCAAATCCCCACATGCCGTAAGCCGCAAGAGCAAAAATGACACCGGATTTTATGGTTTTATCGTTCAAAATTATGGTCTTTTGTGGCTTTTAAAGATCTGCTCAAGTGTGTAATAGGCATTACTTAAAAGCAATCAAATAGCTGATTAGTTTGATATTTTATCAATCCAAAACTAGGCAAAATGGGTATAAGCCCGTTAACTATGCTGGTAATATGCTGCTGTAAATTTAATTGGACAAAATGGTAAGGGAAGGTCGATGCAGGTAAAACTCTGTTTGAGATTGGGTTTGCTTATTAAGGTTGTAGTGATGACCTTATTTTGTAGCACAATCCAGGCTCAAGAAACGCAACAAACTGATGATGACTCAGCAAAAGTTACGTCTATATTAGAGAGACGCAGTAAAGCGGACAATGCTTCAGTAGAGAACCCTTTTTCTATTGCGCAATACCGCCTTAATTACTTACTGCCAGTTTCGTGGATAAGTGATCCAAATGATATTACCGCTGATGGCCTTAATGAAGGCAATCTAGACTCTTTTGAAGCCAAGTATCAAATTAGCATGAAGTTACCACTTTATTTGCATGATGAAGATTCATCGGGGCTGTATTTTGGTTTTACCGCCATGTCCTTTTGGCAAGTATACAATAACGCAGTTTCCAAGCCTTTTCGTGAAACCAACTATGAACCTGAAATTTTTTATTCATGGCAAAAAGAAATTAAGTTACTGAGCTTTGAATTTAATCAATTGCAATTTGGTTTTAATCACCAAAGTAATGGTCAGAGTGGTTTGCGCTCGCGCAGCTGGAATCGTCTTTTTGTGTCAGCTCTTTTTAGCGACGCCAGCGCTTTCTACTATGTCAAAGCATGGTATCGCATTCCTGAAGATGCTAAAAAAAGTCCCATGGATACAAACGGCGATGACAATCCAGATATTACGCATTTTCTCGGTCACGTTGAGCTAGGTTTTGGAACTAAATTAGGTAATGTGGATGTATTAACCTTGTTACGCAATAACCTTAAAACGAGTGATAACAAAGGCAATATTGAGCTCAACCTTTCTTATCCTATCAGCAACAGATACAACTTATTGTTGCAATATTTTAACGGCTACGGGGATTCTCTGATTGATTATAATCGTCATCAACAGCGAGTTAGTCTGGGTATTCAACTGGCATTTTTCTAGCTCACAACGTTTAGCTAAATTAAGTAACAGTCAAAAATTGTTTACAGATTTAATGGTTAGATTGAATCACATTTTAGTTAAGCTTTATTCTAAGGCAAGAATACAGCATTATTCATACTCTTAATTAGGGAAGTAAAAGTGGTCATAATAAAAATGAAAAAACTCTTAATAATAGGCACCGGTTTAGCAGCATTTCTAAGCTTGAGTAGCTGCGATAGCAATAAAACTGAAGTGACAGATAAACAATCAGCACAGCAGACAGTCCCCTTGCCAGATGGCATCAAAAAAATCACTTCTGTGGCAAAACAGGAAGGGCAGATTGTAATCCCTTTTGATAAATATGAACTAGACAATGGCTTAACGGTGATTTTGCATCCCGACAACTCTGATCCTCTGGTGCATGTTGATATAACTTATCACGTGGGTTCTGCTCGGGAAGAGCCAGGCAAGTCGGGCTTTGCCCACTTTTTTGAACATATGATGTTCCAAGGTTCTGAAAACGTAGCGGATGAACAGCATTTTGGTTTGATTACTGAGTCTGGCGGTACCCTAAATGGTTCAACCAATACGGATCGCACCAATTATTATGAAACAGTGCCATCAAATCAGTTGGAACGGATGTTGTGGTTAGAGTCCGATCGTATGGGCTTTTTTCTTGATGCAGTCACAGAAACAAAATTCGAAAATCAGCGCGAAACAGTTAAAAATGAGCGCGGACAAAACTATGACAATCGGCCTTATGGTTTATTAAGAGAGCGTGTGAATGAAGCCATGTTTCCTGAAGGACATCCTTACTCTTGGTTAACTATTGGTTATATAGAAGATCTTAATCGTGCTGATTTAAACGATCTAAAAAAGTTTTTCCTACGCTGGTATGGACCCAATAATGCCACTTTAACTATCGGTGGTGATTTAGATGAAGCTCAAACTCTTGCTTGGGTGAAAAAATACTTTGGTGGTATTCCTCGTGGGCCTGAAGTACTTGCACCTGAATATACCGATGTGGTCTTAGCGGAAGATCGCTACATCTCAATGGAAGACAATGTTTCATTACCTTTGTTCTATATGGCTTTTCCTACCGTACATGTTAATCATCCAGACGAAGCGCCCTTAGATGTGTTGATGTCTATATTGGGTTCAGGCAAGACCTCACTACTGTATAAAAATATGGTTAAAAATGGTAAGGCCGTGCAAGCTCAAGCCGGCCATGCTTGTGGTGAGCTTAGTTGTCAGTTTACCGTTTTGGCCTTACCTACTCCTGGCAATACTCTGGCAGAACTCGAGAAAATTGCTCGAGCATCATTAGAGGAATTTGAATCTAGGGGAGGCGCCAATGATGATGACCTTGAACGCGTAAAAGCTGGAATTGTGTCTGATATGATTTACGGTTTAGAAAGCGTTAGCGGCAAGGTCAGTCAGTTAGCGGCGTATCAAACTTATCGTAATAATCCGAACGCTATTGGTGACGATATTGCTCGTTATGAAACAGTCACCAAAGAAGATGTTATGCGAGTATACAAACAATACATCAAAGACAAACATTCTGTCGTCATGAGTATTGTGCCAAAAGGCCAAGCTGACGCAATTATTAAAGCCGATACATGGCAGCGATATACCCGTACTTTACCACCAGAAAGTGACGAGAGTGGTTTAGTCCTGCGTCCGGGAACCTCTGATTTTGACCGTTCGGTAATACCGCCCTCTGGAAAAAATCCGAGCATTAAAGTTCCTGAAATTTACCAAGCTAAAACTGCTAATAACATCGCTATTTTGGGTGCGGTGAATGACGAAGTACCGACTACTACCATACGGCTGCGTATTGCTGCTGGGCAAACTCGAGAACCAATTGGTAAGTTGGGCTTGGGTGCCCTAACTGCTGCAATGATGGAAGAAGCGACGCAAAAATCAACTGCGGAGACACTGTCTAACGAATTGCAAAAATTGGGTTCAAGCGTTGATTTTAATGCGGGTGATAAATTCACGACTATGAGCATACGTACGCTTACCAAAAATTTGGATCAGACCTTACTTATCGCTATAGAAAAGCTGACCGAGCCGAAATTTGAGCAAGCCGACTTTGAGCGTTTACAAAAGCAGCAAATTGAAGGTTTAAAAAATGCTAAGAAAGATGCTGGAGCTACGGCAACAGGTGCATTCAATAAGCTAGTATTTGGCGCCAATAACAGTTTTGCCTATGCTAGTGGAGGCACTATTGAGACAGTGGCAAAACTGAATTTAGATGATGTTAAAGCATTTTACGCAGCTAACTACGGCCCGGCTAAGTCAGAGCTAATTGTGGTGAGTGATTTGGCAGAAGCATCAGTCAAGACCGCGCTTAAAGTATTAGACCAATGGCAAGGTAAAACAACCGAAGTTCCAGCCCTAAACGCGTTTCCCGCCTTAGCCACCGGTACTTTATACTTTATAGATAAACCGGGTGCTGCTCAGTCAGAAATTCGCATAGGTAAACGCGCCTTAAAATATGATGCTACCGGTGAATACTACCTAGTTGATTTAATGAATTATAATCTTGGTGGTGCCTTTAACAGTCGGATAAATCTAAATTTGCGTGAAGATAAGGGTTATACCTATGGTGCTCGTTCATTTTTCTATGGTGATGACATTCATGGTTTCTATCGCGCACAGGCCGGAGTTCGTTCTGATACGACAGCGGATTCTATTGTGCAATTTAGAAATGAAATTAGCCAGTTTGCTGAGCAAGGCATGAACGATAACGAGCTGCGCTTTATGAAAAACGCTATTGGCCAACGAGATGCAAGAGAATACGAAACACCTTATCAAAAGCTGGGTTTTCTAGCAGAAATCATGACCTATGCTCTCGACAAAAGCTTTGTGGATGAGCAGAACGTTATTTTGGCTAATATTTCGAAAGATGAGTTAAATGCATTAGCCAAAAAGTATCTTGTACTCGATGACATGATTACTGTTGTTGTAGGCGACAAAGCGAGCGTACTCGATAGTCTTAAGCCTTTGTTTGATAATATTGTTGAGTTAGATTCAGACGCAAATCCGATATAGCTTGAGCCAATCTTAAAAAAAGCCGCGAGAAGCTAAGCTATCGCGGCTTTTTTGTGTCAGTTAAACAATGAGCCCGCTATCAAGCATGGCAACAAAAACCTTATTAAATCTGCGACCCTGCAATCGAACAGAGCAATATCAAAATGCATTAATTTGCTACAACTTGATGCATCATACTCTTCGCCCCTTTTGTTGCAGCTACTTTACTGTGGCAGTTTTTTGATAATGAAAAAGTAACGATGCCCTATCCCACTCGACGGACCCTGACATAATCAACAGTTTGATTTTTCCTTACTCTTTTTGAAATGCTATAATGCGCCACCGCTGAATTCCTAAAGTTAAAAACAGTTCCCCATAAGGGCGAAAAATAAGGAATGAAAAGGAAAAATACCGCATTAGGCATTTTTTGAATGCTAGAAATAAATTACATAAAACATAGGCTTAACTTGAATTCTATCGCTGCTCCACTCAACCGTACCATCTCAGTCGCTCCTATGCTTGATTGGACTGATAAACACTGTCGCTATTTTTTGCGTCAATTATCACAGCACACCTTGTTATATACAGAAATGGTGACCACTGGTGCGATTATTTTTGGCAAAGGAGACTATTTAGGTTTCAATCAAGAAGAGCATCCTGTGGCTTTACAATTAGGTGGTTCTAACCCAGATGATATGGCCAGATGTGCTGCGTTAGCTCAAGAGCGGGGTTATGACGAGGTTAATATCAATGTGGGTTGCCCTTCTGATAGAGTACAAAATGGTCGTTTTGGTGCTTGTTTAATGGCAGAGCCGCAAACAGTAGCTGATTGTATTAAAAGTATGCAGGCTGAAGTTGATATTCCGGTCACAGTCAAAAGTAGAATCGGCATCGACGAAATGGATGAGTATGAAGATCTTACTCGCTTTATCGAAATTGTCGCGGCCAGTGGTTGTGATACATTCATAGTGCATGCCAGAAAAGCTTGGTTAAAAGGTCTTAGCCCCAAAGAAAATCGCGAAGTACCTCCCTTGATGTATGACCGGGTGTATCTTCTTAAACAGCAATTTCCACATTTGCATATTAGCTTAAATGGTGGCGTTAAAACCCTTGATGATGCCGCACTACACCTGCAAAAACTGGATGGTGTGATGATAGGCCGAGAAATCTATAGTAATCCTTACCTATTAGCTGAGGTGGACAAGCGCTTTTATGGCGATGACAGCCAGATTAAAACTAGGGTGGATATCGTATTAGCAATGTTACCTTATATTGATGCACAATTAGCGCAAGGTGCAAGAGTATGGAACATTGCCCGTCATATGTTAGGACTGTTTCAAGGCCAACCTGGAGGTCGGGTTTGGCGACGTTACTTAAGTCAGCAAGGTACCAAAGCGGGAACGGGCAGCGAGTTACTGACTGATGCACTGGACTTGTTACTTGATACGCAAAAAAAAGCGGCGTCTTTCCTTCAATATTAAAAATTTGACCACTAACTTGGTCAAATTTACTAATTATTGATTTTTGTTGGTTTTAATAAAAAGATTGATTGACTACCTGCTGTAATAATATATATAAAAATCAATTAGATACGATTTATTTTCATTTTGGCACAACTATCGCAATAGTGACTGCGACTTAAGCAATAACAATCTACTAATGCTTAAGATAGTTGTTAAATTAACCCAAAAGGAAATAATCATGTTTACTAAATCTAAAATTGCTGTTGCTGCTCTAACTGCCAGTCTAATGTTCACCGCTGGTGTTAATGCCAAAGAAGTATCTGTTGAACAAATCGTAACAAGTTTGGTTTCTCAAGCGATGTTTGTTGCACAACAAGAAGTACAATACGGTGTGCAAGAAGCTGTGTTAAATGCAACTCATGCTCTGAGTCTTAACGAAGAAAAAGCCTTTGTAACAAAGGTGACCATTACAGATATCGATGAAAATAAGGCCGATAAAAATAGTGCCGAATAAGGAGTGATTATGCTTAGTCACGTTTCTTTATTAATTATTTCATTGGCGCCAGTAGCTGCTTATATCATGGGAGCACTTGTCTTTAGCCTGATAGGCTTAGTGCAAAAATCTACGATATTTAGGCGCCCATCATTATCTGTATTTTGTCGGAACGGTCTCTAGTTGATGTATTGACCGTTTGACTTTTTCACGATCCCTCCTTTTCTAATCTTATCTGTTTTTATTCATAGTTAACTTTATGACTTTTTATGCTGCCCGCTTGGATGAGTTGTTGTAGTCCATTCTCCATTGTCCATTTCCTCCTATTTTTCCCTCTGTTTACACAATATTTAATTTTTCGTCAAATTAACTAATGCTTGTGTCAAATTGACTAAGTGAAAATTTATTGATTCACGAAAAATAATAATTTTTAAAAAATTATCTATTTAAAACAATGACTTATTTAAAATTGTTAGGTTGGCATGCGAATTGTAATAACTAAGGAACTAGTAGCCATTTTGATGCTAGAAACTTTTTAATCTATTTGGAGTAAGCACCATGGGTATGATTTCAAGAATGTCAGACATAGTACAAGCCAACGTTAATGCCATCTTAGATAAGGCAGAAGATCCAGCTAAAGTATTGAAGTTGTTAATTCAAGAAATGGATGAGGCACTTGTTGAGTTACGTTCAGTTGCGGCGTCGAATCTAGCAGAGAAAAAGCGCGTTCAACGCAAAATTGAAAAAACGCAACAACAAATCGAAGGGTGGCAGTCAAAAGCGGCCTTAGCGGTAGATAAAGCGCGTGAAGACTTGGCCCGTGCCGCCTTAGCTGAAAAACATCAATGTCAACAACAGTTAAGCACTTACCAATCTGAGTTAAGCATTATTGATAATGCTTTAAGTGATTTGCAGGCAGATACCGCAAAGTTACAAGAAAAATTAACAGAAGCGCGCGCTAAACAGAATTCTTTGGTGATACGTGAGCGTTCAGTTGCTGTTCGTTTGCAAGCTAAGACCAATAACCATGTTGACCGTATCGAAGTGGCGATCAGTCGATTTGAACACTACGAGCGCCGCATTGATGATTTAGAGTCACAAGTTGATGCCTACGATTTAGTACGATCGTCACAAAACTTAACCAGTCAGTTTGTGCAATTGGAAGCAGAAGAGAAGATTGAACAAGAATTGGCGATGTTGCGCAAGAAAGTGGCATAAGACTGTGTTGTTCGAATGAGTGGCAACCTTTGGCTGCCACCGATAAATTTCAACTAAAGTAAGGAATTCAAAATGAGACAATATATTGATGTTAATCGCTTACATAAAGATAAATATCACAGCAAAATTTCAGGGGTTTGCGCTGGTTTAGCCAAGCATTGGGATCAGCCTAGATGGTTAATTCGAGTAGCTGCACTTATTTGTTTAGTGTGTTTACCCATGGTCACCTCTGTTGCCTATGTTATGGCTGTGCTATTGCTGCCTTCTCGTTAGGAGGCCTTATGTTTAAAAATTTACTATTAGCCGTTTTGATTGCAATCGTTCTGACCTACAGTGTCGGTTTGATTGCAAGCCAATGGCTCGACCTAAGAGTTCAAATTGATCAACATTGGATAGAACCTTTTATGACTATTTTAATTGTGACCTTTGTTGTTGCGCTACTGGTAATTGTTGGCTTCGTTGTAGCAATTAGTGTGATAGGTGCCATAGTTTTTGCAGTTTGCGCTGGCGTTATTGGGATATTTGTTGCTGGTCTTGGTGCGTTTTGGCCGATTTTACTATTTGCTCTAATTGTTTATTATTTGGTTAAAGACAAAACATCTGCGCCACAGCCTAGGCATTACTGAGTTACAAAAAAGTCTGATGAAGCATTGGTAAATTAGTTTAATTTGCTGAATAATTCCAACTCTGATTTTCTTTGGTAGGGATAGCTTATGTTTCGATGGCTGGCTGTGGTAAGCGCGCTTTTTGTTTTTAATTGTCAGGCACAACTTGTGATAACGCAGGCTCAGGTAAGATTATTACCTCCGGGAGTGCCTAACACCTCAGCGTATTTTGAGATTGAAAATACCGGTGATAAAGCCGAAGTGTTGGTGGGTGCTGGTGGTGAAATTGCGCGTAGTATAGAAATACATGAACATATTATGACAGCGGAGACCATGAAAATGGTGCATCTTGCTGAACTAGTTATCCCACCCAAACAAACCCTTAAATTTCAGCCCGGTGGTTTGCACTTGATGGTTTTCGGTTTAGTAAAGCCACTAAATGCTGGCCAAAGTGTTAAGCTGTATTTACAAACTCAAACAGGCGAAAAAGTTGAGTTCGAAGCCATTGTGGCTAGGCCGTAAAAACGACATTGAGGAACTACAATGCAACGATTTCTTAGTATTAAATGGATTGCCCTTTATTGCGCTATTTTCTTCTTATTAATGTGGATTTTTTCGATTTTCTGGAGCGTAGAGCCTGAGCTATTTGAACCCGCAGAGTTAGCGCAACAACAGGCTCAACTAAATAATGAGAAAGTTGTACCAGGCTATACCATGACATCTACTTTAATTGTGGTGACTGAGTCTTTACTCAATAAATCTGGTGGTTACTTATCCAACGACGTGCTGCCACCCAGTGTGCTGATGGATGACATGCCCAGTTGGGAGTTCGGGGTTCTTGAAATGACTCGAGACTTAGCCCTAGCCATGCGCAAAGACCTGAGTCGCTCTCAGTCTCAATCCATCGAAAACAGCTTTTTAACTAAGGCGCAGCCCTTATTTAATAATAACCATTTAGATTGGATCCTACCTTCGGCAGAATCTCGTTATCAAGAAGGTATCGATAATCTCTATCTGTATCGCAAAAGCTTGTCCGATATCAGCCAAGGGCAAGGCCAGTTTTATGCGCGGGCGGATAATTTACGTGACTGGCTCAAACAAGTTGAAAAGCGTTTGGGCAGCCTGTCACAACGACTTAGCGCAAGTGTTGGCCAAGATCGATTAGACACAAGCTTGGCGGGTGATGCCCAAGCGACGCAGTCGACCCCTACCGCCAAAAACCTTGTTGATAAAACCAGTTGGTGGAAACTTGACGATACTTTTTATGAAGCGCGCGGGGCAAGTTGGGCATTGCTCCATTTTCTCAAAGCGGTTGAAGCCGACTTTGCTGATGTATTAGAGAAAAAGAATGCAGGGATTAGTTTACAACAAATCGTACGTGAACTTGAGGCAACTCAGGAGCCCATATGGAGTCCCGTTATTCTCAACGGCAGCGGTTTTGGATTGTTGGCGAACCATTCTTTGGTTATGGCAAACTATATTTCTCGTGCAAATGCTGCTTTAATCGAATTATCAGAACTTCTCAATCAAGGTTAATAGAATGAAAAAACACACTCTCGCAATTGGTCTTATCGGTTTACTCAGCTGCTTTTCAAGTCAAGCAGACACCTTATTGGGTTTATATGCTGGTGCTCAAGCTTGGAATATGGAAACCAAAGGGGGCTTTTCTGATGATGGTACTAATATTAACTTCAATTTTGCCGATCAGACAAAATCCAGTTTCTATGTTGCCTTAGAACATCCGATTCCACTGATCCCCAATATTAAATTGCAACGCACCGCGATGGATACTAACGGAGATGTATTGGTAGACAGCAGTTTTACTTTTGGTGGCGAACTCTTTACGGCTAATGGCACTGCTGTAACTGACGTTAAACTGACCTCTACTGATGCTATTTTGTATTATGAGTTATTTGACAACGACCTAATTAGTTTTGATTTAGGCATAAATGCTAAATATCTGGATGGTGAGTTGTTTGTTATTGATAAAGATGATCCAACCAATACAGGGCGTGAAGAATTTTCGGGTGTAGTGCCCATGGCTTATTCCCGTCTAGCTATTGGTATTCCAGCTACTGGTTTTGGTGCCTATGTTGAAGGTAGTTTTTTAAGTTTTGATGATCAAACATTGAGCGACTACCAAGCCGCATTAACCTATAGTTTAATGGAAAATCTTGCCATCGACCTGACTTTCCAACTTGGCTATCGCGCTGTAAAAGTCGATTTACAGGATTTAGATGGTATTTATTCGAATCTCGAATTTAAAGGTGCTTTTGCGGGTCTTGAAGTCCACTTTTAATCATTCAGGCTTTTAAGTAATAAAAAATTAGTTTTAATTCTTTCCGGTTATGAAAAGAAATCGCTAACCTATGTTGGTATCAATAAAGGTTAGTGATTTATGTCTTCAGAAACAAATAATCGTTCCAATGTCGCGGTCGGACTCAATGACCCTCAATGGCTTGCCATTAATCAAGTGACTGCTGCGCTAAATCCGTCGCAATTAAATTGGTTAAGTGGTTATTTTGCTGGTTTGGCGCAGTCAAGCCAAGGGCAAGTGTTGCCGGTTCAACAAACTGCCGTAGCAAAAAGTCTCACTATTTTATTCGGATCTCAAACCGGTAACGCCAAACTAGTCGCGACCGAGCTGAAAGCTAAACTAGAAGCCAATAATATTTCGACGACCCTGGTCAGTATGGCTGATTATAAAGCCAAACAATTGAAGTCTGAGTCTCATGTTGTAGCGATTGTCAGTACCCATGGTGAAGGTGATGCACCTGATGATGCGGTAGAGTTACATGCTTTTTTAGCCAGTAAAAAAGCCCCTAAATTACCCGATTTGCATTTCGCGGTATTAGGCTTAGGTGACAGTAGCTATGAGTTTTTCTGTCAGACAGGTAAGGACTTTGATCAACGTTTGGCTGATCTCGGCGCTAAAAGAATTCTAGATCGCTTAGATTGCGATGTAGATTACGAAGCGAGTGTGAATGCTTGGTCAGATGCTTTAATGGCTAAGATTGCTGATGAGATGGTGCAAGCTGAAGCAGGGCACACTCAGTTAACGTCCACAGCAAGTGAAAGCACATTGAATGTGGTTGAATACAATAAAAAATTCCCCTTCAAGGCTTCTTTACTGACGAGCCAAAAAATTACTGGCAGAGATTCGGTGAAGGACATTCGTCATATCGAAGTGTCACTGGAAGACTCTGGTATTCAATACCAAGCCGGTGATGCCCTTGGTGTATGGTTCAATAACGATGAACAGTTGGTATCAGATTTACTTGAGTTGTTGGCAATTGACAAAAATGAGTCGATTAAATTAGCTGAACAGTCGCTCACTATTTTTGAGGCTCTAGTTGAAAAATTAGAGCTTACTCTTAGTTACCCGACTTTTGCCAAAGCTTATAATGAATATGCTGCCAGTGACGAACTCGCGGCTAAATTAGAAGATAAAGCGGTATTGCGTGTGTACTTAGCAGAGCGTCAAATTATTGATGTGGTGCGTGACTATCCAGCAAAATTAAGTGCGCAGCAGCTTGTTGATGCCCTGCGTCCTATGGCACCTCGACTTTACTCTATTGCCTCAAGTCAGGCTGAAGTTGAAGATGAAGTTCACCTAACGGTGGCTGTGGTTGAATATGATGCACATGGCTATCGCCATCAGGGTGGCGCCTCAGGATTCTTAGCTAAACGCTTAGAAGAAGGCGGAGAAGTCAGGGTTTTTGTGGAAAAAAACGACAACTTCCGTTTGCCAGAGAATCCAGATACCCCCGTCATTATGATCGGCCCTGGAACGGGTATCGCACCTTTCAGAGCGTTCATGCAACAACGAGAAGCTGACGAAGCTCAGGGCAAAAATTGGTTGTTCTTTGGTAACCCCAACTATACCCAAGATTTTCTATATCAAGTGGAGTGGCAACGATTTGTGAAAGATGGGGTTGTCGACAAAGTTAGTCTGGCCTTTTCTCGAGATCAAGAAGAAAAAGTATATGTGCAACATCGTTTGTTAGAGCAAGGTGCAGAAGTGTATCAATGGCTGCAAGATGGCGCGCATATCTACGTTTGCGGTGACGCAGATCATATGGCTAAAGATGTAAACGACGCACTTATGTCCATTGTTCAATTGCATGGTGATAAAGATTCCGAGCAAGCTGAACAATATATTATGGAATTGCGTCGTGCTAAACGCTATCAGAAGGATGTTTATTAATGACAACCAATAATGACAAACATGTTGTACAAGGCAAATTAGCTGATAACGAGCGAATGAAAAGCCGCAGTAATTTTTTACGTGGCACCATCACTGAAGACTTAAAGAACGATCTTAGCGGTGGTTTTAGCGCTGATAATTTTCAGTTGATCCGCTTTCATGGCATGTATCAACAAGATGACCGCGATATTCGCGCCGAGCGAGCTAAGCAAAAGTTAGAACCTTTGCAAAACGTAATGCTTCGTGCACGTTTGCCGGGTGGCATTATCACGCCCACTCAGTGGCTCGCAATCGATAAGTTTGCCCAAGAACACACTTTGTATGGCAGTATTCGTTTGACCACTAGGCAGACCTTTCAATTTCATGGAGTGTTAAAGCCCCACATAAAGTTGATGCATCAAACTTTGCATAAAGCCGGTATCGATTCTATTGCGACAGCCGGTGACGTTAATCGTAATGTACTGTGTACCTCTAATCCAGTCGAATCGGCAGTGCACCAAGAAGCCTATGAATGGGCTAAGAAGATCAGTGAGCATTTGTTACCTAAAACACGTGCCTATGCAGAAATCTGGTTAGATGGTGAAAAGTTGGAAACAACCGACGAAGAGCCTATTTTAGGCAGTAACTATTTACCGCGTAAATTCAAAACGACCGTAGTTATTCCACCGCACAATGATATTGATGTGCATGCAAACGATTTGAATTTTGTGGCAATTTCAGAAGATGGTCGCTTAGTAGGCTTTAATGTCTTAGTGGGCGGTGGTTTGGCAATGACTCATGGTGATACCACAACCTTCCCACGTAAAGCAGATGATTTTGGTTTTATCCCACTTGAACATACATTAGCGGTAGCGGCTGCGGTGGTGACCACACAGCGAGATTGGGGTAACCGAGTTAATCGCAAAAATGCTAAAACTAAATATACCTTAGAACGGGTAGGCGTTGAGACATTCAAAGCAGAAGTTGAATCGCGTGCAGGGATTAAATTTGCGAGCAGTCGTCCTTACGAATTTACTAATCGAGGCGATCGCATTGGTTGGGTTGAAGGCATAGATGGTAAACATCATTTAACTTTGTTTATTGAAAACGGGCGAATTCTCGATTATCCAGGCCAAACCTTAAAAACAGGTTGTGCCGAGATTGCAAAAATCCATACAGGTGACTTTAGATTAACCGCTAATCAAAATTTAATTGTTGCTGGTGTACCCGCAGAGTTAAAAAATCAAATTGAACAACTTGCTCGCGAGCATGGACTGATTAGACAAGAAGTGAGTCCACAGCGTCTGGATTCTATGGCCTGTGTTGCCTTTCCTACTTGTCCTTTAGCCATGGCGGAGGCTGAAAGGTATCTACCCGACGCGGTTACTGAACTTGAATCTATCTTATCTAAGCATGGTATTCCCGAGCAGAGCATTATTTTTCGGGTCACTGGGTGCCCGAATGGTTGTGGCAGAGCTATGTTGGCTGAAGTGGGTTTAGTCGGTAAAGGCCCAGGTAAATATAACCTGCATCTTGGTGGTAATCGTGAAGGTACACGTATACCAAGGATGTATCGTGAAAATATCGATGAAAAAGAAATCATGCGTGAGCTAGATGAATTGATTGGTCGTTGGGCGAAAGAAGCTGAAGCTAATGAGTCATTTGGTGATTTTGTGATCCGCGCCAAAGTGGTCAAGCCAGTCATAAATTCTGCCAAAGATTTTTATGATGAGCCAGAATATGCCATCTAATACCCTGCAAACAAAGGAAGACCACTTTGCTCCAAGCACAGAAGAGCTGGCTCAGTTAAATGTGCAACTTGAAAAGTCTAGCGCTCAAGAGAGAGTCTCTTGGGCACTAGAGCATTTGCCAGGCAACTTTATGCTGTCTTCTAGTTTTGGCGCACAAGCTGCAGTCATGCTGCATATGGTGGCAAGTCAAAAGCCTGATATTCCCGTAGTGGTGACAGACACTGGTTATCTTTTTCCTGAAACCTATCAATTTATTGATGAGATGACTGAAATGCTCCAACTTAACTTGAAAGTCTATCGTGCACCTATGTCTGCTGCTTGGCAGGAAGCGAGGATGGGCAAATTGTGGGAACAAGGCCAGGATGGTATTACGCGTTACAATCAGCTCAATAAAGTGCAACCTATGCAGCAAGCATTAGAAGAGTTGTCGGTTAAAAGTTGGTTTGCCGGGTTACGCCGCAGCCAGTCTGATATGCGAGAAAACTTACCTGTTGTGCAACAGTTAAAGAATCAATTCAAGATTTATCCCATTATTAATTGGACCAATAAAGACATACATTATTATCTAAAAGAGCATAATCTCCCCTATCATCCATTGTGGGAAAAAGGCTATGTGTCAATAGGTGATTGGCATACCACCCGTTCACTGGAAGAGGGCATGAACGAGCAAGATACTCGCTTCTTTGGTATGAAACGAGAATGTGGTCTACATGAATTTGGTGATGGCATTTAAGTGTTTAATGCGCCGAAGATGCTTATCTCCTTCGCCCTTCTTAGTCTTTTATATTAAATACTGTCCCAAGCTTTTGTCGCAAAGCTACAACATAGTGGTCTTGCTTTTGACTATTAACTAACTTGCTCAGCTCTGCGCCGATAGTGGTAAATTTAAAATAAACTAATGTGAGCGATCTTAGCCTAGGTGATAATGTCATGGTATGTCCGGAAATACGCCACTCAACAGTCTCTCCAAATGCAATCTCTCCGGACTCTATTTCACTATGATGAATGAGGCCTAAATCCATTAATGCCAGCAAGTCAGGGTAACTTAAACCAAACTGAGCCAAATTGAGTTGATGTCCACTATTGGCGCTGAAAAACGACCAAAGCGATTTTTTACGATAATAACCAATTAATAATTTGGGGCTAGAATCACCACGTTGTCGGCTGGCAAAATTAACCGCACGTCGAAAAATCACGGCGTCTTTCTGCGTGAGTTGTTTAAGGAGTTGCAAGGTGTTGAGTGAAAAGCTGCCAGGTTTACCACTTTCAACTGCAAAAATTTTACCCCATAATTCTTGCATCGGCGGTGAATAAATTTCTTCTGCCATTTTAATAAAACTAAAAAACCAGTCAGGATCTATATCATCAGTTTGACCTTCATCAAGGCAAAAATTGATGGCTTTACTAAGAATATTTTCTAAATTTATAATTTTTCGACGTTCTTTTAATTTTAAACGTTCACTTATTTTATGATCGATACTTTGTTTTTGCTTAGCGCTTGATATTGAATAAATTCCAGCCTGACTAAACCACTTGGCAATGCGATCTGTGCCAGCCAATTTTTTAACGTGCTCGGTTTTATCTTTAGATATTTCAAGTTTGGCATCGGATTTAATAGGTTTAATATCCGCTATTATTGGCTTAAATCCGGTATTTTCTACTTTAATCGACATGTTTTTATTTAGGATTTTACTCAGAGCTCATCGGCATAATAAGAATTTTATGACTACTTAGCGTTAAAAAATATTTTGGACTACTATCAATAGCATAAAATCACGCCAATGTGCACAGGAGTCTTTTGCTCTGGGCAATATTGAGTTAATGTTAGCTAAGATTGTACTTTATCCATTATTGCTACTTCGGAGTCGTCTGTAATTAAATGAGCCAAAATAATTATGAAAATGATGAACTGATTTTTTTATCCGAAGATAAAGGTTCAGAAGTCAAAGTTGCAAGTGGTTATTGGAATATCCTCGTCGTTGATGATGATGAAGAAATTCACTCAGTGACTCGCTTAGCTTTGTCTGACTTAATTGTGAATGATAAAGGTTTAAAGTTTATTCATGCTTATTCTGGTGCCGAGGCTCTAAAAATCATTGGTGAGATGGGCTCAAGTATTGCCATTATTTTATTAGATGTGGTGATGGAATCTGATGACTCAGGTCTAAGAGTCGCTAAAATCATGCGTTCGGAAATGGGCTTAGAAGAACCGCGAATTATTTTACGTACCGGTCAACCCGGTTATGCTCCCGAAGAGCAAGTTATTAAAGACTACGATATCAATGACTATAAAACAAAGACAGAGTTAACCCGTAGCAAATTAGTCACGACGATAATAGCGTCCTTGCGTTCTTATCAACAAATATTATCCATTAATCAAAGCCGACTTGGTCTTCAGAAAATTATTATCTCTGCCGCCAACTTGATGGAAGAACATTCAGTAAAAAACTTTTGCGAGGGAGTGGTAACCCAGATTAGCTCTCTTCTTGGGCTCGAGGCCGGAGGTGTTGTTTGTGCTCGCGCAGGTTCGGTACTAGAAAAAGATGATGATGGTGTTTATATCTTGGGCGCGGCAGGTGAGTTTGCCTGTCACATTAATTTAAAGTTAGAAAATATTCATAACCCTCAAATTGTCGATTTTGTGAATCGTTGCCTTGCTATAAAACAACATATATTCGAACACGATTTCTCTGTTTTATACCTCAATAGCTCTGGTTATGAGGCCGCCGTTTATCTGCAAATGGGTAAAGAAATTAGTGAGATAAATAAACAGTTACTTGAAGTGTTTTTAACCAGTGTTTCTGTAGGTTACGAAAACGTTAATTTATTTCATCAGCTACGCACTGCTGCCTTTAAAGATTGGTTAACTAAATTACCTAATCGTAGTGAGTTTATTAACATGCTTGATGAACTTGGAGATGGTAAAACTGCCGTTCATGAGGTCATGGTTGCTTTAGTTGATATCAGCCATTTTGCCGATATTAATGATGGCCTAGGGCAAGACGTCGGAAACAGTGTGCTGTTATCGGTTGCTAATAGACTTGAAGAAACTTTCAAAGACAAGGTCAGATTAGGTCGGATTGGATCAGATGTGTTTGGTTTAATTGGCCCAGAATTTTTTGTTAATCCACAAACCCTGCAAGAACTGTTTTTTGCTCCTTTCAAAGCCGGAGAGCACTCCTTGCACTTGGGGGCGTCTTTTGGTTTAGTGAGACTGACCAATAGACCGCAAACTGGCATCAATATTCTCAAGCACAGTAACATTGCTTTAAACGAAGCCAAGAAAAATCTTAATACAAATTTTGAATTTTACGAACCAGAAATGGAAGAGCAAACAACGTGGCGTTTAGATATGATCCGCCAACTTGCTATTGACTTTAAGGCACGCAAATTACAGTTGTGGTATCAACCACAGGTCGATTTGGTGACCGAAAATGTGGTTGGAATGGAGGCATTGTTACGTTGGCCAACATCGAGCGGCGGTTTTATTTCGCCAGATGTTTTTATCCCTCTTGCTGAGTATTCAGGCCTTATTATTGACATTGGTGCTTGGGTGTTAGAAGAGTCGTGTCGACAACTAGGTGTATTGGCGACATACGGCTTTGATGAATTGCGGATGGCAGTGAATATCTCAATGCCACAATTCCGAGATCCAGCGTTTATTAACGTGGTAAAAGACGTTATTACACGTGAGGGTATTAAACCTGAAAAAATCGAATTAGAAATTACCGAAAGTATTGTTATGGATGAACCACAAATAGTGGTGGAAGCATTACATGAGTTAAAAGCTTTCGGCGTTAAAGTGGCTATTGATGATTTTGGTACTGGTTTTTCATCGATGAGTTACTTGCAACAACTTCCATTAGACAGGTTGAAAGTTGACCGTTCTTTTGTGAATGAAATTACTCCGGGTAAGTCAGCATTTATTGCTGAAACGATAGTAACATTAGGCAATAAGCTGGGATTATCAACTATAGCTGAAGGAGTAGAAAAACGAGAGCAGGCGAGTTACATGCTGAAACTCGGTTGCGACGAAGCGCAAGGGTATTTGTTCGCCAAGCCTATGCCATTCGATCAATTATTAGCGTACCTGATTGAACAACGTGATCTTTAAATCTGCTCTAGGATTAACACAGTAGCTAGCCCTGCTGTGTTTTCGCTGTCAAATGTTGGCTGATGTTATTGTGCTTAATATTTAATTTGTCGAGCCTAAACCTAACTATCTTGTTTTCTTACTTTATTTTTTAGTTTAATTGCCCAGAATATCTGTCCCCTTACAAATACGTACTTGATCTTAAGTTGATTATGTTCTGCGTGGTAATCAAATAAATATAGAAATATTTCACTTTGTCATAATATTGTCATAAAACTATGCTGTTAAAACTTGATGTGTTGCTCTGATCAGTGTAACTTTAAGTCATACCAGCAGTTAAAAGGTGAAAATTATGCGTATGAAACTAGTTCTAACAGGCATCCTATTAGTATGCTCCAGTCTAGCGCACAGCGAATTAAGTCAAAAAAGCATGTTTACTTGCATGGACATGAATAACTATGAAATAAATGGCCAGTGCACAGCTTCGTTGATTGATAATAATATGCAGTTTCAAAATATGCAGCGCGAGCTTACTTTGAAACTTGAGCAGCAAAGCCCAAATGTGATGGCGACGACACAATTCTTCCCCAACAAGATGTTGATTAAAGTGATTGCTCAAAAAGACCAAGAACAACAAGAAGCTAAATTGTTTGCTCTAGTACAATAAGGTAAGTGAGATAAAAAAAAGCTGCTTCAAGCAGCTTTTTTTGTGTCTGGTTTTTACTAATTTTTTTCGACCATTAAGGGCAAACAAACCAATTGATTTAATTTAAGCCACTTCTCTTTCTGCAAGGCCAAATTAAGCTTTAATTCTTTATATCGATGGTGCAATTCCAGCTTTTCATAACTGCGTTTTAAGTCCTGTTTTTTTACTCCCATCATCCTTTTTTGAGCTGCGTAATATTCGGTCATTCTGTGCACTAATAATTCATACTCGTCTTGGAGCTTTTGCATCATCTCTTCTCTATTGGCTAATGAGGCAATACGCAGTTTTGACCGTTGCAACTGCATAATTAAGCGGGCTTTTTCAATCCGTTCTTCAGGGCAGCGGCGCAAATTCTTTGCTAATCCTACAAAAGATAGACCTCTTATCAGCCATTTACTGGGATCAAACTGCCACCATCTAATACCGTTACGATAGTCGTATTCAAAGATATGATGGAAATTATGATAACCTTCACCAAATGTAAAAAACGCTAAAATATCATTATCTCTTGCACTGTTTTTATCGGTGTAAGGCTGTCTACCCCAGATATGCGCCAGAGAATTTATGAAGAATGTCACGTGATGAACCACAACAAGCCTAAACACACCAGCCAGCAGCAACATGCCCGATATATCGTTGTTGAGCCAGCCTAACAAAATTGGTACACCAAAATTAGCGCTGAGCATGATGGCTAAATAATGGCGGTGCTGCCACATAACCACTTTGTCTTTTTGTAGATCCCGACAGTTACTGTAATCACTGTAACGATGAACTTGATATTCTCTGAGCATCCACCCAATGTGGGAATACCAAAATCCCATTTTTGCTGAATAGGGATCAGATTCGTTATCATCTACATGTTTATGGTGAATGCGGTGATCAGAGGACCAATGCAAAATACTGTTCTGCAAGGCCATAGCGCCACCAATCGCCAGAATTACCTTGATAACTGGGTTTGCTTCATACGCTTTGTGAGACCACAAGCGATGATAACCTGCTGTAATCGACATACCTGAAAAATAGATAAGTGCAATACAGGCAATAATTTCAAAGCTATCAAATCCATGAGTAAAGGCTTCGTAAGGAACGATAAAAAGTGCGATAAGTCCGGTAATCAGGAATATGGCGACATTGACAAACAACAAGCGAGGTTTTTTCATGGTAATTATTTTTTGAGCTTACAACTGTACGCTAATTTAACTTTGCCTCAGTACTTAATCAAGAAAAATCTACTGATACTGATTGAAATCATAGGCTGTGCCCTTCACGATTTTCAGGGTAAACTAGTTTATAAAAATTAATTAGAGCTTATTTTGAGTCGTCAATTACAAAAACTACGTACTCGTCGCAGTATTATTGAAGCTGCTTTTTCGTTGCTTGATGAACAACGCAGTTTGTCTAGTATTAGTCTGCGTGAAGTTGCACGGGTAGCAGGTATAGCACCTACCTCTTTTTACCGACATTTTAAAGACATTGATGAGTTAGGTTTGACCTTGGTTGATGAAGCTGGCTTAGCCTTACGACAACTTATGCGTCAAGCCAGATTAAGAATAGCCTCGGGCGGAGGAGTAATACATACCTCAGTAGAGACTTTTATGGAGTTTATTAACGACAACAGTAACGTATTCAGATTGTTACTCAGGGAACATACCGGCACGTCATTAGCCTTCAGAGCGGCCGTATTGCGTGAGATTCAGCATTTCAACGTTGAACTGACTGATTACACTATGGCAACCACTGGCCTCAAAAGTAATATCGCCAATTTACAAGCTGAGGCCATGGTGAAGCTGGTTTTTAGCACAGGAGCGGAAGCTCTTGATGCGACACCTGAACATAAGAAAGTCTTGGCTGAAAGACTTAAACAACAACTGAGATTTATTGTTATTGGTGCATTACAGGCCTAAGCCCTTTTTTGCAGAAATACCCCACATTCTGCATGATGGGTATAAGGAAATTGGTCAAATAAAGCAAAGCGTACTATCTCATGACTTTGGCTCAGTACATTGAGATTTTGCTTCAGGGTATCTGGGTTACAAGAAATATAAACGATATTTTGATACGCCTTAACCATGCCCAAGGTTTCATCATCTAGCCCCGATCGTGGCGGATCAACTAATATGGTTGTGCAGTCAAAATCTTGTAAATTAATACCTTCTAAACGACGAAACTCACGTTTTTGCTGCTGCGCTTCGACAAATTCTTCACTCGACATTCTTAACACGGTGACATTGTCAATTTTGTTCAGAGCAATGTTGTATTGCGCAGCGGTAACCGATGATTTGGCAATTTCTGTGGCTAATACGCGATTAAAGTTTTGTGCTAGAGGTAGAGTGAAGTTACCAAGCCCGCAGTAAAGTTCTAATAAGTCACCTTGACAATCTTGTGTCACATCCAAGGCCCATTCAATCATCTTAATATTTACCCCAGCGTTGGGTTGGGTAAAGCTATTTTCGATATGTTTAAATTGAAAGTCTGTGCCATTGATCATTAAGTTTTCGATTAAATAATCTTTATCTAACACCATTTTTTGTTTCTTGGCGCGCCCGATAATATCGATGCTATATTTTTTTCTCAGATTAATCAGAATGCTTTGCATCTCTTGCTGCCAACCGGCATCTAAGGTTTTATGATAAAGCAAAGAAACCACAATGTGATTGTTAAGGCTGCTTAAATAGTCAATTTGAAATAGTTTACGTCGAGCAATCTCATTAGGCTTAAGCAAGTGAACTAAATCAATCATAACTTGGTTAATTATTTTGCTGGCGGCTGGAAAATTTTCAACCTTATATTTTTCTTTGCTCTGCTTATCGAACATGATGTGATAAAGATCGTTACCTTCATGCCACACTCTAAATTCAGCCCGCATTCTGTAATGAATAGGCTCAGAGGGAAATACTTCTAAACATGGCATGGCAAAATCATCGAAGCTTTGTTGTATCAAGTCAGCCTTGTACTGCAATTGTGCTGGATAATCGTCAATATTGATCGCATTGTGACCCATGGTATTCTCCCACCGTGTTGCTTATAAAATCGCGCAAGGTATAGGGTTTTAGCTAATACTTCAAGATTGCTGTTGTAAAGTATTATTTGTATGTAGCCTAAATTTTATGCACCACCTGCCGATAACTACTAATGAGGGAAGTGAGGTAGACAATATGAACATTAATCAATTAAAAGCATTTTTAGGTGACAAACCCGCACATTTAGGCAGTGAGACCAGTGTGCAAAACCAGTTGCGTGATTCCGGCCTGCGCCAAGCTGCCGCCTTACAAGCTAATCAAGCACAAACAAATTCTGATAAATTCAGCTCTAGTTCGAGCTTTGGCGCAAGAGTATATTCGAGTGCTCTGAACACAACATTAGAGCTTGACGGTAAGAAGCCGGATTTCTCGAGTAATAAAGCAAAACAAACCGTGCAACCCTTATTTGATTTTGAAGAGGTGGCAAAAAATGTTTTGAAATTTGTTGGCGGTGCAATCAAGAACGCAAAAAGCAATGGTGCCGATGATAGCCAGTTAAACAAGCTATTTGAGCAAGCGACGATTGGCGTGTTAAAAGGTATCAAATTGGCAGAAAAAGATTTAGCTGGTTTGATGAACGAAGAAATTCGCGTGGGTATCGACAACAGTAAAAAATTAATTGACGAGGGTATTGAAAGCCTTAAAAAAGATATTTTTGCTAAGCAAGATGAGCCTACGGCTAATTCTACTCAGGTTAAGCAAGTTGCAACGCAAATATCGGTAACGCAACAGCAATCCTCTCAACTAGTAGTTAAAACAAAAGAGGGCGATGAAGTTACATTATCTTTTGAAGATTTTAAACAGTTTGAATTTAATCGCCAAATTATTTTACAGCAACAAGCTGAGGCAGCTAAGCAAGTGCAACAAACATCTAAGTCAGACGCTCCGGACTCTGCTCAAGTAAATATTGCAAACCAACAACCAGCTGAGCAGCCGGAAGCAAATGCTTCTAGTACCAAGCAAGCAGAACCGCTCAAACAGAGTGTGAAAACCCAGGGCGAAGTTCAAACCAAAGAGTCACCTCCTACTGTGTTGCAACAGAACAGTGTCTATTATGAAAGTAATGCATTGAGTTTCAGTGTGAGCGGCAATTTAAACGAACAAGAATTAACCGCTATCGGGCAACTTGTATCGGATGCAAATAGCTTAGCTGATGAGTTTTTTAATGGCGATATAGAAACGGCTTACAAACAGGCCTTAAAGCTTGGCTTCGACGAAAAAGAACTAGCCGGGTTTGCCTTGCAGTTAACCAAAGCAGAAACTTCCCAAGTGGTTAAAACCTATGAGACGGTTTCGCACTATAGTCAAAATAAAACAGATAGTGAGCCAGCTAAGGCCGTTAAGCCGATAGCGCAATATCTTGATAAGATGCTATCTGTGCTTGATGCCAGTCGTCAGCAACTGCAAGATGGCAGTGATTATGACAATATGCTGAATACACTCATTAATCGTATGGGCGAAGTGCATACTCCAGATTTGATTACCGCATTGAATCGCTTTCACACCTTTAATCAAAAATTAATGGATAATCTCCCTCTGGCTTCACAATAGGCCATTGTTATTACGCAAATAAAAACGCCTACATAATGTAGGCGTTTTTATAACTAACTTGTTTTAACTCTAGTTTATTCTTCTTCAGTTTTGTCTTTGGCTAATCTCACCTTTAATGTTCTTTCTTGAAATTCAGAATCATTTAAGTTTTTGATTGCGTTATTAGCGCCTTTTGTATCCATTTCTACAAATCCATAACCTTTACGCTTTCCAGTCCGACGATCTTTCATTAATCGCACAGAGTTAACTACACCGTGTGCTTCGAAATGTTCTTGCACGGCTTGTTCATTTGCCCGATAAGGTAGGTTACCTACATAAAGAGTACTTAATTCTGAAACTTGACCGCTATCACCGATGCTCGGTGTGCTTTTAATGTTAAATAATAAAACTGATGCTATGCCGCCAATGACGATACCAAGTGCAACTGAAATAGCGGGCGATAATGCAATATTAACCAGCTCAAAAACGAAATAACTGGCAATTGCTAAGACTAAAACACTAATAATGTTTGTGATTAAAGATGAGTTCATGATCAAGAGTACCTAAAAGTTGTATTTATAATAATAAGGAAACGCAGCTCTATGTTACTTACTTATCAATAAATCGCCAATACAAACCATTAAACAGTGACGACTTAGTTAGTATTTATTGCTATTTTTTCGCCAAATATAATGTTTAATAAGCACATTGGTGAATTTACACGCACTTAAACGATTATTTCAAAAAAGGTGTTGCAAGTGATGATGGCTTGTCTATAATGCGCCTCCTCGCTTCGGGACAGACAGTAAACGTCTGACACGACACCGGCTTCGGCCCGTGATACGAGACTCCTAGGAGTCAAGTGATTAGCGGGTTGTGGAGAAAGAGTTTTAAAAAATAATTTAAAAACTTTCTTGACAACGTAAACGGATAGCGTAATATACGCCTCCCGCTTAAGAGGGTCTTCGGACAGCTTAAGCAGACAAGATTTAACCGGCGGTCGTCAAATAGGACGGTCACCCAGTACAAGTGTTTTTTCAGAAATCAGTGTTCACTACGTTCACGCATTTCGCTTCAACAATCCTGTACTAAACGCTCTTTAACAATTAATAACAAGACAATCT